>JBCCGE010000006.1:0-71396 GCA_039029455.1 Pseudomonadota bacterium | reverse complement strand
CGCGCAAATTTTGATCAACGGGTCCTGCTGCACACTGATGACCTCGATTGGGTGGAATCGCCGATGGCTGGTGTTGATCGCAGGATGCTGGATCGTATTGGTGACGAAGTCGCGCGCGCGACCACTATCGTTCGCTATGCTCCCGGCAGTCACTTCTCAGCGCATGTGCATTCCGGTGGAGAGGAGTTTATTGTTCTTGACGGCGTCTTTCAGGACGAACACGGTGACTTTTCGGCGGGTAGCTATGTGCGAAATCCCCCCGAGTCGAGTCATACCCCGGGGTCGGAAAAGGGTTGCGTCATATTTGTCAAACTCTGGCAGTTCGATTTGCAGGATCGGGAGTCCGTCAGATTGAGGTTCGAAGATCTGGACCTCGTTGCCGATCCGGATCGTTCCGGGGTTCAAAGCGTCACGCTGTTTCGAGATCACCGGGAGTTTGTGCGACTCGAACGCTACGCACCGGATACCAATGTAGACATTGACGCCAAAGACGGCATGGAACTTCTCGTTCTTGATGGTGATTTATGTGAGGCCGGCGACTCCTTGCACAGGAACAGCTGGCTTCGGTGTCCGATCGGGTACCGTGCTCAAGTCCGTTCAGGGAGCGGCGGTACTCTGGTTTGGGTGAAGTCCGGGCATTTGCCTTACGCTTCCGCTCCACCAACCTGTTGATCCATTGGTCAACGTTCAGCAGTTGCTCGCACAGCTGAGTTGGTTTTACTTCAAGCGGTTCATCGGTATTTTCAGATACACATTGCCGTCGGCCTCAGGTGGCGGCAGGTTGCCCGCCCGCATGTTGACCTGGACTGATGGAATCAGCAGTTTGGGCACCGGCAATCCGCGGTCTTTTTCCGTCCGAAACTTGACGAATTCGTCACAGGTTGTGCCCTGTTTAATGTGCACATTGCGTTCTCGCTGTTCAGCAACTGATGTCTCCCAGGCGAACTCGTTTCGATCGGGTGCTTTGTAGTCATGGCAGACAAACAGTCTGGTCTCCTCCGGCAGACTGAGTATGCGATTGATCGAGTGATAAAGCTGAGCCGCATCCCCGCCTGGGAAGTCGGTCCTCGCGGTACCAAAATCCGGCATGAACGCAGTGTCTCCTGTAAATGCGCAATCGCCAATGACATAAGTAACACAGGCTGGTGTGTGTCCCGGCGTGTGCAATACATATCCGTCAATATCACCTATTGAAAATTCAGCCTGATCGTTAAACAGCGTGTCAAACTGACTGCCGTCCAGTTCGAACTCTGAACCGGCATTAAATATCTTCCCAAACAGTCGTTGTACCGTGATGATCTCGCTGCCAATTCCTATAGGCGCTTCAGTCAGGTCTCTGAGATATGGAGCTGCCGAGAGATGGTCGGCATGAACGTGGGTTTCAAGAATCCAGCAAACTTTGAAATCATTATCGATTACGAATTTAAGCAAAGCGTCAGTGGATTCCGTTGAAGTGGTTCCTGCGGCGGCGTCAAAATCCAGTACAGAATCGATAATGGCGCACTGACCCGTCGCCGGATCGACAACAACGTAGCTGATTGTATTGGTGGCCGGATCAAAGAATCCATGAACATCCGGACCTGTGGATTGCGGACTCATACTCAACCTCTTATCCTGTTATCTGACTAATGACTTGCCATCCGGCAGTCACAGCGCCTTCCAGATAACCATTAGCGTGTGACCTGGCATCGGCAAATTCCGTACCTGCCCATAGTAGCCGATTCTCAAACTGATTTTTGTCTCCAAAAGTGAGCGTATAAAAACTGTGCCGGGGAGGCTCGCCAACGTCAAGTGGGGTGCAGGTCAATTCTTCAGATGACCAGTTGAGCAGATGAATGTGGGTCGGGTGTCGTCCAGGTGAACCGAAAATGCGTCCCATCTGCCCTGCGACCAGCGTTCTGTAATCCTCTAATGAAATTTTCGATCGAGTCGTATGTCCATCGACAAAGCCAAACAGTGCGGCCTGTGAAGCATTAGACGATGATGCATCGTGGATTTCTCTGAGCGGACCCTGTTGGCTGAACGCATCACCAGAGAGCCCATTTCTGCGCCAGAATGCGTCGTTGTACTGGATTACGACTTTCGCCTGCGATGCCATCCAGGTCTGAGTGTTCTTCAATGCCATGCGTGTGTCCGCAGTGAGTTCGGGCTGAAACTGAATCGCCTGACAGGCCACTCGCGGAGGCGTCGTCAGTATCACGCGATCCGCCGTGAACGTGTTGCTCTGGTCTCGATTTGAAGTTCGGACGGTAAACACACCGTTGGCAAATTTTATGTGTGAAACCGGTTGATTCAGTGACACTGAATTCTCCCGGAGTTGACTCAGCAGACAGTCGGTTACAGAGCCGATTCCACCTTGTAAACGCAGGGAGCCAGACATTTTCATACCACCAGTATTGCGGTGTATGGTGCCGTCGGATGATTCGAATATCCCGCCTCCCTTGTCATACTGTTCAAAAAGATGGTCGTCCAGACCCAATTCATGGACAAGGTTTAGCAGGTTGCGGTTGTGTGGCCACAACCAGGATGGACCGAGATCGAATCGGTTGCTTGAATCCGAAGGGTGATACGGTCTTGAAAGCACCCGTCCGCCAATTCGCGGTCGAGCTTCCAGAATGCGAGCGTCCACACCCAATCGCTGCAATCGCCAGGCGATGTGCAGGCCGCTCAGACCTGCACCAATAATCAGTGTATCTGTATTCATCTTCTATCTATCGATAGAGATATTTTAGTGCAGTTTATTTTGTATTTCTATCGGTAGGTAGAGAATATATACTCGGTTTACTAACAACCTGTTTACGTTCATGTCTACGAAACGAGAAGAACTGCAAACGGTGGCCAGTGAAGCGGTGCGATCGAGCGGCCTCCACAGCCTGAGCTTCAGAACGCTGGCCCATGCTGCGGGCATAAAATCGTCAAGTGTCCACTATTACTTCCCCGAAAAGTCAGATCTGGCCTCAGCATTAATCGACCAATATATTCAGGAGTTTCGGCACCGGCTCGAGGCTATCGATGCAGATGCTGGCGATCCGAAAAACAGGTTCCTGCGCTTTGCAGGCATCTTCGAGGAAGCCCTTGAGAATGATCGCCTCTGTCTCTGCGGCATGTTGGCCGCCGAGTCGAGTGATCTGAACGACGAGAACAAAGCTAAACTCACCGATTTTTTTAACCTGGCAGAAGATTGGTTGGTCGGGGTGTTTAAAGATCATTCCGGCTCCCACAACAACGAGATCGATGCAATCAAGCTGGCGCGCACAGCAATCGCCGGACTTCAGGGGGCAATTCTGATTGATCGACCAAACCGCGAGCGGCGATCAATTGAAGCGCTAAAAACCACTGTGCTTGGCCTGCTGCATTAATGGAAGAAATTGTCTGACAACGTCGCAATTTAGCAAAGGCATTGGCAGCGTACCCGGTGTTGAAATTGTTCTCCATTCAGCCAGTGACCTGCGGACACGATTCAAGAGATAGACGGTATGCCCGAAGGGCCTGAAATCCGACGCGCAGCTGATCAGGTCGAACGCGCTGTCGCGGATGCTGAAATTGACTCAGTCTGGTTTGCTTTTGTACGCCTGAAGCAATTTGAAAAGCGACTTCGTCAATCCAGAGTTCTCAGAGTCGAAACCCGAGGCAAGGCGATGCTGACGGTTTTTGAAAACGATCTCATCATTTACTCTCACAACCAACTGTATGGACGATGGATCGTGACTGCGGGCGCGAATCAGCCACAGAGCAACCGACAGCTGCGTCTGGCGATCGTGACAAAGGCGTCGAGCGCATGGTTATTCAGTGCGTCTGATATTGATGTAATGAACAGAGCAGAGCTGTCACAACATCCTTTCCTTCGCCGTCTCGGTCCCGATCTTCTCTCCCAGTCGCCCGATTGGCAGGAAATAAGAGATCGCATGGATTTATCAGAATTCAGAAATCGCGCGCTGGGTCCTTTGCTTCTGGACCAGCAATTTCTGGCGGGACTCGGGAACTATCTGCGTGCTGAAATTTTATTTCAATCCAGAATAGATCCTCGGTCGAAGCCAAAAAGTCTCTGTCGGTCGGCGCGAAACCGTCTGGCCAAATCGATTTTGTCCCTCACCCGCCGTTCATACCGGACGGGCGGCCTCACCAATGCGCCCGCGCTGGTAAAGCAACTTAAGGATAGTGGCAAAACGGATCGCGAGTCTCACCGCTTCAGCGTATACGGACGTGAGGGAGAGTCCTGTTACCGATGCAAACAAACAGTTTTGAGAATGCAGTCGGGCGGCAGGTCGTTGTATTTTTGCCCCGGTTGTCAGACTGAATAAGCTGTCGAAGTGGCCGTTCGATTCTGTTAGTCTAAACCGGCTGTATCAATGAACTGAAACGAAAAGTGATCAGATGAAAAAAATAATGACCACACAATTGACAGCACGGAGGAGTCTCACGGCTCTCTGCACAGCATTTGGTCTGGCGTTAACACTAACCGCCTGTGGCGGAGGAGGATCGGGAAGCGGTGGAGGATCCTCCTCAGGTTTTACCGGGACGCAGTCTATTGTCATCAGTTCGGTTGGTACACCCATTGCCAGCGAGGTATTGAGCATCGAAGTATCAATCAGCGGGTCGCGAGTGGTGATCAGCAGTGATCAAATTCCTGCAGAGGGCAGCGTGGACGGGAACTCGCTGGTAGCCACCAGTGACAGCGTACAGTTTACGGTTAATGAAATAGAGTGCACTGGTGGACAGGTTACCTATACCGGAACTTTCGACGATAACTCGGTCAGTGGCGATGTCTCCGGTCCACTGGTCTGCAACGGTATCGACTTCGCGATCAGCGGCACATTTCAGGCAACCTCTACTTAAGTCGGTGCTGCTTTCGGCAGGCTAGTCTCCGATGGCGGGTTGGAGTCTTATCAGAATAAACGTCAGATCGTCGGCGCTTTGTCGGGCCTGCATCCGTTTCTTACTGGCGTTTGCCAGTTCCAGAGCTGAATCTTCCAGCCTGTCGCGGCATGCAATTTCTCCAATCTTGTCTGGAGTGAGGTGATCGGTCAGACCATCACTGCACATGATCATGGTGTCGTGGTTTGCGACTTCCAGAGCAGAGCCCACCTCGACGTAAAACCTGGAGTCGCCCAGAACATTTTCTACCAGGTGATTCTGCGTGTGCTTGATTCCCTGGCGCGCTGTTAAAGCACCAGCGGCCACCAGATGACCTACGGGAGAATGAGCTGTTGAACGATACTTAACCAGGCCGCGTTTGCCGACCAGCATGAAACTGCTGTCCCCAATAAGATACGGGCGAACGGTTGTGCCGGAAAAGCTGGCAACGGCCAGTGTTGCACCACATCGGGTGTAGTGCGCCATTAACGCTTCGTTCGCCTCGTCAATGGCGGCAATGATGTCGCCTGCGATTCGATCCTCGGCAGGCTTATGCTGCAGACTGTTGAGGATTGTCTCGACCGCCGTGCGCGATGCGATATCGGCATTGGGTCGTCCCCCGAGGCCGTCAGAGAGAACGAACAGGCTGCGATCCGGACCCAGATTCAGCCACCCTGCGCAGTCCTCGTTCGGCCTGACCTTTTCATCGGCACGTTCGGTGTACACCACAAACTGGAACCGGTCGGAATCAAAACGCTCCGGTCCTAGCCGGTCAATGTCGTAAAAAAGGCGCACAGCGTTGCTTTGTTTTCGTCTTGGGTTTGCTGCAAAGGAAGCTGATTATCTCCCAATCGGATTTTTGTGACAGTATCCGGGAGACGAATTCTCAAAGACTGATGCCACAATGTCCCCGCCTGCATTTCATACGGCCGATACAAGAGGGCCTGTTATCGTGATGGTGGCCCCTAACGGAGCGCGCAAAACCAAATCTGATCATCCGAATCTGCCGACAACTGTGGAAGAAACCGCTGCCGTTGCTGTCGATTGTTTCAGGTGCGGAGCTTCAGTGCTGCATGCGCATGTCAGGGATGCTGACGAAACGCACTCCATCGATAGCAAATTGTACAGGCATCTGATACGTACGCTTGAAACAGATATTCCCAAACTCTGTATCCAGATCACCACAGAAGCGGTCGGTGTTTTTACTCCGGAACAACAGGCGAAGACCGTTTTTGATACCTCGCCGGCGATGGCCAGCGTCGGGCTCAGAGAGATGGCCGGGGTGCGTTCAGATCTGGATTTTGCGAAACACTTTTACTTAAACTGTGATGCAAGTGGTGTCCATATCCAACATATTCTCTACGATGAACAGGATGTATCCCGCTTCTGTGAATTGCAGGATGCAGGCGTTATTCCGGCGTCGCATCGATGCCTGCTGTTTGTTCTGGGGCGATACCAGGTCAATCAACAGTCCGAGCCGTCTGACCTGCAACCGTTTCTGAACGCACTGAGCTTGAATCGTGATTCTGATCAATGCGACTGGTTCTGTTGTGCTTTCGGAGCTCAGGAAAAGGCTTGTCTGCTGGAGGCGGTTCATATGGGAGGACATGTTCGAATAGGGTTTGAGAACAATCACTATCGCCCCGACGGAACGGTTGCAGAATCAAACGCATCCCAGGTGGCGGATTTGGTCCAATGCCTTAGTGATCACGGTTATGGCATTGCTGATACCGCAGATTGCAACCGGATTCTATTCTCACCAGTTTGATTGGTACCATATCTGTACCGTGAGCCGTCAAGGGGTTTTCTAATGCAGTATCGGTGTCGGTTAATTCTCGAAAACGATCCAAGCGTGGACCAAAACAGATGCAAAACTGAACCAAAAGTGATACATACCCCAACGACTGTCCCACGGTCAGCGGCATTCGGGCTGTCGCTGCGATCAAAGAATTATTGCCATTCGGAGGCAACATGACTCGATACTCTGCCTGGAGCGTGATCAAAAACGGGCTTACCGGTCAACGCGGCTGGACCCGGGCATGGCGCGATCCGGAACCAAAAAAAGAATACGACGTTGTCATTGTCGGCGCGGGTCTCCATGGGTTGGCGACCGCGTACTATCTGGCAAAAAACCACGGGCAGAAGAATATTGCCGTCGTTGAAAAAGGCTGGCTTGGCGGTGGCAATGGTGGACGCAACACGACCATCGTTCGTTCCAATTACATGATGCCCGGAAACCGGGAATTTTATGAGCACTCGCTAAAGCTTTGGGAAAATATGAGCCACGAACTGAACTACAACGTGATGTTCAGTCAGCGTGCGCATATCTCGCTGTTCCACAGCCCTGCGGCTCGCGACGGCTCTGCCCGTCGCTACAATTCGATGCGTCTTACTGGTTCGGACGCCGAATTATGGAGCTTGTCGCAGCTCAAACGTGAAGTCCCCCATCTGAACTATAACAATGCCCGCTTTCCGATAATTGGTGCGGCTGTTCAGCGTCGCGCCGGTACCGCGCGGCACGACGCAGTCGCCTGGGGATACGCCCGAGGTGCCGATCAGCAGGGCGTGGATATTTTGCAGAATTGCGAGGTTACTGGTGTGGTACGCGAGGGTAATCGTGTTACCGGTGTTGAAACCTCTCGCGGCAGAATCAATGCCAAGAAACTGGGCTTTGCTGTCGCCGGCAATACCTCAAGACTCTGGCAGATGGCTGAACTCGGCAAGCTGCCCATTGAAACGCATAAACTTCAGGCGTTCGTGTCTGAACCTCTGAAACCGCTGCTGGATCAGGTGGTGGTGTTCGGTGTTGGTGGCGCCCATTTCTATATTTCTCAATCGGACAAGGGCGGAATGGTTTTCGGAGGCGACCTCGACTGGTACAAGTCTTATGCGCAGAGGGGTAATCTGCCGATTGTTGCAGACACTGCAGAGGCGGCAACGTCGATTCTTCCGTGCCTGGCCAGAGTCAGATTGCTGCGGCACTGGTCCGGAGTAATGGATATGTCTATGGACGGCTCGCCGTTTATCTGCAAGACCCCTCTGGAGAATCTTTATTTGAATGCCGGCTGGAACTACGGAGGTTTCAAGGCAAGTCCTGCGTCGGGCTGGCATTTCGCAGACCTGATTGCCAACGATCGGCCGGATGACACCATCGCCCACTTTGATTTAAAACGCTTTGAGCGTGGCGTAATCATCGATGAGCGCGGCGCCGGTCCTGATCCTAAACTGCACGGTTAGAGGGCAACATGATCAGAATAAATTGTCCGTTTTGCGGTGAGCGAGATCACAGCGAATTTACGTATGGATCTGACGCCTCGGTCGAATATCCTGCGCTGGATGCCTCGGCTGAGGAGTGGCACGATGCTGTATTCCTGCGTGAGAACATTCGCGGCCCTCAGCTGGAGACCTGGCACCATGTGAATGGCTGCCGCATGTGGCTGGTTGTCGAGAGAGACACCATGACTCATGAGATCATCTCTGTGCGACCGGCGCATGGCGGTATCGCAGGCGTTCTGACTGCCGGAGGTGAAAAATGACGGCGCGCAGACTCGCTCAGGGCGGCCTGATCGATCGAAAGAAGGCCGTCACCTTTTCCTGGGACGGTCAGAAAATGACGGGCTATCAGGGCGATACGCTGGCCTCTGCGCTGATGGCGAATAATGAAAAGGTGCTGGCGCGAAGTTTCAAGTATCACCGTCCCCGGGGCATTATGTCTGCGGGCGTTGAAGAGTCCGGCGCAATCGTTACCGTGGGTGAAGGCGCCCGTCGAGATCCGAACGTAAAGGCCACCATGCAGGAGCTGTTTGATGGCCTGGTCGCCAGCGGGCAAAACGCGTGGCCAAATGTGCGTCGCGATGTAGGTGCGATTAACAACAGTCTGAGCATGTTCCTGTCCGCAGGGTTTTACTACAAGACCTTTATGGGCGTTCCCCCCCTCGAGTGGGGCAGTGGAACCGGCATCTGGATGTGGTATGAGAAATTTATTCGCAAGGCGGCCGGTATGGGCACGGCGTCGCGTGAGCCGGATCCTGATCACTATGAACACGGTCATGATCATTGCGATGTTCTTGTTGTCGGTTCCGGGCCGTCGGGTCTGACTGCAGCGACTGCGGCGGCAGAAAAAGGACTGGACGTCATACTCGTCGAGCAGGATTCACTGTTGGGCGGTGATCTCCTCAATACATCCTCGCCGGAAGACAAAGCACTCAGAGAAAATCTGGTAGACGCCCTGCAGAGCGCGGGTGTCAGAGTGATGACCCGCACTCAGGCTTTCGGCTTGTACGATTACGGAACCGCCGGACTTTTGGAGAGGGTGACAGATCATCTGGCCCGACCCAACCCGCATCTGCCACGCCACCGCTTCTGGACGGTTCGTGCGAGGCGAACCATAGTCTGTGCCGGCGCCATCGAACGTCATATTGCTTTTGGTAACAATGACACACCGGGCGTAATGACGGCCGCATCATCGCGGGCCTACCTGAATCGATTCGGCGTGCTGGCCGGAAAAGATGTTGTTGTCGCGACCAACAATGACTCTGCCTATGCGAGTGCAATCGATCTCGCCAATGCAGGTGCTGAAGTTATGGTCGTGGATGCACGGACTTCAGTTCCCGCGACTTTGCTCGAGCGTGCCGGGGAATCCGGGATTATCGTTCGCACCGGAAGTGCACCGTTAGTAGCGCGAGGCGGGAAGCAGGTTAAGGCCCTTGACCTGGCCAGCGCCAGTGGAGACAACTGGCGGGCCAAAGGTCGCGAGGAGTGTGACCTTGTTCTGGTCTCGGGTGGCTGGTCACCCGTCGTTAATCTGATTTCTCACCGCGGCGTGAAGCCCCGGTGGATTGCAGATCAGGCGTGCTTTGTTGCACCAGCGCACGGTGAACCCGTTATCATGGCAGGGTCTGCCGCCGGAATCTGGAATACAGACGATTGTGTGACATCCGGTCAGGCCGCAGCCGAGCGCACCGCGGAAGAGCTCGGCAAATCATCAACGCAGATTGCGATGCCGACCGCCGGAGGTTGGGATGGCGCGATCAAGCCCGTTTACGAAGTGCGAGTGGATGGGGTCAAAACGAAATCCTTTGTTGATTTTCAGCACGACGTCAGCTGTGCGGATGTCCGTCTTGCGCACCAGGAAGGCTTTGTGTCAGTTGAGCATCTCAAGCGTTACACCACACTTGGGATGGCCACTGATGGTGGCAAAATGGGCAATATCATCGGGCTCGCTCTGATGGCCGAAGCCCTTGGCAAGGACATACCGGAAGTCGGCACAACGACATTTAGGCCGCCCTATACTCCGGTTTCCATCGGTGCGCTTCGAGGTCGAAGTGTTGACGAACATTTCCGCCCGTTGCGGCGCACGCCAATGCACGAATGGAATCTGTCAAAAGGCGGCACCATGCAAATGGCGGGCCTGTGGCACCGACCCTGGTACTTTGCCCGATCAGGTGAAGGTATGACCGAGGCCTACATTCGTGAAACTGAAACCGTGCGCAGGACGGTTGGTCTTTGCGACGTTACCTCTCTCGGCAAGATCGCGGTGCAGGGACCGGACGCGACAGAGTTTTTGAATCGTATTTACACAAATCCCTTTGCCAAGCTTCCAATTGGTAAGGCGCGGTACGGCATCATGTTGCGTGACGATGGCATCGTGATGGATGACGGCACGACCTGGCGTCTGTCGGAACACGACTACTTCATGACGACAACGACGGCCCATGCGGGAATGGTCATGGTATTTCTCGAAGAGCTGCTGCAGACCCGATGGCAGGATCTTAAAGTGCATGTGACCTCGGTCTCGGAACAGTGGGGTGGCAGTGCAGTGGCAGGACCAAAATCCAGGGAAGTGTTAGAGGAATGTGTCGAAGACCCGTCGGTTATGTCCAATGAGGCCTTTCCGTTTATGGGCGTGATAGAGACCACACTGAAGGGTGGTATTCCCTGTCGAATTGCCCGCATAAGCTTCTCCGGTGAAATGGCCTATGAGGTATATGCCCCGTCGGACTATTGCAACGAGATGATGGATATCTTGTGGGCTTCTGCGGAGGCTAAAGATGGGTGCCTGTATGGACTGGAAGCACTGGGTGCGCTGCGAATTGAAAAAGGTCACGTTACCGGTGCCGAGCTCGATGGTCGCGTTACGATTGATGATGCGGGACTCGGCAAAATGGCGTCACCCAACAAATCGTTTATTGGCAGCGCGCTTCGAACGCGTCCGGAATTGATGCGGGAGGATCGGTCGCAGCTGGTTGGGATTTTTCCGAAAGACCGAAGCAAAACATTTCCTGCAGGTTCACTGTTGTGCAAAACCGGTGAGATTTCCGGATTGGGCGAAGGCTGGGTTACTGCGGTGACACATTCGCCGGTGATGGGACACTGGATTGGTCTGGGATTTATGAAGGGTGGATATCAGGTCTGGCAGGACAAGTCGGTCACGCTGGCTGATCCTGTCAGAGATCACGAGTTCGAGGTAGAGATTGTCTCGCCTCATATGTACGACCCAAGTGGAGAGAAGATGCATGGCTAGTCGCGCTTCGGCCCTCGACGGGCACTATAACCCCGGTCGTTTTGGTATCCAGAACGCCGGACACGTCACATTGCAGGAAATACGCGGGCTCACGCTGGGGCAGGTTGCGGCATGGCCGGATTCAGTTGAGTCGGTAGCGTCAGCGGTAGCACAACAGGCCGGAATCGAGACCGCGCCCGGGCCTGGGAAAGCAGCTGAAAGTGGCGAAGTGACGGTACTTCGAATTGAGCCTTTGAAATGGCTGCTGGTTGGTACACTGATTGACGAAATGGAACCGGAGCAGGGCGTGCTGCTGGATTTGTCTCATTCACGAACCCATATTCGTGTCGGCGGTGAACGAGCCGCAGCCACTCTCAACCGTCTGCTTCCGCTGGATCTGCGAGAGCACGCGTTTCCCGTTGGCAGCGCGGCGTCAAGCGCCATGCACCATGTGGGTGTGACGCTCTGGCGTTCGCAACACGGATACGAATTGCTGCTCCCGCGAGGTTTTGCGTTGGCATCGTGGGAAATCATCGTCGAAACTGCGCAACAGTTTGACGCCGAGATTGTTTGACTGCGCTTTGGATGGGTTACTACCCTCGACTATCAATTGAACTGACAACAGCCTGATAGAAACTGCATTTCTGGTCAGCGTATCCGTTGGATATCCGTGCCGCTGCAGATTCAATCATCAGTGTCATAAACTTGCAGGTCGTGCATTTTTCGTGGATGATCTGAAAGCTATTCATTGAATCTTCCTTGTAGCCAAACCGTGGCTTCGAACTGATATTTGGGCCAGTACCGGTGATATGCTCCTGCTTCGCGGAAACCACACAACAGAAGACTGCGGTTGGTGTACAGAGCAATCATTGACCATAGTTCACTGATCAAAATCGTTTAAAAAAGAAATTAGCTGAATACATGGCGGGTAAAAAAAAGACAGTGCTTGTGTGCGGTGCAGGCGGGTTTATCGGCACTCATCTCGTAGAGCGGTTTAAAGCAGAGGGTTGCTGGGTACACGGGATTGATTTGAAAGCACCAGAGTTCTGCGAAACAGCCGCTGACGAATTTACCCTGGCCGATTTAAGAGATCCCGGTGTTTGCAGGAAAGCGCTCGCTAACGGGTTCGATGAGGTTTATCAACTTGCCGCTGATATGGGTGGTGCCGGATATTTGTTCACCGGTGAAAATGACGCCGATGTAATGCACAACTCGTCAATGATCAATCTCAATATTCTCAGCACTTCGAGAGATGTTGGTGTTGGCAAGATATTTTATGCGTCATCTGCCTGCATTTATCCCGAATACAACCAGACAGACCCTGACAACCCGAATTGCTCTGAAGACTCTGCATATCCTGCGCAACCGGATAGTGAATATGGATGGGAAAAGCTGTTCAGCGAACGTTTGTATGCTTCGTATTTGCGAAATTACAACGTTGATGTGCGCATCGGTCGGTTCCACAATATTTTTGGGCCATTGGGCACATGGACAGGGGGGAAGGAAAAAGCTCCGGCAGCGATGTGCAGAAAAGTTGCGCAGGCTGATGATGGCGGTGAGATTGAAATCTGGGGCGACGGTCAGCAGACCCGGAGTTTTTTGTATATCGATGAATGTGTTGAGTCCGTGCAGCGATTGATGCATTCCGACTATAGAGAACCTATTAATATTGGTTCCAGTGAAATGATTCGGATCAATGCATTAGCTGATCTGGTTGCAGAAGTTGCCAATAAGCAGATCAGTATCAAAAATGTTGCCGGACCGGAGGGCGTGAGAGGGCGGAATTCAGACAACGTGCGAATAGAACACATTCTGAACTGGAAACCGAGCGCCAGTCTGAAACAGGGCTTGAAGCCAACCTATGAGTGGATTCGTCAGCAAGTTGGTGCTGACAACATGGAACCCGCTCACTAGTTAAGAGCGCCCCATAGCTTTTTTGGCCGCTGCCGACGCCGGCTGATACATAGGCACCACGCTGACCGGAAACCAGGGATGACGGGTGACAGCCACCTGATGCAACTGGCATCTCGGTTGCAGCACTTTCGCCCACGCAGAAAGCGCCGAAGAACATTTCAGCACGTGACCGCATTGCGATAACGCGATAGTGTCTGCCATCGCGACGAGGGCCATCTCAAACTTTTTGGTATCGTCATCGGGAATGAGGTCCATGTGCAAAGATCGTTCGTCACTCGACCTTTCCTGTTTTATCGACATGACGGGAATACCGTGAAAGCTGTCGCCCATCTGATCTATAAATGCGCTGGAATCCGAGCAGATAAATACACCTTCAAACGAGAATCGCTGGCACATGTCCTCCATAAAGACGATAAAGCTATCGATACTGGTGGCGTCAGTTTCGTTGGTATCCGTCTGCTTATCGGTGCCTCGATAGTGCGCGCCCAGCCAGGCGTCGGTGAGTCCTTCCGGTACCATGCCGATTGAGACGTCGGACAATCTGAACCATCGGTGCAATGCATTGTGGGCAAGTGTGAAAGAAGACTCATCGAGAGCGAATCTGTGGCCGTATCCGGATTTATACGCATAGAGGTCGAGTTCAACAGGAGTCTCGTGCTGGTCGGGTGTTCCCCATGTCGACTTTGGATTCAGAATCCCCGGAATGACTTTGCCATACGCTCTGGTATCGATGTTCCACAGCACGTCTTCAGGTTTAATGTGTGCCTTTTCCATGGCAATAACGCACTCCATTGCCCATGTCAGACTTTGACCGAATAGACCGTGCGCCATAAAGTCGCTGCTGGAGGAAACTACATACCGGGCTGTATTCACTGGCCGAGTCGGGTAAAGAAGAGGCAGGATCGCGTTGGATAGGCGCCGTAGTCTATCTCATTGGAGCCGTGACATTGCGATTCGCGGGATGAATTGATACCCTTAATCAACCGTTGGGGTGCCTGCAGGCTGAGAGACTCCGAGTCGACCCATCGAACCTGCTCCGGGTAATGCCGGCGAAGGAAACGGTGAATTCCTTCCAGTGACATGCTGGGTCGGATTCGGACAACACCATCCGCGCCGAATCCAGCCGATCTCAAAACCGGCACGGTTCGATTCCGAGACTCAAAGTCCAAATATTGCGGGCGTTCTCGCATCGTTGATGAACCGCAAAAATTTGACCCGATCCTGAACATGTCTGAACCTGATGCAAAAGCAAAAACTGCAATAGCCTTAACCATTGCAGGCTCTGACAGTGGCGGAGGGGCCGGTATACAGGCGGATTTGAAAGCGTTTTCTGCTCTGGGCGTGTTTGGAGCAAGCGTCATTACAGCCGTAACGGCTCAAAATACCCGCGCTGTAACGGCGGTGCACGGTATTCCAACCGATGTGATCGAGGCCCAGATTCGAGCCGTGCTGGACGATCTGACGGTCGATGCAATAAAAATCGGTATGCTTTCGACCGCCGGCATTATCGACGCAGTGGCATCCAGTCTTGAAACGTTTGAGGGTCCCATTGTTCTCGATCCGGTGATGGTGGCCAAGTCCGGCGACCGACTTTTGGAACAAAATGCGGTGGACGCGCTCAAGGTACAACTGATGCCACTAGCGACGCTTATCACACCCAATCTGCCGGAAGCCGCCGTGCTGCTTGACGGGGTTGCTGCCCGGGATGTGAGTGAGGCGAAAGAGCAGGGTCTGGCTTTGCTGGAAGCGGGTGCTCGGGCTGTGCTGATGAAAGGCGGACATGCTCCGGATGAAAACTGCACCGACTGGTTAGTCACTCCGGAGGGCTGCGAATCCTTTACTGCGACTCGCATCGACACAAAAAACACACACGGCACCGGCTGCACGCTGTCATCGTCGGTAGCAGCGGGTATGGCTAAAGGACTGTCGTTGCGAGATTCAATCGCAGATGCCCATAGTTATCTGCATAAGGCGATTGAATATTCCGATCAACTGCAGATCGGTCACGGGCATGGGCCGGTGCATCATTTTCATTCGTTCTGGTGACTATGAACGTTGCGGTAGTCGGTGCGGGTGTCTGTGGCCTGACTTGTTCAGCGGAGCTGGTCGACAGGGGTATCCATGTGACTTTATTCGAGCAGGGTGAATCGATTGGTGAACACGCGTGCTCATGGTTCGCGGGTGGAATGCTGGCGCCATGGTGTGAGCGGGAAAGCGCTGATCCTCAAGTTGTGACTATGGGGCAAATGGCGGCCAGCTGGTGGGCATCTAAAACCCAAACTCTGAACCAAAATGGCAGTCTGGTGTTGTCGCCTCGAAGAGATCTGGCCGAACTCAGGCAGTTTGCGAGAAAAACTTCGAATTACCAGTGGCTTCAGGGTGATGCGATTGGTGATCTTGAGGCTGACCTCGGTGGACGTTTTGAACAGGCCCTGTTTTTCGAATCTGAATCCCATCTATCGCCAAGGGAAGCGCTCTTTGATTTAGCGGACCAAATCCGGGCGAGTGGTTCGGAAATAAATTTTGTCTCGCCCGTCGACCCTGCTGCGCTCGCAGAATCAGACCGGTTTAAATGGGTTATTGATTGTCGCGGCTTTGAAGCTGCAGATTCCATTTCAGATTTGCGCGGTGTCAAAGGGGAAATGTTGATCATTCGAAGTGACGAAATCGCACTGACGCGTCCGGTTCGATTACTGCATCCGCGAATGCCGATGTACATGGTGCCGCGAAGTGACGGTTGTTTCATGCTGGGCGCCACTATGATCGAGAACGAGGATCGAGATCGAATTACAGCTCGGTCCATGCTGGAGTTGCTGAGTGCGGCCTATGCACTTCATCCGGCATTCGGAGAGGCGGAGATTGTTGAAATTGGTGTCGATGTCAGACCCGCGTTGCCGAACAATCTGCCCGCTGTCTTCAAGGATGGCAGACTGATTCGGGCAAATGGATTGTTTCGTCACGGGTTCTTGTTGAGTCCGGCGGTTGCGCAGGAAGTAGCGGACATTGTGATTAGCGAAGAAATCCGGACCGTCGCATGATTGATCTTTACCTCAACGGTGAAGCAATCAGCACTGATGCTGAAAATCTCGCTGCCCTGCTGCAGGATTGCGGCTACGAGCACGACCGACTCGCAACGGCTCTGAACGGAATCTTTGTACACAGGGAGTCTCGGACGAGCGCCAGGCTTTCACCCGGGGATCGGGTTGAAGTGGTCTCCCCTATCGAGGGCGGGTGAGATGCCGGAGTTTTACAATGAACACGTCCAAAACGCATTGCTTCTGGGCACAGCGCGTTATCCGTCTCCCACGATTCTGGAGGACGCCATCCGATCGGCTGAGGTCGACGTGATTACCGTATCGCTGCGGCGAGAATCCGGTGGCAGTAACGCCGGCCAGCATTTTTGGGAGATGATCAAACGCCTTGGGGTGCGTGTATTGCCCAATACAGCGTCCTGTTACTCGGTTAAGGAGGCGGTGACCACCGCCCAAATGGCACGCGAGGTGTTTGAGACTGACTGGGTCAAGCTTGAGGTCATCGGCAATCCGGATACGCTGCAACCAGACGTCTTTGGTCTTGTTGAAGCCGCACGAATACTGTGCGCAGATGGATTCAGGGTGTTCCCGTACACAACCGAGGATCTTGTGGTTGCGGATCGGCTGTTACAGATTGGCTGCGAAGTACTGATGCCCTGGGGGTCTCCGATCGGTTCCGGACAGGGCATCAATAACGAGTTTGCTTTACGGACACTGCGTTCTCATTTCCCCGATGTTCCACTGGTTGTCGATGCCGGTATCGGGCGTCCGTCCCATGCAGCACAGGCAATGGAAATGGGGTTTGATGCCGTATTGCTGAATACGGCTGTCGCACGGGCCGGTGATCCGGTATCCATGGCAAAGGCATTTACTGAAGCAATATCCGCCGGCCGATCTGCATTCCTTGCCAACCCTATCGAACAAAACGATATGGCTGAGCCATCTACTCCGGTTCTTGGCAAAGCGTTCCTTTCCTAAAAAACAATCGTTCATATGTCGTCGCGACTTGACCCCTTTTATCCCATACTCGACAGCGCAGAGTGGTTGCAGCGGCTTGTGCCTCTGGGGATAAAACTGGTTCAGCTGAGGGTCAAGGATCAGTCCGCGGATATCGTTCGGGAAGAAATTCTGAAATCCCTCAAAGTCTGCCAACAGTTTCAGTGTCAGCTCGTTGTAAACGACTATTGGCAGCTGGCGATAGAGACGGGTGCAGATTTCATTCACCTTGGCCAGGAAGATCTTGAGGTGGCGGATGTCGGGGCGATCAGATCGGCTGGATTGCAGCTTGGCATTTCATCCCACAGCGAGGACGAACTTGAAACTGCGCTTGCAGTTCAACCGGACTATATTGCGCTTGGACCGGTCTATCCGACAATACTCAAGAAAATGCCCTGGCAGCCGCAGGGTCTCACACGCGTTCAGGAATGGAAACAGAAAATCGGTGATATCCCGCTGGTCGGAATTGGCGGGCTCAATCTCGAACGTGCCGAAGGTGTTTTCAAAGCGGGCGCTGACTGCGTTGCCATGGTGACGGATATTACCCTAAATACGGATCCGGAGGCGCAGACTCGTCGCTGGATCGAAATTACTCAACCCTTTAGAGATTCAAATTACCACTGAACATGTCCATGAACAAATTTCTGATCATATTTTTGATGGCGGTCTCACCGACTGTCTGGGGCGCTGATAAGCTGACCCTGATTCTTGACTGGTTTATTAATCCTGATCACGGTCCAATCATTATCGCCGAAGAAAACGGGTACTTTGCCGAGCAGGGCCTTGAAGTCGAGATCATACCGCCGGCAGATCCGGCGGACCCGCCCAAACTGGTAGCTGCCGGCAAGGCCGATCTCGCAGTGTCCTATCAACCGCAACTGCATCTTCAGGTTGCCGAGGGACTGCCATTGATCCGGGTGGGCACTCTGGTTGCGACACCGTTGAACTGTCTTTTGGTGCTGGAAGACGGGCCAATCAAAAGCGTAGGTGACCTCCGGGGCAAAAAAGTTGGCTTTTCCGTTGCGGGTGTCGAAGAAGCGCTGCTGACGGCAATTCTTCAGCCCCATGGGATTCGGTTTGATGACATTGAGCTTGTGAACGTTAACTGGTCACTGTCGCCGTCGCTAATGTCGCGCCAGGTCGATGCAGTTATTGGAGCGTTCCGGAATTTTGAACTGAATCAAATGGACATTGAGGGCGTTGCGGGCAAATGCTTTTATCTCGAAGAAGAAGGGTTGCCCGCCTATGATGAATTGATTTACGTCGCCAATACGGACTCTATGGACCGGAGCAAAATCGCGCGGTTCTTGGCGGCGACAGAAAAAGCAACTCAGTTCATTGTCAACCGGCCCCAACAAAGCTGGGAGATATTCTCATCCACATCGACCGAGCTTCAGGATGAATTGAACAAGCGTGCCTGGCGCGACACATTGCCGCGATTTGCATTACGCCCTGCAGCATTCGATCACGGCCGATATTCAGAAATGGAATCTTTTTTATTGTCCGCCGGTCTGCTGACTGAGAAACGTCCGGTCAGTGAGTTATCCATCGATGTCACCCAATAGCGCGATGGGACAGTCTTACGGTTCAGAGGTTTTTTCGGGTTGGCGGCAGCGCAGCGCATCATGGGCCTCGTATGTCGATCATGAATTCGTTCGCGGTCTGGGCAACGGTCAGTTGCCGAAGGATGCCTTTCTCGCTTATCTGATCCAGGACTATATTTTTCTGCTGCATTTTGCCCGCGCCTGGGCTTTCGCTGTCGTAAAGTCAGAGACTGCCGATCAGATGCGGACTGCGGCAGCTACTGTGAATGCGTTGATCAATGAAGAAATCCAGCTGCATGTAAGTATTTGTCAGGATCAGGGCATTTCAGAAGAGGATTTGCTGGGGGCGAAGGAGGCGCCTGAAAATATGGCGTATACCCGATACGTTATGGACGCGGGGATCAACGGAGATCTGCTGGATTTGCTGTCGACTCTGGCTCCCTGCGTCTTTGGCTACGGTGAAATTGGTCTGCGACTTAATGATCAGCCGGATACTCTGCCCGAATATCGTCAGTGGATCGACACTTATGCCTCGGGTGAATATCAGGATGTCTGCCGAACGGTGGCGTTACTGATAGAAAAAACAGCCATCAATCGACTCGGGCCGGCGTTTACCGAGAATCCCCGCTGGTCGGATTTGTGCCGGCGTTTTGATGTGGCCACTCGACTTGAAGTGGACTTCTGGCAAATGGGGCTTCGGCTGGGCCGCGGTGAATAGTGACGACAGACTGGCCGTCGCAATTCGAGGTCGATTTTCGTTCAGTGGTCGCGATCTGTTTTCAAATATCGAATTGATTCTTGAATCCGGGAGTTGGTCGTGTCTTCTGGGGAGTTCCGGAGTCGGTAAATCGACGTTAATGAGATTGATTGCCGGCCTTGAGACCGGTGGTCGGTTTGACGGCAAAGTTGAAGCCAGTGACGGACTGTCTCTGGTGGGAAGGGTGGCTTATATGTCGCAGGCGGACCTGCTCCTGCCATGGTTAAGCGTTCGTCAGAACATTTCTCTGGGTTGCCGACTGCGCGGTGAATCGACTGACGAGACGGCCATAAACCGACTGGTGGAATCTATTGGTTTGTCTGACCATCAGTCAAAAAAGCCCGCGCAATTGTCAGGGGGCATGCGTCAAAGGACCGCACTGGCACGGGTTTTGATGGAGGACGCACCGCTGGTCCTTCTGGATGAACCGTTTTCGGCGCTCGATGCCCGCACCCGGGCGGAGATGCAGCACCTTGCGTATACCGTTCTTGAAGGCCGGACCGTTCTATTGGTTACACACGATCCAGCGGAGGCGATGCGGTTGGCACACGATCTTTATGTGCTCAGCCCCGGGGGTCTGACTAAAAAGCGTGTCCCCTCGGCTCAACCGATTCGCGCCCTCGATGATGCTGAAATGCTGCAGGCCCAGGCCGAACTGTTAATGGCACTGCACAATCAGCTTGATCAGGAGTCTCAGCTGTGAAAATCAGTCGTTTCGATATGCTGGTGTCGGTCGCATTGATTTTTGCGATCTGGCAGGCCATTGTCTCTTTGACCGGAGTCCCTGGATTTATCCTTCCCGGACCGGTCAAGGTGTTGCAATCACTTTTTCACAACCGAGCGCTGGTTGCGCATCACACGTGGATCACGCTAATCGAGGTGATTCTCGGTTTGATCATCGGAATTTCGCTCGGCATGATGACTGCTATCGGTTTGTCGCTATCGAAAACGGTGCGTCGGTTTTCAATGCCCATGCTTGTGGTCAGTCAGACCATACCGGTTTTCGCACTGGCACCGATTCTGACGCTGTGGCTGGGATACGGCCTTGCCTCGAAAGTCGCTATGGCTACTCTGATTATTTATTTTCCTGTGACGTCAACTTTTTTTGACGGGTTGCAGCGGACACCCAAAGGCTTTCTCGATCAGGCGCAGGTGATGCAGGCGTCGACCTTGCGGACACTGCTGCAGATTCGGATTCCATCGGCGTTGCCAGCACTGGCGTCCGGGATTCGTTTGGCGGCGGTTTACGCCCCGATAGGCGCCGTCATTGGTGAATGGGTGGGTGCGTCCAATGGGTTGGGTTATTTAATGCTGCTCGCAAATGGTCGAGTTAAGATAGACCTGATGTTTGCAGCACTGATCGCGCTCTGTCTTCTGACAGTAACTCTGAGATATTTTGTTGGTTTGGTTTGTGAACGGATGACACGCTGGTCCGCGATGGAATCACTACACTAACTGTCGATCGCTGACAAGAATGCCGTCCTCGTCAGAGTAAATCCAGTCGCCCGGATGAATATTGACTCCGGCGAAAGACAGGCTGACCGACGTATCACCAGCGCCCAAAGCGTTCGGTTTGACTGGACAGGTGCCCATTGATTTGACGCCGATGGGCAATTGCCCGATAGGTGCTGAATCGCGAATGTAACCGTGGATAAGCAAACCTGACCAGTTATTTTCGATTGCGAGGCGAGCCATTATCTCGCCCATCATCGCGCAGTTGGCGGACCCGTTGTTGTCGACGACTAAAACCCGTTGAGCGCCCTCTTGTGCAAGCATGGTTTTGACCAAACCGGAATCATCATTCACTTTTACCGTGTACACGGGCCCAAAGAATCTTGTTTTGAGGCCAAACGACCTGAATTGAAAATCGGCACGGCAGATTTGTCCGCCAAATTCATCGTGAAGATCGGCGACCTGAAATACGTCGGACTCGGTATTCATTTGCTCAGACTCTCGCTGGAAAGGGTGGACATTGGGGTTGGTTTCCGTTTCAAAATCATGCTCAGCACCCTGCCTGGTAGTGGGTATTATTACAGAAGCTTCACCTGCTTCAGGTATATTAACGATTTTATTCCAGAATAAATCATGATCGTTACGCGCCAGGACATTGAACAAATGGAGAAAGTGTTTCGGCTTAATCTGGTGAATTCAATAACTGGCGTAAAACCGGCCAACCTGATCGCGACACACTCTAAGTCAAGTGGCAGCAATGTGGCCATTTTCAGCTCAGTTGTGCACCTCGGAAGCAACCCACCTCTGATTGGCTTTGTGATGCGTCCAGCCGGTGATGTGGCCAGACATACTTTGAACAATATAGAAGAGACCGGTTTTTACACGATAAACCACGTTAATTCTTCGTTTGTCGAGAGTGCGCACTTTACCTCAGCGAGCTTCGATCTCGGCGTTTCCGAGTTTTCTGCATGTGGACTTAAGGAACTATGGGTCGATTCTTTTCCGGCACCGTTTGTCGAACAGTCGAGAGTAAGAATCGGGATGGCGCACAAAGACAGTATACCGGTTTCACTTAACGATACTCAGCTTGTTATCGGTGAGGTGCAAACCATTCAGCTACCGGATGAGGTTGTGGATGCCAATGGACAATGCGATTTGTCGAAATCCGGTTCGATGGGAATTTCAGGACTAAATCGATATTATGATCTGAGTTTTTCAGAAGAACATCCATATGCTCGAGTTCACGAGCTTCCTGAGTCTCTGCGAAACAACGCATAAAATGGAGGTCAGGACAAACTGGATTTTGACGGAATCTGTAAACGTACACGTTGTCAAATTCGTGAATTCATTCGTTTCCCGGAGATTAGTAATGAAAAATTTCGTTTTAGCGGTCGTGCTGTCTGCGTTTTTCGCAGGTACTCAGAGTGTTCGTGCGGATCAGAACAAACCTGAACTCGACGTGTTATTTGGACTGCTGCAGGATGAATTGTCCCACTATCAGGCTGAAGGCGTTATCAGGCAAATCTGGGGTCACTGGCTTGATACCGACAACGAAGAATTGAGTTCGGTTATGGACGCTGGAATCGATGACATGAGTAATTCTGATCTGAAGGTTGCTCTTGAGCGATTCACCGAGGCCATCGATCTCAAACCCGATTTCGCTGAAGCCTGGAATAAGCGCGCCACGGTCTACTACATGTTGGGCGACTTTGAAAAATCCTCCCGGGACGTTGAGGAAACCCTGAAACTTGAACCACGGCATTTTGGTGCTCTCTCAGGACAGGGCATGATTCTTTTAAACCAGCAAAAACCCAGAAAAGCACTCGAGTACTTCAAGCGGGCGCTGGACATGAATCCGTTCATGTCAGGTGTTATACAGACCGTGCGGTATCTTGAGGAGCAGGAAAAAAACGACCTGATCTAGACAGATTTAAAGGCAGGAATCATTAATCCTGCATTCAGCCGTGCGATGAAAAAATGACATCTCACAATAAGATGGGGAATTGAGATGTTCAAGACGACACTGATACGGGCGATCCTTCTGCTGGTGACAGCGGGTCTGGGATCTGCGCATGCCGACCACTCGGACAAAAAATGGAGCAATGAAAAATGGAATGCTGAACATGTCGTGGCGTTTGAGCACTGTGACTTTCAGGGACGTTCGAAATCACTGCCGATCGGTGATTACGCAAAAATTCGGTCAATAGGTATCGATAACAACCGAATCTCATCATTGATTATTCCCGCCGGGATGGCTGTGGAAGTGTTTCAGAAGAACAACTATCGCGGTCACTGGTATCGGATCAATCGGAACCAGGCCTGTCTGAAGGGTAACTGGAATGATTCGATCTCATCTCTGCGGGTGTTGGCAGATGATCCGCAGAACTCTTTCGGTCTCCAGGATAGCTACAGACGAGGCGATGGAGCCAGCGGTTGCTTCAACTATCAGGTCTATTCGCCCAATGGTGATGGTGCAGTTCGTTTTGTCGAAAAAGAGCGGCGATTGAACACCATGCAGAGCAATCGTCTGGACGGTCAAATTTGTCAGACCGGCCTGGTGCGAGTTGAGCTGGCCAAGCAGCGCCAGGATTCTGAGGTCGTATTGCGCGTCAACAATCGAGAGTACAGTTTTGCGCGCTCGCAGCCTTTCGATGATTTTCGCAACAAATGGTATCGAAAGTACCTGTCGATCAATCTGCCCGATCAAAACTATCAGATGGATGAGGGTGCGCGAGCGGGTTGGGGTAACACCCGGGGTTTCGGTCGACGTTACAGCAGCGGTATACCGGACGGAGAAAACTGGGGCAACGACTACCCTCGCGGCTGGTGGAAGCCCAGAGAGGAAGTGGCGGTTTCGAATGATGATGTTCAGGAAAACTGCATAGCGTATACGGTTCAGGGACGGGGCCGTGATACGGGGATACGTTTTCTGAATGTTAAAGAGTTTGCGGGTATCGGAAACAACACCGTAAATGACAAAGTGTGTCATTCAGGTACTGTCCTGGTTGAGTTGGCCAAAAAGCATCCGAACGAGGAAGTGACTCTGAGAATCCAGGGTAAGTCGTACCGTTTCCCGGCCGGCGATACAGGTGATCGATATGAGCGTTACTGGTATCGAAAATACTATCGGCTCAATCTGTGATCATCGAAGTGTGTGAGTAGCGAGTCACCTATTCGCGCGGCATTCGGACAGCAGGCACATCATTTCAAACATGATTGTTGCACCCGCCAAAGCGGTATTTCCTGACGGGTCAAACGGGGGCGATACTTCGACGATATCGCCTCCAATCAGATTCAGCCCTCTCAGTCCGCGCAGCATCATCTGTGCTTCAAGCGTGCTGTATCCGCCAACCTCGGGCGTTCCGGTTCCCGGCGCATATGCGGGATCCAGGGCGTCGATATCAAAACTGATGTAAGTCGGACCGTCGCCAGCAACTCTGCGTGCCTCTTCGATAACGGCTTTGTAGCCCATATCAAAGTATTCTTCGATATAAATTACCCGCATGCCGGAATCGTGACTGAACTTCCAGATGTCAGCGTCGTTGACGGATCCGCGGATTCCGATTTGAATTGTTCTAGTTGGATCCAGCAGGCCCTCCTCCACGGCTCTGCGGAAGGGGGCGCCATGATGAAATTTCGATCCCAGATAGTCGTCTCCGGTGTCGCAGTGGGCATCAAAATGAATCATGCCGACCGGCTGGTGTTTCGCCACGGCTCGAAGTATCGGTAGTGAAACCGAATGGTCGCCGCCAGCCGCCAGCGGAGTTATTTCGGAGTCCACAACACGGTTGAAAAACGCCCCGATCTCGCGGTGTGCCCCTTCCAGTTCAAAAGGTTTTTCCACCCAGGCGTCACCGATATCTGCAATGCGGCACAGATCGTGTGGCGAGACTCCCGTGGCCTGATTCATGCGTCGCATTAAACTTGACTGGTTGCGGATTTCCCGCGGTCCGTGCCGCGATCCCGGCCGATTGGTAACACCGCCGTCAAACGGTACGCCAATCAGTCCCAGATCAACGTCAACCAGACCATCGCAGTAGGGCGCTCGCATGAAGGTCGGCAGGCCTGTATACCGCGGTCGAACAATTGGATCGCTAAACTCGGCGTAGTCACTCATTGGCTGGATGTTTCAAATGGGGCGTGTTCGAATGATCCGACAAAATCCGGCTACAGGCAAACCGTGGTGTAATTCTGTTGCGCGTTCGGCAGGGCAAAACACAGCAAGCTGTTCTCGCACGCCTTCGGATCCTGCGTGTCGTTAAAGACGAGCGGACAGTTATCCACATCATCATCGACACCATCGCCATCGTCATCGATGTCCCCGATATTGCAGAAACCGTCGGTATCGCTGTCCAGTCCATCGTTCATCACATCGAAATCATCCTGTGCTCCAAATCCATCGACCCCAAGACTGCAGTCATCGCACTGGTCGGCGTCGAGGTCACGGCAGATCATTGGGTTTAACGGATCGTCATCCGACGCATCGATCACTCCATCATTATCGTCGTCCGCATCGCAGGCGTCGCCGACTGTGTCCTGATCGGTGTCCGTCTGGTCCGCATTGATATCGTCAGGACAATTGTCAAATGGATCGAATACACCGTCATTGTCTGAGTCATCCAGATTGCTGAACGGGGGAAGCCCGGCCGAATAATTTTGACTGATGTCACCGCTCGTCAGTGCTTCGCAGTAAAACGCGACAAAATAGAGATTGCCGAGCCAAGTCCGGTCGTCGGTAAGTTCATTGGCGAGCGTAATCTGATAATCCGCACCGGAATTCCAGTTGGAAAAAACGCCTGATACTGAACCCGATGATTGCAGAACGCGGTTCAGAAAGATCTGAGCATTGCCGGATGAATTTCTGGTGTACACCACATGGGACAGGTTGGTATTTACCGTGGCCGCAGGCACGGTCAGTGAGGGTACTCCATTCAAATCTGTAGTCGTGGTTCGAAGTCGGGTATCGTACCGGTCGCCCTCCTGACCGAGGGTGAAATTCCGGTTGGTCAGATCGCGTGAAAACGAAGCGATTCGAGCCGGACCGGACTGGGAGATATTAGCGGGCTCTATCCAGACCTCTATGGTCAATTCATTTGGCGTTTCGTTGGTATTTGTACAAGTGCTGTACAGTTTATTGCCCGCGTCGGGGCCGCTGATTCGGTTGTTGCCGGTGATCGACAATCCGTCGGACAACCAGGTCGCGTTATTGGTGTTTTGTATGGTGAGAGTTATCGGATCACCAATGCCCGAAGAATCGTTGACCGTCGAACCGCTGCCCTCATCAAAGGTGTATTGCGCTATTGGCTGAACACTGGCACGGGGCGCTCGCACCGCACTAAAAGTGACGGTGTCGGTACCGATATCGATGCCGTCGCTGACCTGCAACTGAAATGTATAGGTTCCCTCTTCAGGCGGGATAAATGCCGCGACTTCTTCGGTTGCGTCGATAATATTGACATTGGGTCCGGCAGTCTGGGTCCACAATTCTCCGGTCAGAAAATCATCGTCGCCGTCCGGATCGGTGGTTCCGCCGCCATCAAGTGTGACGTTGGTGCCGACGAACACTGTTTGATCGGGTCCCGCATCTACAATCGGGGGCTGATTGTCCGGACGAGCACCAATCAGGTAGATTTCCGTTGCGGTCGCACTGGTGTTGGCATCGGTTTTGAAACCTCGAACTTTTACGATGGTGTCTTCAGATACTGGGATCGGGTTGCCTGTGTACGCAAGGTCGTCGGTATCGGGAGTGGAATTGTCAGTTGTGTAGTACAGCGTCGCCCCCGGTGTGGACGTAGTCACCGTGACGTTGACGGCCGTCGTATACAGCCCACCCGGTGGCGTGAGCACAGGTGTCTGAACGGTCTCCTGAGAGGTATAGCGAACTCGTCTGACGGCGCCACTCTGCGTGGTGTATGTGGTCAACAGATAGTACAGGTCACCTTCGGGGCCAATGCGAGTCACGACCGGCTTAACCGGAATGTTGTTTGAACCAATTTCACCAACATCGGTTTCAAATGCAGACACTGTGGTATTGGAATCCGACTGCACAATGTTAATACGACCGGTCGAATCGCTGTTTCCACCCCACAATGCGGCGAAATACCCCCCGTGGTAAGCGGCAGGATAGTTACCCAAACCGCCTTCCGGCATCCAGGCACCGCCGGTAATCAGTTCCCCGCCCGCTGTGGCGGCATTCGCCCACACACCCGCCGGATTGCCAATGGTAATCGTGCCCGCCTCATGACCGTAGTTGTCTCCGGCCTCGATACGGTGTATCTGCGCCTTGTCCGTGCCGCGGGCATCGTTAACGTAGAGTCGACCTGTATCCGGGTGTCTGGACATTGAATAGGGGTTGCGCAGTCCAAGGGCGAAAATTGCCGAGATCACTCCCGCGCCAGGGTCGTAATACGGTGAACCCGGATCGCTGAAAGGATTGTCTGAAGGCACTGTTCCGTCGGCATTGATCCGAAAAATCTTACCGGTATAGGTGGTCAGGTCCTGCACAGGATCGCCCTCGAACTCCCCGGTCCAGCCGTCTCCGGTGGTGATGAAAAGGTGTTCGGTAGCGCTGTCGTCTGCGGCTCTGCCAAATTCAATGGCGCCGCCGTTATGACTGCCGCTGGCGTCGGTATCGTTGAACGGCAGGTTGATAAGTGTCTGCTCGCCATTGGTGCCGAAACTGCTATCAGAAATGTTTGCGTTGGATGCACTTTGCTTGATCCGAACCACGCGATTCTGCAGATCGCTGTTGTGCATGTAGAAGGCATAGACAAAACCGTTGTTGGCAAAATCCGGATCAAAGGCGATATCGCGTAAACCTGCGGAACGGCGTGCGGTCGGTACCCCGTTCTCTTTGGGGATATCAAAGGTATGAAACGGGCTGGTCAATAGTGTCCAGGTGTCATTGCCACCGTTGTAGGTGGCTACCCGCAGTCGACCGGTAATTCGTTCAGAAATGAATAGACGCCCGTCCGGTGAGAATGCCATGCCGTCGGGATCATCGAGATTGCTAATCACTTCGATATTGTCGAAGTTTTCCGGCAGGGTGTACGCGAAGGCCGAGGACCCGACCGAAAGAAAAATAACTGCGCAATATGCGGTCAGCTGCAGCGCAGCGCAAAATTTAAGGATGAGGTTTGAGTTCTGATCGCCTGAGCGGCGGATTCCCCGTTTCATATCGCAGCCCCCTGTGCTGTTCTCATACTATCATAGGGGGATATCGTGGCGAACTAAAGCCTTAGGACGATTCCGGTTAAATTTATTCCCTTCAGTCTTTCAATGTTCCCGCAGGTCATCGGTCAGTGTAATCCGATGCATGATTCGTTCCGCAGGCAGATAGTCCGCTGTGGCGTAATGCCAGGTGCAGCGGTTGTCCCACATCACCAAAGTGTCGGGTTCCCAGCGCAGTCGCATCTGGTTTTCCGGCTGGTTGATGTGGTTGTACAGATAGTTCAGCAGTCTATTACTGTCGTTTTGACGCATCCCAACAATGAGCTGGGTGAAGCTCTCATTGACGTAAAGATACTTTCGACCTGAAATCGGGTGCGTTTGGACCACCGGATGAATCGATGAGCCAAAACGCTGATGTGCATCCACCAGCCGTGCCGCATCTTTTTCATCAACAGTAAAGTTGTTGCGAAAATCGCCCATATCATGAACGGCTCGTTTGCCTTCCAACTCTTGTTTGATCGGATCCGGCAGGGTGTCGTAGGCTCGTGCCAGCGAACACCAAAGCGTGTCACCTCCTGCCGGAGGCACTTTCCTACTGACAAGGACCGAAGCGAAGGGCGGTTTTTCCTGATAGGTGACATCGGTGTGCCATCCGTCGGTGTCCGGAGGATTATCGGCATGGTGGTGGAGCACCATGATGTTTTCAAAACCCTCTACGTGTGGATAGACAGGATGAGGTGGCTGCGGTGTGCCGAGCAATCTCGCAAAATTCAGATGCTGCTCGGACGTGATTTTTTGTCCTCGAATAACAATGACATGAAATTGAATCAGGGCGTGATAAATCTTTTCAATATCCTGATCGGCGGACAACACACTCAGATCGATTCCGCCGATTTCAGCGCCAATAGCAGGTGTGATGGGGTCGACGGATATGGGATTCATTTCAGTTGCTTCAAAAGGAAGGCCTCCACATGAGGCAACACTCTTTGCGGTGCCTCTATAAGAATAGAGTGTTTAACATCCTGCAGTATAACCAGTTCTGAATTCGGCAACGCCTGATGCATGAATCTGTTCAGTCTTGGATTGCACCCACCATCCAGTTCTCCGGTCAGCACCAGGCAGGGACAGGTTACCTGAGACAGCCATGGCGCCATTTCTGTAGTCGCATAAATATCGAACACGCTCAGAAAAACACTCTCCGGTGTGTCCGCAACCTGCTGTTTCCGCATCTCGATCAAATCCGGGTGGGATTCGATAAATTCATCCGTGTACCAACGTTCTACAAGTGTGTTGATGACTGGCATCACGCCCTTGTCGCGCATGGCATCTCCCACTGCCTTAAGTTTCGACTGGTCTTCTTCGGTGCGTCCGGCCGCTGTGCTTAGCAGTCCGACGGACAGCGTTTTTTCGGGGAACCGTCGTGCATATGCGGGTCCAATCATGCCGCCCAGTGAGTGACCGATGATGTGAATTCGGTTGTGTTTAAGTTTTGAACGCAAACGCTCTAGATCATCGACGAGTTGATCGAGCGAGTAGGGTGTTGCAGGGACAGGGCTTTCACCATGGCCGCGAAGATCGTAACTGATGCAGGTGAAGTGCTTCGAAAGCTCGGGGATGAGTCCATCCCAGGTGATCTTTCTCGAGCCAATTCCATGCACCATATACAGCGGAGGACCGCTGCCGGTTACACGGTAACTGACGTCAATCGCGCTCATGCATTTACTGCCTGTGGCAAACCGGCGGCGCGTCCTGTGAATGCGGGCATAATCTCCTCAGCGAATCGTTGTATGCAGTCCAGAGTCTCAGACTGACTAATGCCAAAGTTTACGTTCAGAATAAACCGGTCCACGCCCGCTTCGGCGTACGGACCAAGCTGGTCGATCATTTCAGCGGGTGTGCAGATATGAAGGTTTTCAGCGGTCTGTTCAATGGGGACTTTTCGCGGAATCGGCGCGATCAGACCTTGTTCTACAATACCTTCACCCGTATATACGTTATCAAACTGACCGTAGTAGTGGTGGGCGAGCTCTGTTTTACGTCGTTTGTCTGCATCATTGTCAGCAAGAAACGCGACCCGAGAAAGTGTCAGAGTCAAATCTTTACCGGCCTCTCCAAGTTCGTCTTTGCCTCGGCGGAACGCGTCTACCTGATTCATCATGTGCCCGTGTGATCCGGACAATGGCGTGGTCTGAATGTGAAAGCCCCTTCGGGTGCAATGATAGATTGCCTCCGGAACCATCACCGCCATCATGATCGGAGGGCCACCTCTTTCAACGGGTCTGGGCATGATGGTGAGCGCATCAAACTGATAGTACTTGCCATTCCAACTCACCTCGCGTTCGCTAAGCAGTGCCTGCAGTACGTCAAGAGATTCATCAAACTTTTCTCGACTGATGTCCAGTGGAACCCCCATCCTGTCCATCTCGAAGCCAAATGCGCCGCGTCCTACACCCAGCATCAGTCGGCCCTCTGTAAAAATGTCGGCGCATACGACCTCGCCGGCATAGACACGCATATCGTGCAGTGGCAGTACAACCACACTGGTCATTATTTTTATCTGTCGTGTCAGTCCCGCGATCTTCACGGCAAACTGAAGTGGAGCAGGCATTAACAGGATATTGATCAAATGGTGTTCTGTGATGGACACCGCGTCGAAGCCGAGTTCATCGGCCAGCACCGCCTGATCGAGCATATTCCGGTAAAGCCGGTCGCCCCCCAGGTCGTGATCGGGGTAGTAGGCGGAAAGTTGAATACTAAATTCCATCGATAGATTCGTCAGGTTTTATGAATCCACATCGTAAATCTATGGTTAAAATTTGACAAACAAAAAATATTGCCTATAAAGTTCGGATTTATCGAACTTAATGATATGAACCTCACGAATCTAAAGACGTTTCTGGCGATTGTAGAAAGTGGCAATCTGAATCGCGCTGCGGCACAACTGAACGTTACGCAATCGACGGTCCACGCGCGCCTCAATCAGCTTGAACAATCTCTGGGTCAACCGTTAATTCTGAGAAAGAAGTCAGGTGCGGAGAAAACCCCTGCGGGCTACCGGTTTGAGCGTTATGCGCAGTTGATGATGGACATGTGGCGACAGGCACAACAGGAGACCGGTTTGCCATCGGATGTGGTCGGCGTCGGCAATTTTGGCTGTCACGTTGATCTTTGGCCGCACCGTGGCCGAGCTTTTTTTGAAGATTGGCGTCGTCACCATCCCCAGACTGCCCTTTCGGCGTGGCCGGGAGAACAGGTGACACTCGATCGCTGGATGCGAAGCGGCATGGTGGATGTCGCCATGAGTTATACCGCTGCACTGGATGATGCATGGAATGTTGAGCAGCTGCGATCGGAAAGTCTGATTCAGGTTGCGACAACTGCTCGCGCCCGCGTGCGGTGGGATCCAGCCTATATCTATGTGGATCTGGGTGAGAGCTTTCGGCGCGACCACGCGGCGGAGTACGGAGACAGCGAGACACCCATGGTGACATTCGGTTCGCCACAATGGGCGCTGGAACATCTGCTGCGGGAAGGCGGCTCCGCTTATATACCGGAGCCTCTGGCCATACCGCATATTGATTCGGGCAAACTCTTCAGGGTCACCGGATCAGCGACATTCAGTCGCCCCGTGTACCGGTTAACAAATCGAGACTTTGATCGACGCTGGAATGGTGTGCTGTCTCTGGGGTGACCAGCCTGCCGAGGGCCATGCCTGGCTAAAAAATACCCGCCCGGCTAACGCAAATGTGAACACAGATACAATAACTGCGGACCTCCATGCGGCCGAATATGAGATTACTGCGACTTCTGTTTTGCGGACCATCGAATATGCCTTGCAACGGCATCGTCTCCGAGAATTTTTCCAATAGAGTTAAAGGCTTTTCCCAGCGTCATCTCATCATGAAGACGATGTAAACCGCGATGGCAGATGCGGCAGATGAAGATGCCGTTGTTCAATGTGTCACGGCTGTAGTGTTTGCGAAAGTGGCTGCGGCGGTGCAGTTTCCGCGGGATAAGATGATGAAATGTCAAAGACCGTTTCTGCAGACAGAGTTCGCAATGATCCGGTCTTGGTTGACGAGCCATTTTTTAAAGGTGATTTAACTCGCGACATTGTTGCATAATTTTCGAATGCCCGATCATGATAAAAACTGGCCCGCAAGTTTATGGGCCGATACCGCAGTTGTTGCAGATCCCTTTCCTGTTCTGGACCAGGTGCTGGATATAGAAACCTGTGTGATTGGTGCCGGATACACGGGGCTTTCAACCGCGCTACATCTCTCGGAGCTCGGCCGGGAAGTAGTGGTCATCGATCAGCATCAGCCGGGATGGGGCTGCTCAGGTCGTAACGGGGGACAAATAAACCCCGCCTGGAAGGCGCTGCCCGAATCAATCCGAACACGTTACGACAGCAATACGTTTGATCAAACTTTGCAGCTGATCAACAATAGTTGCGATCAGGTTTTTGAGCTGATTGATCGTTACGACATTGAGTGCGATTCAATCCGACCGGGATATGTGATGGGAATCCGAGGGCAGAAACAACTGGACTGGGCTATGGAGTGGGCAAGACAGTGGGGCGTTTTGGGATCGGCAGTAGAGTTTTTGGACCGATCTGAATCCGAATCCTATCTCGGCACCAGCGCATATGATCGATGCATGATTGATACTCGTGGTGGCAGCTTACAGCCCCTTTCGTTCGCGCGGGGACTGGCTCGGGTGGCGGTGCAAAATGGAGCCGACATCTATGGTGATACCAAAGCTCTGTCGTCTGAAGTTAAAGATGATCGCTGGGTGGTGGCAACCAGAGAAGGATCGGTTCGTTGTCAGAATATAGTCATCGGTACCAATGGTTACACCGACCATTTATTCCCAAAGCTCAAGAAAGCAATCGTTCCGGTTGCCAGCCTGCTGTCAGCGACGACACCGTTGAAGAGTCACATTGCGAAGCACATTCTTCCCAATAAAAATGCAGTATCCGATACCGCCGGCATGCCGGTGTACTATCGTCTCGACAGTCAAAATCGTATGGTGTTTGGAGGGCGCGGCCGGATTGATGGCAAAACCGGTCGGTGTGATACCCGGGCGCTTAGACAACAGGCGATTGATCTGTTTCCGGCTTTGCAGGATGCGGACTGGCAATACGACTGGGGCGGGTATCCGGCTATGACGGTCCATGCGTGTCCGATGCTGATCAAACTTGGAGAAAACGCGTTCTCGGGATTAGGTTACAACGGCCGGGGTCTTGCAATGGCCGTTGTGATGGGCAAGCAGCTGGCGCAGGCCGTTATTGGAGAGAAAACAGTGCTGCCGCAGGAATCGTTGCAAACAATACCTTTCCACGCGTTGCACTCGTTGGGCGTAGCCGCAAGAATTGGCAGCGGTCATCTCAGAGATTTTTTCACCCGTCACATACCGGACTAGACCGATGCTGGGAATGCGGCCCAATTGTGAATGCTGTGACTGTGATCTTGCAGCGACCGATCCGCAGGCGATGATCTGTAGCTACGAATGTACGTTTTGCGGGCGCTGCGTGGCGGACGTGCTGAAAAATGTCTGTCCCAACTGCGGGGGCGGTTTCGTGCAACGACCCTTGCAACCATCAAACGCTCGCCAGGAAGGTGTGAGTCTTCAGCTTCATCCCGCTTCAACTGAACGGAGACTGACGTCCTTCAGCGTCGAGGAAGTCTCCGCTTTTTCAGCGCTTCATGCGCACTGCCCTCCGGAGGAGCGATAGTCGATGATATTTCTGACCCAGAGTGATCAACGTTTCCTGATCAAGCGACGAAAGCTGGTTGCTGCAGCAAAGTGGGTGGCGCTGTTTGGTGTCATTGCCATAGCCGCTGCATTCGGCTGGCAGTTTGTATCTGCCCCAACACTTGCCAACCCAGCTTACGTTTTCAACGCAATCGAGCACAATTTACTGGAACCATCGACCGTGTACACCATGGCGCTGCTAACGCCGATATTGAACGCGGTTGTATGGTTTTTGCTTCTGCTGCTTGTTGCTGCCGTATTTTTCTTATCTCGACTCGAAGACCGGTACCAGGCGATTATCCGCAAACTATTGCCGAAGACTGGAGAGAGCTAACATCGCGTGAAGCAGTACATTTGCACCCGCAGTTAGATCATCTGGTGTCGCATATTCCGCCTCGTTGTGACTCAGGCCGCCCTCACAGGGCACAAAGATCATTGATGTAGCTATCGCGTGACTCGCCTGACACGCATCGTGACCCGCACCCGATACCATTTTCATATTCGGCAGGTCCAGATGTTCGGCGGCACTGCGCACAGCATCAATACAGTCTTCGTTGAATACAATGGGCGGGCAGTCCCAGATTTGCTCCAGCATGAGTTCGCAACGTTGCTCGGCTGCAGCACTGTGGCAGAGCTGTTCCACCTCCCGGGTCATCTGATCCAGAATACCCTGATCGGGGTTGCGTATATCCAGCGTCATCTGAATGTGGCCCGGGATGGTGTTTCGGGAATTTGGTTCAACATGCATTTCGCCGACGGTACAGACTCCGTGAGGCGGGTGGTCATTGGCGATCTTCTGCATTCCGGCAACAATGTTTGATGCAGCTACAAGTGCATCTTTGCGTCCGGGCATGGGAGTTGAGCCGGCGTGGGAGTCCTGACCTGCAATGCTGATGTCATACCAGCGCTGTCCTTGTCCACCGGTGACCACGCCGATGGGTTTGCGCTCATTTTCCAGAATCGGGCCCTGTTCAATGTGCGCCTCCAGCAAATAGCCGATTTTGTGCTGCCCACAGGGCTCCTCACCCAGGTATCCTATGCGTTCCAACTCGGATTTCAGAGACTTGCCGTCGACGTCCGTTCGGTTCCACGCAAACGATTTTTCAAAAAGTCCGGCATAGACACCGGATGAAATCATCGCGGGGGCGAATCGCGCCCCTTCTTCGTTGGTCCAGTTTACGATTTCGACCGGCGCGTGGGTCTCGATACCGTGATCATTCAGCGTTCGGATTACCTCAAGAGCGGCCAGTACCCCGTATACGCCGTCAAATTTGCCACCGTGCGGTTGCGTGTCGAGATGACTGCCGGCAGTGACTGGTGCGATATCGCCCTTGTTACCAGAACGGGTGGCAAACATATTTCCCATGTCATCGATTTTGATCTGACATCCCGCGTCCGCACACCACTGGGTGAACAGTTCGCGTCCCTGTTTGTCCTCATCGGTCAATGCAAGTCGCCGTGAACCGCCGGCAATCCCCGGACCGATCTTCGCCATCTCCATAATACTGTTCCACAGTCGTGTCCCGTCGACCCTTAGATCGCTGTAAAGCTCGAATGTGCTCACGTCACAGAATCCCTTCGCAATGCCTGGCAGAGGCAGTGAACCCCGCCTCCGCCCAACGTAAACATGGACATATCCGGATCGTAAACCTCATAGCCCAGCGCCCGCATTTTTGCGTTTAATTCCACAGCACCGGACATGGACAAGACTTTTTTATTTCCCAGTGATACCAGGTTTACGCCCAGATCTTTGGCTTCATTAAAGCCGACATCAACAAAATCAAAATCTTTGCTTCTGAGCCAGTCGATCACCCAGCCTTCCAGTGCATCGAGACACGTCACCAGCAGCTTGTGATCCAGAGGCACCACCAAGCCGTCCATATGAACAAACAGGGCTGGAATTGGCGCAACTTCGACGTCCCAGCCTTTTTCTCTGACCCACGCCGCCACCTGCTCCGAGCCTTCTTTTTCCGAGCGTTCACCACAGTAACCCACCAGCGCTGTACCGGGCTCCAGAATCACGAAATCGCCGCCTTCGAAGTGACCTGCAGTGACAAATTTCCAGATCGGAATGTTATTGCTCTGATAAAAATCAATCACCGATACGTAGTCTGCTCGTCGACACTTTAACTGCATGTGGCAGACGATAGCGCCCCATGGTGTCATCGCGCTTGAGTCTCTGGCGAAGAAGTTGCGATGTAACACTGAATCTGAGGGCAGATAGTGGCAGTTTACGCCGGCCTTTTCATAGATGCTGATCATTTCAGCATGTTGTTTCTGCGCCAGGTCAAAATCAAAACGCACGCCGGTTTTGTGCATGTTGTTCAGAGTACGACCAATCAGAGGGCCGGCTTCGACCCATTTAAAATGATCTGGTTTGCCCAATAGAACATCGCGCAAGACTCCGTAGTCGTTGTCGATACCCCAATGATCGCTCTGCTGTTTCGACATGTTTGCCTCGTGGTTATTCAAATTCTGTCAGGATGCCATATTTCCGGGTCTGGCGTCAGTATCTGCGGCGTTTTGTGGTCCAAGGCAACTAACGAATCGGTAACCTCTGAACCGCCAGCAAAATCCTCGCTGCGGGTATAATCCGCCGCCATGAGTGATAATGATAATGAAACTGACGCGGGCACGGCCTCGTCGAATATATTCTGGCATTCTGCGACGGTGACGCGGGAGCGGCGTGAGGCACAAAATCAACACAACAGCGCAATTCTCTGGTTTACCGGCCTGTCCGGAAGCGGAAAATCGACGCTGGCACATGCTGTTGAAGAAACCCTGCATTCAATGGGCTGCCGGACATTCGTCTGCGATGGTGATAATGTAAGGCATGGTTTGTGCGGTGATCTCGGGTTCTCGGAGGAAGACCGCACCGAGAATATTCGTCGTATTGGTCAGGTCTCCAAACTGTTTATCGAATCCGGCGTGATCGTTTTAACGGCGTTCATATCGCCGTTTAGGGTGGATCGACAGCGGGTACGGATGATGGTCGAAAAGCCGAATGATTTTATAGAGGTTTACTGTGATTGTCCGATTGAAGTCTGCGAGCAGCGCGACGTAAAAGGGCTTTATCAGCGCGCTCGAAAAGGCGAGATTTCTGATTTCACCGGCATCTCATCACCCTACGAAGTACCTGAGAATGCGGATCTGATTATCAATACTGCAGAACTTGACGTTACGGACTGCGTTGATCAGGTTCTCGATCTTTTGCGCCAACGCGGTGTGATTCGTTCGTCCGGTTAGGCGATTTTCATGAACCGAAACGTGACCAAAGAGACGCGCAGTGATTGAGAGTCTGCTTTCCATCTCACGGCGCAACAAGCAAATGTTTTCGTTGCTTGCCGACGCAGCCATGGTTATCGCTGCGCTGTTCATTGCATACTCCCTTCGCTTCAATCGGCTCTATGTTCCATTAGGTGAGGAGCTGTGGATATGGATTGCGGCCCCTGTTATCGCGGTTCCAATCTTCCTTCAGTTCGGCCTTTACCAGACGGTCATCCGATACATCGGATTTCGGTCTTTGTGGCGCGCGTTTGAAGCCATAAGCTTGTATGCGCTGGTCTGGGGTGTGCTGGCATTTATGTCAGGTATTCAGCTGCTGCCCCGTTCCGTCGTTATTATTAACTGGCTGGTCTGTCTGTTTCTTATTCTTGGCGTGCGCATGGTCGCGCGTTGGCTGTTGACGAGCTGGGCGCCGGGAATTGTCGGTGCTGAGGCAGAGCACCGCAAAAATGTTGTGATTTACGGTGCCGGAGCGGCTGGTATGCAGCTTGCCGTTTCGACCTCATTCAGCCGGGAGATGCGTCCGGTTGCCTTCATTGATGACGATCCGGTGCTCGAATACCAGACGGTTAACGGCATCAAAGTCTATCCGTCAGCCGATTTGCAGCGTTTGATCGACGAATTCGGTGTCAAGGAAGTGTTGCTGGCGATGCCGTCTGCGACTCAGCATCAGCGGCACGATATTCTCACCAGCCTGGAACCTTATCCGGTTTTGGTGCAAACACTGCCCGATATTTCCGAGCTCGAAGCGTGCGAAGTGAATCTGGATGATATTCGCGATATCGATATCTCGGATTTACTGGAACGCGATCCCGTGGCACCTATCGAGGAACTCCTGCACGCAAATATTTCCGGTAAGGTGGTGATGGTGACCGGAGCCGGTGGCTCAATCGGTTCTGAACTCTGTCGTCAGATCGCCCAGTTGTCGCCCAGCAAACTGGTGATGTTTGATCACAGTGAGTTCAACCTCTACCGGATTGAGCAGGAACTCACGGGTGAAAATGTGCGGCAGCGGGTTGTTCTTGGCTCTGTGACCGATAAAGATCTGGTTCAGCACGTCTGTCGAAGTGAGCGAGTACAAACCATTTATCACGCCGCAGCCTACAAGCATGTACCACTGGTTGAAAGAAATGCCGTTATCGGTGCGGCCAACAACGTCGTGGGCACACAACAATGCGCGCTTGCGGCAATTGATGCCCGCGTTGAGACCTTTGTGCTGATCTCGACCGACAAGGCTGTGCGTCCGGCGAATGTTATGGGTGCTACCAAACGACTGGCTGAGTTGATACTGCAGGACTTGAGCGCAAAAAACGACATGTCCACCCGCTTCAGTATGGTCAGATTTGGAAATGTTCTTGATTCGTCGGGGTCTGTGGTTCCCCTGTTCAGAGAACAGATCAGGCGTGGTGGGCCGGTTACTGTGACCCACCCTGAAATTATTCGTTATTTCATGACCATCAAGGAGGCTACCCAGCTGGTTTTACAGGCGGGTGCTCTGGGTGAGGGCGGAGATGTGTTTGTTCTGGATATGGGCGAACCGGTACGGATTCTGAGTCTGGCCCGCAAAATGATTAACCTCAGTGGTCTTCAGGTAAGAGATCAGGCAAATCCCGACGGTGACATTGAAATTGAATACACCGGGTTGCGAGAGGGAGAGAAACTGTTTGAGGAACTGCTGGTTTCCGAAGCCGCCAAAGGCACGATCCATCCGCGCATCATGAAGGAAACGGCGTTTACTCCAAATCTACGAAATCTGTCGAATTGCCTCAGCGAATTGGCAACCTGTATTTCTGAAAATCGCAGTGACCGCGTGCGCAGTCTTCTTTTTGAGATGGCGGAGTCATATAATCCCGAGGAGGTTCGTCCACGTATTGCCGCGGTGTCTTGACGCCGCTGTTGATCTAACCGCAGCAGATAAACGATCTTGTATCTCTTCGGTCACGCCCGGTCAGAGCCGAGATCAAATACAACATTATCCCGGTAGACACCCAGAACCAAGGTTCCTGTGGCAAATTCGCAACTGTATTTCCATATTCTGTTCGGCTGTTTGCTGACGGTCATTGCGACCCTGATTACATGGAGTATGCGCAAATTCGTCCGAATTCTGGACCACCCTAACCATCGTTCCTCCCACGCCAGGGCAGTACCCAAGTCTGGCGGTATTTCTATCGTAATCACATTCCTGATTGGAATGGCGTACATCGTTCTGTTCAGCGATACAGCATTGATCAATGAGCGATATATGCTGGGTTTTGTATTTACTTCGGTACTGATCGCAGCGATCTCACTGATCGACGATATGCAGGAGAAAAGTGCAGTTTTCAAACTGCTCACACATGTATTCGCAGTGTCAATTGTGCTGTACAGCGGAATTGTTATCGACAGCCTGTCGCTGCCGTGGGCGACGAACTACGAGCTCGGCTGGATCGGTTACCTGATTTCGTTCTTCTGGATTCTGGGACTGACCAACGCCTACAATTTTATGGATGGGATCGACGGTCTGGTAGGCAGCACGGCGCTGATCGCCGCTCTTTTTTTCATGGCAATCAGTTACTACGAGGGCAGCTCGTTCGTGTACATCACCTGTTACACGATCATTGCCGGTTCAGTCGGGTTTTTGATTTACAACGCGCCCCCTGCAAAAATATTTATGGGTGATGTGGGCAGTGCGTTTCTGGGTTTTGTGTTTGCGACTCTGGCCATAATCGCGGCTCGGTTTGACGAATCACACACGTCGTTCCTGGTGATGCCCATGCTGCTGTTTCATTTTATTTTTGACACAGTATTTACCCTGATCAGAAGGCTGTTTCGAGGAGAGTCGGCACTGGAAGGACATCGAAGTCACCTCTATCAGCTCCTTGTTCGAAGCGGTTACACCCATTTGGAGGTAACATTGCTGCTGAGCTGTATGGCTTTTCTGCAGGGCCTTGGGGCAATATGGATGATCAATATTCCCGGAAATGAGCGTTTATTCGTATTCATTCCATTTCTTTTGATCCAGATCGTTTACGCCTATCTGACTTTGAAGCGTGCTCGAAAAAAGGGTGTTCTTACGGAATGATCCCGGACACCATGCGCTGCCGTCTGCGGCTTGCGTTTAATCGGAACAGGCAGGACACATTGGGTTCTTGGGCAGTTTAATACGTCGCCAGTCCATGCGCTCGGCATCAAACAGCCACACTGAGCCGCAAAGCACGTCGCGCCCAAGAAGTATGTTGACAGACTCCAGTGCCTGCATTGTTCCGATGACCCCAACCAAAGGCGAGATCACGCCTTCCATGGCGCAGGTTACGCCCTCTATATCACGATCTGGATACAGACACTGATAGCACGGGCTATCCGAAACATTGGGGTTGAAAGCCGTAACCTGACCTTCCCACCGAATTGCCGCCCCGGAAACCAGAGGGATTTTGAGTTCTACTGATACATCGTTCAGGTCAAAGCGGCTCGGAAAATTGTCCGTACAGTCGACAATCAGATCCACATCGGCGCAGACTTCCAAAAAATCTTCCCTGTCCATCGAATAGTCTCGGGTGTCAATCTGGAGATCCGGGTTAATCGCGCGCAGTTTGGCGGCGGCGGATTCGGCTTTTAGCGCGCCGATATCGTCAAAGTGGTGAGCGATCTGACGCTGCAAATTGGATTCTTCAACCCGATCAAAGTCAACCAGAATCAATTTGCCGATTCCGGCTGCAGCAAGATAGAGTGCAACCGGGGATCCCAGGCCACCGATACCGACAATGAGAACGCGCGAATCGGCCAGCGCCTGCTGCCCGGCGTGCCCAACGTTTGGCAGTTTTATTTGTCGGCCGTATCGCCGTTCCAAATCCGCAGCTGTCATAATTCAGCATTTCCTAGGGAGTCTCTGCAAAAGCCTGGGCGAACCCAGATTGAGAGCTAAAATGTTCAAGATCAAGGCAGAAAACGCAAGCCATACTCGTTCTAGTGGGCCGCTCTATTGCTAAGTTTTCTAACAAAAATTTTAGACATTAGTTCGACGCAAATGGGTCGGTCACGACTTTTACGGAGGCTCTCTGGATCAAAGTATCGTTTCATGAGTGTGCCAGTGCCATATCGATGAGACAAGAACCCTCGCCATCGTTGCTATTCAGTGGACAATTTGACCTGCCTGCAGATCGCAGCAGGGTCTGGCAGGCTGTAACAGATCCGGATGTCTTATCGGCATGCATCAATCACTGTGAACGGGTCGATCGACTGAGTGATGAAGACTATGAGGCCGTTTTCAGCTTCAGGATCGGACCTGTCCGAAAAAGTCTGACCGCGAAACTCAGGATCGCCGACATAGATGCACCGGCTCACTATCAGCTCACAACGGTTTTGGAGGCCGGTCGGGTTGGTGCTGTCAGTGGATGCGCTGATGTCAGCCTGGAGAATACATCCGCGGGATGCAGGCTTGGATACTCCGCCACTGCTGAATTGTCTGGCTGGTTTTCACGGTTGAACCAAACATTTCTTCAGGGCGCTGTGGATCGCTATATGAGCCGTTTTTTTAAGAGGCTGATTGCTGAGATTGATGCAACTTCCGGGTAGTCTGACCGTCTGTATCCATAGTGCGAATTTCCATTGGTAGACTTTTGACTGACTATCAATATAATTAATGCTCGAAAGCCTCAGAATGCATTTTGCGTCAAAACACCGTCACCGGAGACCTGCCCGCACTGACAGGAGTGTCAGCCGGGGCAGATTTGGCGTATCTGATCATTCGATCGGAATCTCCGCCTTTACCGTACTCCTTCCAGACGTTTTGCGATGACTACTAACCCGAACGATCTCGCCTTCCTTCACGGCGGCAACCTTGGCTATCTGGAATCGCTGTATGATGATGCCATCAACGGAGAGGGTCCTGCTGACCCGGCTCTGCAAAGGGCGCTGCAATCCATGCCGGTCACGAGCCCTGCGCGCAGTGAAGCCAACGGTCAGAGCGGCTCACAGTCGTGGATCGAAACTGCCGTCCACAAGCAGGCTCAGGTCTCAAAGCTGATCATGGCTTACCGGTCGATTGGACATTTGCTCTCCAGAGTGGATCCAATCAATGTGATGGCGCGCGGAGATACATCCGAGCTGGAGCTCGACGAGTATGACCTCAATGAGCAGGATCTGGATACCGAGTTTGATATTGCCGATCTTGGTGGTGGTGGCAGAAAATCGCTGAGAGATATCCTCGATTACCTGCATCGCGTGTACTGCGGCCCTATCGGTTATGAGATTCGGTATCTGCATTCCCTTGAACAGCGACTCTGGTTGCGTCACTACGTCGAAACAATGGAAGTGCGGCCACCCCTACCGGACGCCGTGCGCATCGAAACGCTGCGAAAACTCACCGCAGCGGAGGGTCTGGAGCGCTACCTTCACACAAAATATGTCGGGCAGAAACGATTTTCCCTCGAAGGCGGTGATGCGCTGATTCCGATGATGTCGGACATGATTCAGATGTTTGGTGGGTCTGGCGTTAAAGAAATCGTTATCGGCATGGCGCATCGCGGGCGGCTTAATGTTCTGGTGAACATACTGGGTAAGTCCCCGGCCGACCTGTTCAGTGAATTTGAAGGCGAGTACTCAACCGAGGATGAGGATACTGAAACCGGTGACGTCAAATACCATCAGGGCGCGTCGTCGGATATCCAGACCCCGGGTGGTAATGTGCATGTTGCGCTGTCGTTTAATCCAAGCCATCTGGAGATCATCAATCCCGTTGTTGAAGGCTCGGTTCGAGCACGACAGGAACGACGAAACGACACCGAGCGCAGTGAGGTCGTGCCGATTCTTATTCACGGCGATGCCGCATTTGCCGGGCAGGGCGTCGTCATGGAAACCATGCAGATGGCCCAGACCCGCGGGTACTCCACCGGGGGCACCATACACATCATCGTCAACAATCAGATTGGGTTCACCACCAACACGCTCGACGCCCGTTCGACGCTGTATTGCACTGAAGTCGCCAAGATGGTGCAGGCACCTATTTTCCACATTAATGGAGATGACCCGGATGCGGTGATATTTGCAACCCGACTGGCTCTGGCCTATCGAATGGAGTTCAAGAGGGATGTGGTGCTCGACATCGTGTGTTATCGACGTCACGGGCACAACGAGGCCGATGAACCGTCTATTACGCAGCCGCTGATGTACAAGACCATCAAGCAACATCGCACACCGAGAGAAATCTATGCGTCCAGATTGATCGAAGAGGGTGTGATTGACCAGGCCGGTGTCAACCGGCTGGTTGCTGAATACCGGGACCAGTTGGATGAAGGTCAGATTGTTGCGGGACAAATGATTGATCCCAATAAATCAATGAAGATTGTTGATTGGGAGCCGTATCTGGGCAAGGACTGGCAGCAGCCCGTGAACACCGGTGTTGATCGGTCTGACCTCATTGATCTCGCTCACAAAATTACAACGGTTCCGGATGACTTCCAGGTTCATCCGAGAGTACGAAAAGTTCTGGATGGTCGTCGCAAAATGGCGGCGGGTGAGACGCCAATGGACTGGGGATGTGCTGAGACACTCGCATACGCCGCACTTCTTCGGGACGGTTACACCGTTCGGTTGTCTGGTCAGGACGCGGGGCGAGGTACGTTTTCGCATCGCCATGTGACGCTGCACGACCAAGGACAACCCAGGACTTATATCCCCTTGCAGTATCTTACAGAAAAGCCCAGCGATTACCTCGTTATCAATTCGCTGCTCTCAGAAGAGGCTGTGCTGGGTTTTGAATACGGTTACGCAACCACCGAACCCAGAACTCTGGTGATTTGGGAGGGACAATTCGGCGATTTCGTAAACGGGGCGCAGGTAGTCATCGACCAGTTCATCAGCAGCGGTGAGGCGAAATGGTCACGAGTCTGCGGTCTGACCATGTTTCTGCCGCACGGGATGGAAGGCCAGGGCCCGGAGCACTCATCGGCGAGGCTTGAACGATTTCTTCAGCTGTGTGCTGAAAACAACATGCAGGTCTGTGTGCCGACCACGCCCGCACAGATGTTTCACATGCTGCGCCGTCAGATGCTGCGATCACTGCGCAGACCTCTGATAGTGATGACTCCAAAAAGTTTGCTGCGCCACAAACTGTCCGTCTCGACGCCGGAAGAACTTGAGAATGGCAGATTTCAAGCGGTAATCGGTGAATTTGATCCGTTGGACCCCAATCAGGTCGATCGCGTGGTGATCTGCTCGGGTAAGGTGTATTACGACCTTCTCGAGGAACGACGCAAACGAGAAATCAACAACATTGCCATCATCCGTCTCGAACAGATTCACCCCATACCCAAACAGGACATGCGGGCAGCGCTGGAGAAATTTCCGAACGCAAAAGATGTGATCTGGTGTCAGGAGGAGCCCAAGAATCAGGGCTGCTGGTATCAGATTTACTACTACCTGAGACAGGCCTGTCTCGACGGACAGAAACTAAAATATGTGGGTCGGGAGGGTTCCCCGTCACCCGCAGTCGGGTACTACAAACTGCATCAAAAACAACAGCAAAAGCTTGTGGACGATGCGCTGACTATTTCCTGAGTGGAAGTTGAATCATCAATAAAATCAAATGAGTATAGAAATCAAAGTACCGGTACTTCCCGAGTCAGTTGCGGATGCGCTGATGCTGGACTGGAATAAAGCGGTTGGGGACAGCGTATCGCGAGACGAAATTCTGGTTGAAGTTGAGACCGATAAAGTTGTTCTGGAAGTTCCTGCCCCGGCTGACGGGGTGATTACCGAGATCCTGCAGGAGTCCGGTGCAACCGTGACCTCTGGTCAGGTGCTTGCGAGGCTTGCCGAGGGCGAAGTCGGTCAATCCACTGATGCAGATCAAGCCAGTCACCAACCTGTTGCGGAAGCGCCACCCGCCAGTGGAGGCGCGGAGGGTGACCCATTGAGCCCATCGGCACAAAAAATGGCGGAGGAACACGGACTCGACGTCAGCCGGATATCGGGCACAGGTCGCGATGGACGCATCACCAAAGAAGATATTCTTGAGCATATTGCGGACAGCGTTGCCCCGGACGAGCCCAGCGCCCCGGTGGCTGCGTCTGTTGCAGAAGGCGCGCCGTCGTCGGGTTCAGTACCTGCGCCAACAGTATCATCCGGCATGACGGGCAGTCGGGAGACAAAACGTGAACCGATGAGTCGTCTTCGCCAAACGATTGCAAATCGGCTCGTCCAGTCCCAGCAGACGGCCGCACTGTTGACGACTTTTAACGAAGTCAATATGCAGCCGGTGATGGAGCTGCGCAGTAAATACAAAGAGGCGTTTGAGAAGAAACACGGTTCGCGACTCGGATTCATGTCGTTTTTCGTGAAAGCGGCAGTTAGTGCGCTGGAAAAATTTCCGCTTGTGAATGCGTACATTGACGGCACCGATATTGTCCGCCACAGCTATGCAGATATTGGTATTGCGGTATCGTCACCGAGAGGGCTAGTGGTGCCTGTTCTGCGAAACTGTGAAAGCATGGGTTTTGCTGATATCGAGGGCACGATCGCCGATTTCGGACAGCGCGCCAAGGATGGAAAAATTGCTATGGATGAATTGATCGGTGGGACCTTTACCATTACTAATGGTGGCGTTTTTGGTTCTTTGGTATCTACACCAATTATTAATCCGCCGCAGAGCGCGATTCTGGGAATGCACAAAATTCAGGAGCGTCCGATGGCTGAAAACGGTGAAGTTGTAATCCGGCCGATGATGTATCTGGCACTGTCCTATGATCATCGAATTGTCGATGGCAAAGAAGCCGTTCAGTTTCTGGTGACGATCAAGGATCAACTCGAGGATCCGGCCCGATTGTTGCTGGACGTCTGATAATCGGAGTCAATCAATAATGTCTAGTCAGTACGATGTGGTTGTTGTCGGTGGTGGTCCGGGCGGATATGTTGCCGCCATCCGATGTGCACAGTTAGGGTTCAATACAGCGTGCGTGGATGCACAGATTAACCGGGAGGGGTCAGCATCATTGGGCGGTACCTGCCTGAATGTAGGCTGCATTCCCTCGAAAGCTTTGCTGGACTCATCGGAACAGTTCCACAAGGCGCAGCACGACTTCTCTTTGCACGGAATCAATATGGATGGTCTGTCGATGGATGTCTCGACCATGCAGACTCGTAAAGACGGAATCGTTGCCAGTCTGACAGGGGGTATCCAGCAGCTGTTTAAGGCAAACAATGTAACGTCGATTTTTGGTCGAGGACACCTTCTGAAAGATCGATTTGTTGAGGTCTACAACGCCAGCACGGGTGAGCTGGAGCAAACTGTTAGCGGTACACATGTTATTCTGGCGACGGGTTCGATTCCGGTTGAACTGGGCAATATTCCGTTCGACCATAGTTCCATCGTGGATTCCACCGGGGCTCTGGAATTTCAACAGGTACCTCCACGAATTGGTATTGTCGGTGCCGGAGTTATCGGCCTGGAGCTTGGCAGTGTCTGGAACCGGCTTGGCTCAGACGTGGTGTTGCTCGAGGCTATGGATGATTTTCTGGCTACAGCGGATAAAAATGTGTCTCGGGAATCTGCGCGTCAATTCAAGAAACAGGGACTCGATATTCGACTGGGGGCTTTGGTTGAGCAGGCAACTGTTACCGATTCCGGGGTCACGCTCACTTATCGTCAAAAGGATGAGAGTCATTCCATTGATGTGGACAAGGTGATTGTTGCGGTCGGACGACGCCCGGCCACTGAACAGCTGCTTGCCGATGATGCCGGTGTATCGCTTGATGAGCGGGGACGAGTCAGTGTCGATGACCATTGCAGGACCGCAGTGGAAAATGTCTGGGCTATTGGCGATTGTGTTCGGGGTCCGATGCTGGCTCACAAGAGTTCAGAAGAAGGTATTGCAGTTGCTGAAAGAATTGCCGGCAACGCTGGGCACGTTGACTTCAATCTTGTGCCCTGGGTCATTTACACCGACCCGGAAATTGCCTGGGTTGGCCAGACAGAAGCTGAACTATCGGACGCCGGAATTCCTTTTGAGACAGGGTCGTTTCCATTTGCGGCAACCGGACGAGCGAAAGCGATGGAGAGTACAGCGGGCTTTGTCAAAATGATCGCACATGCTGAAACAGATCGACTGCTCGGCGTGCACATGGTTGGACCTCATGTTTCCGAACTCATAGGAGAAGCGGTCATGGGGATGGCGTTTTCCGCCAGTGCCGAAGATTTTGCACTGACTGTTCATGCTCATCCTACGTTGTCCGAAGCGACCCACGAAGCAGCCCTTTCCGTCGCTAAACGAGCGATCCACAAGGTCAACTAAGCATCATTCAGTTCGGGTCTGTCGATCAGCCTGAAATTGGTTGCGTCGTGCGGGACCTGGTGCTCCCGGCCCAATAATTCGAAAAATATCAGATGACTTTCCCCCACGAAATTTTTAAAGCCTACGACATTCGCGGAATTGTCGACCATAGTCTGACCGAGACTATGTGTTTTCAGATCGGGAGTGCTATTGGTTCGGAGGCACTGCAGCAACTAAAGCGTGAGGTTGTGGTGGGTCGCGATGGTCGCTTAACCGGTAAACGGCTGGCCACGGCATTGGGTGACGGAATCATGTCTGCCGGTTGCGATGTCATCGAAATTGGTCAGGTGCCCACGCCTGCGCTGTATTATGCAACGCAATTGTATGGAACCGGGACCGGTGTTCAGGTTACAGGCAGTCACAATCCGCCGGAATACAATGGATTGAAAATGATGGTGAATGGCACAACCCTGTCGGGTGAGGCAATCCAGAATCTGAAGCGTCGGATTATCGATAATGACATCACAAAGGGACAGGGGTCACGACAACAAAGAACCCTGTTGCCAGACTACGTCAACGCTATTGTTGAGGATGTCAATCTTCATCGTACGCTGAAGGTTGTGCTTGATGCGGGTAACGGTGTCGCCGGTGGGTGTGCGCCTGAAGTTTTCAGACGTCTGGGTTGCGATGTCGTCGAATTATTTTGCGAAGTTGACGGCAATTTTCCAAATCATCACCCGGACCCGAGCCAGCTCGAAAACCTGCAGGATCTGATTGCAGCGGTCAGGCAGCATGACGCCGATTTTGGAATGGCTTTTGATGGTGATGGCGATCGTCTGGGAGTGATTACTCCTGACGGTGAAGTGGTGTGGCCGGACCGGCAGATGGTGCTGTTTGCCGGCAGCATACTGGCTCACAAACCCGGAAGTGAGATTATTTTTGACGTTAAGTGCTCACGCATTTTGCCCGAAGCCATTCGCACTGCGGGAGGTATTCCCACGATGTGGAAAACCGGGCATTCGTTTATTAAGTCAAAGCTTAAAGAAACCGGTGCGGCGCTGGCGGGTGAGATGAGCGGTCATATATTTTTCAACGATCGCTGGGGCGGGTTTGATGACGGCATTTATGCGGGTGCTCGATTGTGTGAACTGATGACCGAGGAGTCGCGTTCACCCGGTGAAGTATTTGAAAGTCTTCCCAATACGGTGAATACACCGGAACTCAGAATCGAACTTGATGAAGGAGAACACTACGCACTAGTCGAACGTTTGGTGGATGCGGCGAAATTCAGTGATGCGGAAGTCAGCAAAATTGATGGACTTCGGGTGGACTTTGATGACGGTTTTGGACTGGTGAGGGCGTCCAACACCACACCAATGGTCATTATGCGATTTGAGGCTGACTCTGACGCTGCTCTGGATGGAATCAAGAATCGGTTCAGGGATCTTTTTGCGAGCGTTGATAACTCACTAAAGCTGCCGTTTTAATTGGTATCAATCGCAGATGACTGAATCCTACACTCTCACACAGCTGGGGCAGTCTGCGGAGCTGCCGACCTCGCCGGATGAAGCGGTTTTGGAATGTGTTGACAATCCCCATCCGCAGACAATGTATTGCATCCGCTTCAGCTGTCCCGAATTCACGTCAATCTGCCCGATGACCGGCCAACCTGATTTTGCTCATCTGGTGATTGATTACGTTCCTGATACCAAAATCGTTGAGAGTAAATCACTCAAACTGTTTTTGGGGTCGTTTCGCAACCATGGGGCGTTTCATGAAGAGTGCACGGTGTCGGTTGCCAAGCGCCTGGTCAGCGCTATGTCGCCGCTCTGGTTAAGAATCGGCGGTTACTGGTATCCACGCGGCGGCATTCCCATTGATGTGTTCTTTCAGACAGGTGACGTTCCGGACGGGCTGTACCTGCCACAGCAGGATGTGCCGAACTATCGGGGCCGTGGCTAGCCCGCAGAACAAAATCACGAGTCAATGCTCGCCTATTTTAACCGGCGTCTCGTGACAATTTCGGATCAGCTGTGGCATTCTAACTTTCGATTCGCAGAAGATATAGCATGACCGCACTTTCAGATTTTCTGTCCGAAAACCCGCAAATGGAATCTATCGATGTTCTGGTCATCGATCTGTGTGGAAATGCCATTGGTAAACGTCTGCCAATTTCGGCGGCACCGTCGCTATTCTCAAACGGCACACCGGTCTGCGCTGCCATGCAGCTGGTTGACGTGCTTGGGAACACAGCAGACCCAATGGGCTATGGATTTTCAGATGGTGATCCTGATGGACTTGCAATACCCATTCATGACGCGCCGGTAGCCGTTCCATGGCTGGACGGTCGCAAGTGTCAGGTGCTGTGCCAGATGCATGATGCTGTTGACCACAAGATAGTCTGGTACGACCCGCGTGCAATTCTTCAGAATGTTCTGAATCGATTCGACGAACTTCCGTTTCAGCCGGTGATTGCTGCAGAGCTGGAGTTTTATTTCATTGCTGCCGAGCGACTGTCAGACGGCGCTCCACTCCCGGTTTCCTCACCTCGCACCGGATTGACCGAATCCCAGGGTCGGGTGCTGTCGCTGGATAAGCTGGATGAATTCGAATCCGTCTTGTCCGCGATTGAAACCGCCTGCAGGCAACAGAACCTGCCGGTGACCTCGATGATCAGCGAATATGGCGCCGGACAGTTTGAGATTAATCTGCAGCATCAATCGGATGTGCTTGCGGCGGCTGACCACGCCGCCCTGCTACGAAGAGCGATTACCGGAGTATCGCGTTCGTGCGGTATCGACGCCACCTTCCTGTCGAAACCGTTCGAGGGTGAATCCGGCAATGGTTTCCACGTGCATCTGAGCCTCGTTGATAAAGCTGGGAACAACGTTTTCTCGCCGGATGCCGAAAACGGCGATGCGTTGTTGTCTCAGGCAGCTGCCGGTCTGGCTGCAACGATGGGCGAGTCCATGGCCCTTTTTGCGCCCAATCTTAATGTTTATCGTCGCTTTAAACCTGATGAATTTGTTCCGGTCACCAGAGACTGGGGTGACAACAATCGCTCGGTCGCATTTCGAGTGCCGCCATCACCCGCGGATAGCCGCCGACTGGAGCACAGGGTTTCAGGTGCTGAGGCCAATCCCTATCTTGTCTTTGCCTGCGTGCTCGCGGGCATTCATTACGGGTTAACTCAGGCTCTGGACGGGGCGGAAAAAACATCAGGGAATGCGGGCGCGAGCGTGGACAGTTCTCTGCCCCTGACGCTTTGGCAGGCACTGGATCAGCTTGACGCCGCAACAATTCTTCCGGACTACCTTGGGTCTGACTACATTTCCCTGTACTCAACAGTTAAACGTGAAGAGTTTGCCGAGTTTATGTCCGGACACTTTGCAAGGGAATACGCTTGGTATCTCTAGGACAGTCCATGGTTCTGCTGTCGATAAACGTTGGCGCAAAAAAACTAATTTTTCCGGCTTAACCGTCGTGTGTAGCCTGCGACCTTCGCAAAGAGACAATCAGACGGACTTTTTAATCTGATTGTCCTGTTCGAAGGTATCCCTGTGCAACCCTGAAAATTCCGGGCGTGCATGGATGAAAAACGGCTAATCAATATCGTGTTGCCGGCGTATATGGTGACGAATTTTTATGCAGAGATGGGATAGGCGGTCAGTAGACTGCTGTGGTCAGTTGACGTGTCTGTTCGACGAGATCATCGAGGCCTTTGCGGTTGAACGTGGACTGAGCCTGTCCCAGAAAGTTATTGGCCAGCGCCATGGATTCATTGGAATTGTACAAAATAGCAAGAACACCCTGCTGGCGGTGAAACATGGCTCTCTTGGAGACATTGGACAGAGAGTTGCTTGCAAGCAATCTGAAGTGCCACGCGCGGTCCAGCTCGCCGGTGTTGCGGTAGTAGTAATAAAGACGCTGAAAATCCTGTGCACGCCTGATTTGTCCGATGTCCTCCTCATAAGCCTGCAGATTCATGGAGATTTCATCCTTAACGGATAACAGGCGCCAGTCGCTTACGCCGGTTTCCGAGAGTTGATCGATTACGCTCTGTGCCTGGTAGGCTCTTCCGGAAGAGGCAAACAGACGTGCAGCTTTCAACGCCGACTCCTCGAATTCGAATTGATTACCCAGTCTTTTGTACAGTTCCGCAAGTGACTGGTACGCGCTGGCTGCCGCACCGAAGCGATTAATTGAGAGATTTATTTCGATGGATTTAAGGATCGTTGCTTCGGCTTCGGGATACTGTTGCTGCTGCAACTGCCAGCGCCCAACCTGAAGAGCGTCATAGGCATAGGCAGCGGTTCGCGCGATTTCCCGACCTTTAACGTGAAGACGGCCGAGTTGCATATACACCTGAGCTTCGCCGAGCTCTGAGCCGGTTTCACGAATCACGTCCAGCGCCTCGGTTAAAAAAACTTCGGCTGAATCGAGATCCTGTTCTTCGATTGAAACCTGACCTAATACTGAGAGAATTTCTCCAAGCAGCGCGCGATCCTTGTTAGCCACGGCAACCGACGCATCGGCCAGCAGGTGTTCGCGGAGCTCTGCAAACCGGGATTCTTCCAATAGCGAATACAGAGACTCGTCAAGGCGCTGCACATCTTCCGCGGTTTCTTTGAGGAACGCCGCCTCCACTTCGGGGTCGACGGTGGGTTCGGTTTGCTCCGCAAACCAACGCGCGAACTCGGCCGGATCGACTTCTCCCGCCTGGCGTTTTTCACTGACTTTGTCGCCGCTCCATTCCAGTGCGGCGATTACTGTCAATACGAGTATCGACGATACGATCAATTTACGCGTGTCTTTCATAACTTTCGATCGGTCGAATTCCAGTTCCCACTATAGTCTGCTGTCCGGATTTTGACAATTGGATTGCGATTTAGTCCCCCGTGAATCCAAATTTGGACGCCAATTTATTGAATTTTATGAAAAAATCCACATATTTATTTGTAACGATAACAAACTAAAGAGGAACTGAATATGATGGGAATTTCTACTTTTGCGATCGTGCTGATTGTTCTGGCGGTACTCACCGTCTTTAAAGGCATTGTCGTGGTAAACCAGGGGTTCGAATATACGGTTGAGCGGCTGGGACGTTTTACCCGTTCTCTCCGACCGGGGTTTCACGTCATCCTGCCGTATATTGATTCGATCGGTGCCAAGGTCAACATGATGGAGAGAGTGCTGGACGTGCCCTCTCAGGAAGTCATCACCAAAGACAATGCGGTGGTAAAAGTCGATGGCGTAGTATTTTTTCAGGTGCTGGATGCCGCAAAAGCCAGCTACGAGGTCAATGCGCTCGAAAACGCGATTCTCAATTTAACCATGACCAACATTCGAACTGTGCTGGGCTCGATGGATCTGGATGAGTCGCTTTCCAAAAGGGATGAAATCAACGCGGCGCTGTTACACGTGGTCGATGCGGCGACAACACCCTGGGGTGTCAAAGTGACTCGAATCGAAATCAAGGATATTACGCCTCCGCAGGATCTCGTTGAGTCAATGGCCCGGCAAATGAAAGCGGAACGCGACAAACGCGCATCTATTCTTGAGGCTGAAGGTGCCAGACAAGCTGAGATTCTTCGGGCGGAAGGTGAAAAACGGGCACTGATTCTCGACGCGGAGGGGGAAAAAGAGGCTGCCTTTAGACAGGCTGAAGCGCGTGAGCGGTTGGCGCAGGCAGAGAGTGAGGCAACCCGAATGGTGTCTGAGGCTATTGCAAACGGTGACATGCAGGCCATCAATTATTTCGTTGCGCAGAAGTACATCGAGGCGATTCGAGATTTGGGTGCATCTCAAAACCAGAAACTCATGTTTCTGCCCCTCGAAGCCACCAGTCTGCTGGGATCAATTGGCGGAATTGGCGAACTGGCCAAAGAAGCGTTCGGAGATCGCAAAAGTGATGATTCGACTCAGTTAAACGATAGCGACCTGCCCCGAGGATCATAGATGGACTGGGTTTTGGACATGACGCCCTGGACCTGGCTGATTATTGGTCTGGTGTTGCTGGTGCTTGAGTTATTGGCGCCGGCTATATTTTTCCTCTGGCTGGGCGCGGCTGCGATCGTGACGGCGGGGGTTTTATTTCTGATACCGGAACTGTCCTGGCAAGCGCAGATTCTGATCTTTTCGATATTGTCCGTAGTCAGCATTTACGGATCCCGCCGGTATATCAAGAGTCGACCTTTAAAGTCTGAGTTGCCAAATTTGAATCGACGTTCCTCTCAGTATGTAGGACGTGTGTTTACCCTGACCGAGCCTATTCGCAACGGGTACGGCAAAATCAGTGTTGACGATACACGATGGCAGGTTAGAGGGCCGGAAATGGAGGCAGGCAGGGATGTTCGGGTGGTATCGGCAGACGGTTCAATTCTGACGGTCGAGGCGGAGTAGCGACCGGTGGTATATTTCCGGACCCGTTTCTCCGGTTCGGAAAATGCAGCGATCAGAATCATTAGGTGACAGATTCAGCCTCGATGGCAAAACTGCACTGATTACGGGCGGTTCATCGGGGCTCGGCGCCCATTTCGCTCGTGTGCTCTCGGAGGCAGGTTGTCGTGTGGCATTGTGCGCTCGTCGGCTCGATGCGCTGGAGGATCTGGCAACCGAATTGTGCAAATCCGGTGCAAAGGCGATTGCGTATGAAATGGATGTCACAGATTTGAATAGTGTAGAGCGCGCTGTCGCAGCAGTTGAGAGTGAGTTTTCGTCCATTGATATACTGGTCAATAATGCTGGTATCGCCAATACTCAAAAATTTCTCGAAATGTCGGAGCAGGCATGGCAGGACGTTATCGATGTCAATCTGTCTGCTGTATGGCGTGTTGGTCAGCGAGTTGCTGCGTCGATGGTGCGGCAGGCTTGTTCAGGGCGAATAATTAATATTGCATCAGTACTTGGGATCGCCGCGCAAAGTCGCCAGGCCAATTACTGCGCATCGAAAGCCGGAGTTATTCAGCTCACCAGGTCGATGGCGCTGGAATTGGGTAGAAAAGGAATTCTGGTCAACGCTATCGCACCTGGATATTTCATCACCGAAATCAATCGGGAGTTTTTTCAAACAGACAGGGGACGACAGTACCTTTCCGGGCTTTTTCCTGGCCGGGCAGGACGTCTGGAAGAACTGGATGGAGTACTGTTACTGCTGGCCAGCGAAGCGGGAAGTTATATCAATGGATCGGTCTTTACCGTCGATGGCGGGGCCTTGCTCGGGAATATGTAAACGTCAGACAGATATTTTTTGCAAACGTGTTGAACCAACAGCAATCACAATTGGAGGATCGACTGAAGGATTTTATGCAGGATTTTGTCTATCCTGCTGAAGCCGGTATTCGTGAGGGTATTGCGTCATCAATCGATCGCTGGGCCATCCCTGCGGCCCTCGAACGATTAAAAGAGCAGGCACGGGACCAGGGGCTATGGAATCTGTGGTGTGGGGATCAGCGATTTGGACCGGGCCTGAACAATTCGGAGTACGCACCGCTGGCTGAAATAATGGGCCGCTCTATGATTGCGCCTGAGGTCTTCAACTGCAATGCACCCGACACCGGCAATATGGAGACGCTCATCGAATACGGTACTAAGGCGCAGCAGGAACAGTGGCTGATACCATTGCTTGACGGAACCATCCGTTCGGCCTTTTGCATGACCGAACCTGAGGTTGCCTCGTCCGATGCGACAAATATATGCACCACGATTCGACGGGATCGCGACTCGTACGTCATCGATGGTCATAAGTGGTGGTCAACAGGCGCAATGGACCCGAGGTGTCAGCTGCTGATCGTCATGGGAAAAACATCTCCACAGGCGCACAGACATAAACAGCAGTCGATGGTGCTTGTGCCGATCGACACGCCTGGCGTTGAAATTGTCCGTCCAATGATGGTTTTTGGCAGTGATGATGCGCCACATGGTCATGCCGAGATTGTATTTAACCAGGTCCGGGTCCCTGTCGATAATTTGTTGCTCGGCGAAGGGCGCGGATTTGAAATCGCCCAGGGACGCTTGGGTCCCGGTCGGATTCATCACTGTATGCGTCTGATCGGTTGCGCTGAACGCGCATTGGAGGAAAGCTGTCTGCGTGCGAACCAGCGAATCGCTTTTGCGAAAAAACTGTCGGAACAGGGCTCGCTCAGGGAGGATCTTGCGAATATGGCCTGCGAAATCCATCAGGCCAGATTGCTGACGATGGACGCGGCAAAGACTATGGATGCGGAGGGCAAAAAGAAGGCACGACATTTAATCGCGATGGCCAAGATAGTGGTCCCCAGAATGGCGCAATCCGTTTTGGATCGAGCGATACAGATACATGGTGCCAAGGGGGTTTCTCAGGACACTTTCCTTGCTGAGGCATTCGCTTATGCACGAACGATTCGAATTGCGGACGGACCGGATCAGGTTCATCAGCATGCACTGGCCCGGCATCTGCTTGAGCTGTGATTCGATCGTATCGGAGTTTTTGAAGATGAATGTCGCAGGGTTGCCGGACCAGCAGGTTCTGCAGTCATGGGGTCGGCAGGAGTTCGGCCAGCGCTTCAGAATTCACGCTATAGGCAAATTTTCTACCGGTCAGTCCAACCCCACGTTTCGTCTCAAGACATCTCTGGGTGAATGGGTTCTGAGAAAAAAACCTGCTGGCAATCTGCTGCCTTCGGCCCACGCGATCGAACGGGAATTTGAGGTTATGTCCGCACTACGCGATAGCGTGGTACCCGTGCCAGAAATGATTGCGCTTTGCAGGGACGAATCGATTATTGGCACGCCGTTTTTTTTGATGTCCTATGTTCGTGGCCGCACGCTCACAGACCCTAGGCTTCCTGGCTGGACATCTGCGGATCGGAAAGCGATGTGTTTCAATCAACTAAATCTAGCGGCTGATCTCGCCAGCATACAGCCTGAAAAGATTGGACTGGATGAATTCGGACGATCAGGGAACTATGTTGAGCGGCAGATTCGACGTTGGAGCCAGCAATACAAAGCCAGCGAGACGCAGACAATTCCTGAAATGGACCAGTTAATACATTGGCTGTCAATGAACCCGCCGCCGGAGGAGGCCGGCACCGCACTTGTACATGGCGATTTTCGACTGGACAATCTGATTATTCATCCGGATCGACCGGAGATCATCGCGATTATCGACTGGGAACTGTCCACCCTTGGGCATCCGCTGGTTGACCTGACGTATTGGCTCACGATGCTGAGTTTCCCGGACGACGGTCACTTTCCGGGTATTTCCGCTTCTCAGAGGGAGTCGGAGGGAATACCTCAAAACGAAGAACTCTTCGCTCGGTTTGTTAAAAGCACCCGCACAAATATTGACGTCAATATGGATTACTGGATTGCATTCCACTGCTTTCGATTTGCCGCTATCGTGCAGGGGGTGCACAAGCGCTCTCTGGATGGCAACGCGTCAGCAGCTGACGCCGAGCAGGTGGGTCGGATGGCAATGCCGGTCGCTGATCTGGGTTGGCATCACGCCGAGCGTGCAATGAAGCAATGAGGTAATGCCGGTGGCGCTCAAACGCGACGCAGCTCGTAGGTTGTTCGGTTCACATTACTTCTTTGTTTCCCCACCATCACTTTGCCCCCAAAAGGAGCCAGAAGCTTGTTGGTCGGAAAACGGTAAAGCAGTTTTCTGAATGTGCTGTATCCAATTTGGGCGAACTGTGAATCCTGTGTGCAACACAGGACATACAAAGAAGGCAAGGTGAACTGCCACTTTGATTCCGTCACAGTCATATCGGCGCCCTGAGCATCTATCAGGCCCCTAAGCTCCTCCTCTTCGCGAAGAAAACGACGGAAGATAACCAAAATCCGATTGTGCAGATGTTGTTTGTCTGGTTGCATTAAACTGCCGCGAACAATGTGTCCGAAGCTGTGCGTTTATCACCAATCATAGCAGACCCCTGAAGCTAGTCGCTGCTGTGGAGTAAGTCTCTGAAAATTTTTGCGGCGCCATATACATGGGGTGGCTCAAGAATATTTCCGTGCTCCCCGGATACAAGATGGGCGTCCACACCACCGTCGGCGACTGCTTGCCAGCGTCTGATGTGGCGATCGAATCTGGGGTCGCTTTGAAACTGTTGACTCCGGATAAACGTAACTGAACCGGGATAGTGTCGTGCCACATAGTTGCGTTTTAGTAATCGGTGATGCTGAGCAACCTGTTTTATCTGTCTCTGCGCCGCAGGAAGGAAAAAACGGCTTACATGCTGGGCGGCTTTTATAACGGAGGGCGACGACCACAGTGATGTCTTAAGAGTGTTCTGTCTGGTATCGTCCACAGTTCGGGTGGGACCCCCGGAGTCGAACACAACAAGGGCCTTGATTGAATCGCCCTGTTGAATCAGTTGCTGCGCCATTTCAAACGCAATCCATCCGCCGAAGCACATTCCACATATAGTGTAGGGGCCCGCTGGTTGAATCTGCCGAATTTCCGCGATGTAGCTCGCAGCCATTTCTTCAATGGAATCGAAAGGGTCAACGTCTCCTCCCAGTTCACGGCTTTGCAATCCGTAGAAAGGTTGCTCCGGTCCAAGGTTTTCGGCGAGATCCCGGTAAAACAGAACATTCCCCTCAGCGTGAATGCCAAAAACAGGTAGGCGGCTTCCCTGATCCTGAATTGCAACGATGGTTTTCCACTCTGCGCTTTCAGCTCGCGGCAACACTGACGACAGTCGTCGAATGGAATCGTTCCGGATCAGAACCGACAGCGGCATGCGGTGCCCAAGCTGTCGCTCTATGGCTTCTGCCAGACTGACGGCGACCAGAGACGTACCGCCGAGGTCGAAAAACGAATCGTCAACAGAGATATCATCCTGTTTCAAAAGCGCACGCCAGATCGACAACAGCTCCTGCTGAAGTTCGTTTTCGGGCATGCGGACAGAACGGGATTTTGTGCGAACGATCGGTGCCGAGAGGGTATGGGCCAGGTTTGGCAGCTGTGGCAGTTTGTTTGCCGTGTCTGAAGATGACCAGTGAGCAAGTGCTGTTGAAATGGATTGCACAATATTTTCTGCAGTTTCTTCGTCTATCAGTGAGGTATCGTACTGAAGATGCAGTCCAAGAGATTCGGATTGGGGTACGGCCGCCAACACCATAGAGAACGCTGCGGAAGCACTGCTCTCGACGAATTGGCGGCTCTCGCCCCGGCGCTGAAAGCTCTCCAGACGCAGCTTGATATTAGAACCTTGCGTGGAATCAGTTGGAAAGTTCTCAACCATTACCAGAGTCGACAGTGCGTAGTATCGACACTCCAGATTTAAAACGGTCGTTGGTGATAGACGAGTCCAGGTCTGAATCTGAGATGGTGATACGCCTTCATGCTGGCGCAGTGCTCTAGCCTCGGCGGCTATTGTCTCGGCGGTCCGGTCCAGTGATTCACTCAACTCAATATCCAACAGCATTGGCAGGTGGTTCACAAACTGTCCCACTGCCGTTGCAATACCTGGTACAGGCAGGTTGCGACCTGCAGTTGTGAGCGCAAATCCGATATGGTTTGTTGTGCTGCACTGTCGCAGCGTGCGCGCCCACACGGTCTGAATCATCTGCGCAAGGGTGATCTCTCTGAGTCCGGCAAAGCGGTTTAGGGAAGCATATTCGTTGCCTTTGATTTCTGCACGGACCGTGGATTGTGGTGATTCACCAGCAGCTATCGGTTCGCTTTGTGATCTGCTGGCCGCATGAGCAACACTCTTTTCTAACCAGAATTCGCGCGCGATTTCCCAGGTTTGTCGTTCTCGCCATCTGATGAAGGCATGGAAAGAATCTAATGCAGGTGCGCTGGATTCCGCCTCTGAGTCTTTGCGATTGTATAAGCGCAGAATGTTATTGATTACTATCGCGCTCGACCAGCCGTCAATAAGAATGTGATGTGCACTAAAACACAGGTGGAACTGATCGGAATGGTCGGAAAAAAACTGAATTCGCCAGTGCTGCGGTTCTTCAATATGAAGGGGCGACAATCGATCTTCAATCAGATACTGCGGCATTCGATTCGTCGGTTCAATGCTGTCTGCAGTCAGTTTGAAATCCTTTGGGCGGTAGGTCACTTGCAGAGGGCTATCTTGCTGTTCTCCGTCGATGGCGGTGCGAAGTGCAGGAAAAGTTCGGACGCTTTGGTTGACTGCGTCGTTGAATCGGGTGAGATCCAATGTTCCGGATAAACTGGCCTGAATCTGCATATGCCCAGGATCATTTTCCGGCGCCCTGAGTCGGGCAAACAAAAACGATATCTGATTCGGGCTGAGTGGTAACACACACTCTGCATCGGGACCGTATTGCTCCTGAGCAGCTTTCTGCCATTCATGTTTCGATAGGCCTTCAGTTTTGTCGTGAACGGCGGGTTCCAGTCTGGAGGCCAGTTTTCGGATGGTTGGTGCATCGAAAATATCGTTTGCTGAGAGCCGGTAACCCCTGCGATTGACCTCAGAGACAATACGGATACTCGTGATTGAATCGCCGCCGAGAGTAAAGTAGTTGTCGTCGATGCCGATCCTTTCCATCGATAGCAGATCGGACCATACGGTTTGGAGCAGTGATTCTTCTGCCGTCTCTGCGTCGGCATGACCGGTAGTCGACTCACAGTGCACAACACGTTCCAAAAGTCTCTTACGATCGATTTTGTCGTTTCCCAGAGTCTGCAGTGATGATTCGCAAATTATTTTTGCGGGCATCATGTACTCCGGCAGCTCGTCGCGCAGACGAGTAGCAATACTCTCAGCCGACAAAGTCCGGCTTTCTATTGCAGCCAGAAGTTGGTTCTGACCCGTCCTTGCCGACTGATACGGTATGACGGCACAGGTCGATACAGCAAAGATTTGTTTGATTCTTGATTCGATATAGCCGGGTTCAATTCGGTGTCCACGAATCTTGATCTGGTCGTCTGCGCGACCCATAAAGTGTAAAAATCCTGCCTCGTCCCAAAACCCGAGATCTCCGGAGAAATAAAACGTCCTGTCTTTCAGTAAAGGAACCTTTTTGAACTTCAACCCGGTCTCAGAGGAATTATTGATATAACCATCGCTCACCCCCGGACTATGAATGCATATCTCACCGATTACGCCGGGTGGTACCCGTTTACCTTGCGGGCTTAAAATTACAATATCAGTTCCCGGTATGGGTCGACCGATGGGCACCGGCTTTGACTCACAATGATTCGAGGCATCGTAGACGGAACACCAGACTGTTGCCTCGGTTGGACCATACTCATTGAACAGACGCGCATTGGGTAGGAATCTGCGGTGATTCGCAAGCATTGTGGTGGCCGACATCGACTCTCCTGCAGTGATTACGCAGCGCACAGAATCCAGTCGGCCGAACCCGTCGTTAAGCTTGACGTGTTCCAGCAGGGTTTCATAAAGACGGGGCAGGCAGAGCGTGTGGGAGATTTTTTCGGCTTCCAGCGTGCTGAACCATTCTTCCGGATCCTGTTCCAGCCGATGCTTAGCAAGTACAAGCGTACCGCCGGTAAATAGTGTCCAGAAAATTCCTGCAACCGAGCTGTCAAAAGACAGCGAGGACATTAATAAGTAGGACGCAGGATGATCCGGGTACATTGCGACTCTTGAAAGAGTGGAATACACCAGGTTTCTGTGACTGATTCTGACGCCTTTCGGTGCCCCACTGCTTCCCGAAGTGAACAGGACGTAAGCGGTATCAGAGGGCGAATGGGATTCCCGGACTTGCGATAAGGCCTTTTGGCTTTGGGGCTCATACAAACACTCTGCATCAATAAAACCAGAATCTGAAAACTCATTCAGCACAGACTTTAGACGACCATCAGAAATTACCACTCTGGCGCAGCTTTGAACCAGAAGCTGTCTGACCTGTCCCTTCGGGTAATCGGGATCAACAATCACATAGCTGGCGCCAGTGCGCATCACCGCGAGCATCCACAGGATCGCGGTAGCATTTCGTTCTACACAGATTGCAACGTGATCGTGTTGCTGGACTGCAAGCTCTTCCAGCCGGCTTGCTCCCGCAGCACTGAGTGCCTCCATTTCCGAGTAAGTCACCTGACGGGTTTGATCCTTCAACGCAACGCGATCCGCTGACTTTCGCGCCTGCTCAAGGATCAGCGCATCTGCGGTAGCGTCAGGTATGAAAACACGTTTTTGACGGTCTGACTCTGCGCCTTCGAAAAACGCCTTGTCCTCCGGCGGGAAAATAGCAACGTCCATACAACTGGCGTCGGCAGAGGCGGGGAGCTGGTTTACGATTTTATTTAGCTGCCCAAGAACTCTTGAGGCCGACTCAACGGATATGGCGTCTGTATCGTGAATCAGAATGAACTCCAGCTCGTCTCCTGGCAGTACAACCAGTGCGACAGGCAGGTTGCTCTGCTCTTTGTAATGAAGATCAGGCAGAGTCACTCGTTCGGAAGCTTGTGTGCCTGAAAACTGTCGAGGATAGTTTTCAAACACTACAACTGAATCAAACAGTGGGTTGTCAGACGAAATGCTGTTCCAGCGTTTTATGTCCAGGAGGCCGGAGTTTTCGTGGTTTTGCATCTCCAGCTGAATCTGTTGCAGTCGCTGAACAGTTTCTGCCACCGACTGGGTAATGCTCAATTTCAGTCTGACGGGCAAGGTATTGATCATCAATCCAACAATTTGATCCGCACCATTCAGTGACACCGGTCGACCTGAAAAAGTCGCACCCCAGATGAGATCGCTGGATTGGGTATGATTTGCCAGCAATATCGCCCAGGCTGTCTGAATCGACACGTTGAGCGTCACTCTTTGATTTTGACACCAGGTCTTTAGAGCTTTGGTGGCGTCGGATGACAGTTTTACTGAGAGTTCGTTGAACTCCCCCAGACGATGGGTTGTTGCGTGCTGGGTGAGACACGAGGGCGGATCTTGCGAATCAACTCCAGCCAGATGCCGGCGCCAGAACGATTTTTCGCCTCCGATATCAGATCGGTCTTTAAGCCACGCAATATAGCGCTTGTAGGGAATCGGAGTTTTCAGAGTACTCGCCTTTCCATTCCGCGACATCAGCTCCGCGAGTTCCTGCAGCACTATGCTGGTCGACCAACCATCCGCAATCAGATGGTGCCGGGTCCAGATCCAATGGGTTTCTCCGACTGGCATCCTGACGAGCTTCATTCGCATCAAAGGGGCCTTAGCCAGATTGAAGTCCCGTACTCGGTCCTGATATTTAATATCGAGTAAATGCTGATTAGCGTCGCTGCGACTAACATTGCCAAGGTCAAGCAGTTCCCAGCTAACCTTTGCGGTTCGTTTTATACCCTGCAGTGGGTTTTCTACTTTTTCCCAGACAAAAGCCGACCGAAATGCTTGATGCCGCTCGACTATTGTCTGCCAGCACTGCTGAAAGACCTCCGCCTGAAAGTCTTCAGATTGGAAGCGGGCAGTGATTTGTTCAATATAGACACCACTTGCAGGAGACGAGACGCTGTGAAACAACATCCCCTGCTGCAGCGGTGACAGTGGAAAAGCGTCTTCTATGTCGTCGGAGGTTGCCAAGACACTGGGTTCGGTCTAATCGATCATGCTGGCCAGGTCTTCCAGGCGAGTGTCGGCATCAATCATATCGAATGCTACGATTGAATCCTTCGCTGTTGATTCCTGTGTGTCTGAATCCTGCTCGCAAACCAACGCGAGTTTTTCGATGGTTTGATGCATAAAAATATGACTTGGGGTGAAGTTGATGCCTTGTGATGCTGCCTTGGCGACCAGCTGAATCGCGATAATGGAATCCCCTCCCAGGTCGAAAAAATTGTCTTTGATTCCGAGCGAGTAGAGATGCAGCGTTTCCCGCCAAATATTGACCATTGTTTTTTGTAGAGGTGTGCCAGGTGGGGTGTATCCTGACCTGGTCGTGCGCCGATAGACGATCGGGTTCGGAAGTTGAGAGATGTCAACTTTTCCGTTGACGTTCAGCGGCAGTGCGTCCATTGGAACCAGGTGGGCCGGGATCATGTTTGCCGGCAACTGTTCCCGGAGCATTTCCCGCAACGCCTCGGGCTCGGGTGCAGTTGCGCCTGACTGATAGTATGCGGCGAGCCGTGTATCCTGATGGGCGGGGTAGACACGCTCCAGAGGAAAGTCCAGCTCGGCCAGAATTCCGTGGACAGCTTCGACATCGATGTGATCGTTCAATTCCTGAAGCGCAGCATCGCGCTCTTTATGTCCAAGACGCACATCCCAACTGTAGGGCAGGGCATAGTTGTGATATCCCAGTTTCTGCTTGTGCACGTGGATTCCGGTATCGTTGATCAGGCAGTTGGTCGACCGGCCGGTATCTTTGGGTCGAAGCCAGGGCGCATTACTGTCGAGATAGGCATAGAGTTCCGACATCGAGACGTCGCAATACCGGTAAAAATCGACAAACTCCACTTGTTCAAATATGTCGTCTGTCTCGAATAAATCCATATTGAGACAGCTCGTCACGGTGTCGGGTACGCGATGGTAGACCTTGCGTGCTTCAAGCACATCACGATCAATTTCGTCCGGATCAAACGTTGAGCGTACAAAGACAGATTTCGTCAACCGGGTTTCGAAAAACTGACCTCGGGAAAGGCCGGTAACAATGACAGGTATTCCAAGTGCCTGGGCGCGGTTAATCGCAAGGGTGTATATTGTTTTGAAACACCCGTAGCACACGCTGGCGTGTCTCTCCAGACTGTCCGCGAAGATGGCATTCATGAATTCGGTTGTTGCGAATTCATGCGTCAGGCCCAATTCATCCGTGCTCCTGCGGATATTGTCTTTTGCGCCCTCTGAGATATACCCGTTGTCGAGCGTGAAACAGTAGATGTTGAGTCCCAGAGCAGCGACCTGATGAAGCGCATACGTGCTGTCCTTGCCTCCACTTAGCAGCATCATGCAATCGTAGGATCCGGTTTTTCGACGAGAAAGTTCGCGGAGTCGGGTTTCAAGCTGCGACATGGTCTTGAAATAATCCTGAGCTCGTTCCCGATAGTCTTCAAAATCAAGACAAAATTGACAAACTCCTTCCGAATCGATCATTGAATCCGGATAGGTTGATGCGAGTCCGCACCGCTCGCAGTACTGCACATCCTGTAAGGTTTCCCGGGCGTCAGGTTTTATCGGGACGACGACAGCATCGTGGATTCCACTTATTTTTGATAGTGCTGCGGATACCTCCGCAGTCTCGATTCGAACACCGCCAACCTTGACCTGATTATCCTTGCGACCGAGATAAATCAGATCGCCACTTGCGTTCTTACGAGCCAGATCTCCTGTCTTGTAGCACCGCAAATCATCAAGTTTTTCAAGATGTGGAAACTGTGCCTGAGTTAAGTCAGGTCGATTGACATAGCCTTCCGCCAATCGTGCGCCTGAAATATACATTTCCCCAACCACGCCCGGAGGCACCGGGTTGCCGCCGTCATCGAGCAGGTAGATCTCCATGCCGTCGGCGGCCTGGCCGATGGGAACTGAATCTTCGGTGTCGTGGAGCGGTTCAAACTCGTGAATCATGCACCCAACCGTAGCCTCGGTGGGACCGTACTCATTGAATATGCGTGTGTCATCTGCAAATGTTTGATGCACGCGTCCGGCAACCGCGGTGGTCAGGTTATCACCGCCAACAATCAGACTATGCGCTCTTCGGTTCTTGAGGTTGAGGTTTTCGATCAGGGCCAGGTGTGCAGGCGTCAGTTTTATGATGTCGACTTCATCCCTTTCAACAACGGTAGCGACCGATAAATCGATTCCGTCGTCCTGATTTGGATAGACCACTATACAACCGCCGTTACACAAAGGCACAAACAGACTGGTGACCGTCAGATCGAAACCGAATGCGCTGTAGAACGCAAAATCACAGGCGTCGTTAAGAATATATTGTTTCGAAGCCCACCGAACGTACTCGTACAGACTGGCATGAGAGATGCTGACGCCTTTGGGTTCGCCGGTCGATCCTGATGTGAAGATGGTGTAGGCGATGCCGTCCGGATTCAGGGTCATGCCTCCATCGCCGGCGATTTGATTGCTCGAACAAATGGAAACGAACGGTAAGAACGGGACACCCAGATGTTGAGCAAGCTGATCACCGTCTGATTGATCGCTCACCAGCAAGCCGACACTGGCTGCAGTCACCATTTTAGCCAACCGCTCCGAAGGCTGGCTGGTCTCCAGCGGCACATAGGCCAGACCGGCCTCCATGGATCCCAGAACCGCAATGATCAGCTCGATGGAACGATCCATGTGAATTCCAACCGAGCGACACTCCGGGGTTCGGCAGGCGGCAATGCGTTCCCGGAAAACATCGATTTGAGTCAGCAGATCACCGTAGGTGAGCGATCTTTCATCCTGCCTCACCGCCACAGCATGAGGATTATCTTTCGCAACTGCGCGTATGCGCTTTGTGATCGTGCCGTTCAAAGGCCACGTATCGCAGTAGTGAGGAGTGTTGCCTCGAGAGTGGGGTAGAGGGCGATCCTGCTGTGCGGTTAGTGATACGTGACCAATTGGACGGTCCGGTGCGGAAAGCATCGCCTGCAGGAGACGATGAAAATGATTGATTGTTTGGTCCGCCAATGACGCATCCAAAGCCTCGGCCCTCAGATCGAAGAATACCTGCATGGGTTCAGATGCATTGAGTTGCAATACCTGCATTCGTAAATCGTGGTGTGGATCAACGTGCCCGTTGTCCAGCCAGTATGTTTTGCAAACGCAGTCTCCAAATTGATCAAACCGGGTATCAATATAGTTTAAGACTATGTTGCAATGTCGTGAAACGCGGACTGTGTCTGAGTATTGACTGTTTTTGAGAAGATCGAGACAACATTGGCGGGTCTTTTTGTACAGAACTTTAAAGCTGTCCTCTTCCTCAACCTCGATCTGAAGTCCTGCAATTTGAATAAAAAGCCCTGGTGTGCTTTTGTCGGCGACGGAATACCGGTTGTGCAGAGGAGTACCAAGAGATATCGCATGGCTGTTGCTGATCCGATGAATGTAGGCTGTGAACGCCGTTGCAAATATACAGTAACGGGTCAGTGCGGGACTCAGAGTAGCGAAGTCCGGGTCTCGAGCAAGACGATTGATATCTTCATCCAGATTCTTGTCGAGGCTGAGAGTCAGTCGACGGGAGGCACTACTGCTGGTCTTTTTATGAGCGCCATAAAGGGTGATCGGTGCACTGTCATCTCGTGATGACGGCGCCGTTCCGGCAGTATCGTTATCTCCGCCGTCAGACGCGACGAAACCTGCATTTTCTGGGTTTAGGATATCGATAACATCGTCTGGATTATCACCGTCTTTCAAGGCCTGATAGCACCGACCGACATTGCGAAAAATGATCTCGAGTGAAGAGATGTCGGTAAAAAGATGGTGCTGACTGAAGTACCATATGCTCAGGTTTTCATCAATTTTGAGCAACGCGCATTCAAAGTTTCGAGCAGTGAGGTCGATACGCTGGCGCGTTTTCGAATCCATCCATGATTCTGCGCGGCGCAGTGGATTGTCCTCACAGCCAAAATCGAGTATTTCGATTCCGGAGTCGAAATCAGCACGCACAGCCTGAAGTGGATCAGTGTCTTCCGACTGCAGTGTCGTCCGCAGGTTGTCGGATCTGGAGACCACGATATCGAATGCCTGGCTGAACACGTCTGCACTGATAGCGCCAATGAGGTCATGGCGCATGGCCATGTTGTACAGCGGCACATCGCCCGCAATCCTCTGACCGAGCCAGATCAGTTTTTGTCGTTCACTGAGCGGGAATGGCAGATGCACTGAATTCAGATCAGCGAGATTCCAGATAGCTGCAGATCGTGTCCACCGTTGCGAAATGCTCCAGCGTCACGTCCTCAGCCGGTACGGTGTGCTGCAGTTTTTCTTCGATGAATCCAACCAGGCGCATAACGCCCATGGAGTCAATCAATCCGCTAATCAGCAAGTCAGTATCGCCATTAACGACGTGTTTTCCACCGAGAAGTTGGCTTTCAATAAATTTGGTTATGTTTTCTCTCACGTTTTCCCCTCAGGTTAATGCGTCGCGCCGACCTCATTTCGCCGTTTTTGCAGAGCTTTTCGATCGACCTTGCCGGAAGTGGTTCTGGGAAATTCATCCAGCAGCAGCAGTGATTCCGGAATTGCGTAACGCGGCAGTCTGTTTTTTGCAAAATCGAGCAGGTCCGCCGGAGGTATGTCACCATCAGTAATACTGAGAACACACACTTCGATGTGTTCGGATTCGCTGCCGGCATCAACGACGTATGCCGCGCTTTCAGCAATAAGGCTGTGTGCACTGAAAGCCGCTTCGACCTCATCGAGTTCGATACGGTTTCCACGAATCTTGATCAGACGGTCTTTCCGACCATGGTAGTAAAGCAATCCGCCCCGGGATCTGCGGGCGAGATCGCCGGTACGATAATAGGTCACACCGGGTTCTCCGTGGTCGCAGAAGCATGCCTGGTTGAGTTCCGGTCGACGCCAGTATCCCTTCATCATCGCTTGGGAATGAACCAGCAGCTCTCCGATTTCGTCGGACTGAGCCTGAACGCCACTGTCGTTCAGGATAATGCCGCTGGCGTGTGACGTGAATTCCCCGATCGGAATGTCATCTTCCTGACCATCCAGAGTTTCCGGAATATGAAAATAGCTGCATTGATTGGTTTCAGCGGGGCCGTAAACATTGCTGAAACGAGCCTGCGGCCAGTAGTCCATAAGTCGGCGGATCTGACGGGGTGAAAACGGTTCACCACCGTATAGGACCCATCGCAGTGATCGGAGATCACGCTGCTCGAGCGCGCCGCGATTCAGCATCTGTATCAGTGCAAAGGGCACCGAATACCAGATCGTGAGTTGCTCCTTCTCGGCAAGTGCGGACATTGAGGCAGGTATGCGCGTGTAGACCTCAGGAATGAATACGGTTGTGGCACCGACAAGGGGCGCTGAAAGATACCCCAGTGTGGATATATCGAAGTGCAGGGGTGCGTGGTTGCTGATGCGGTCTACCGAGGTAATGCCGTAGGTTTTTACGGTCATCTCTGCATACGCCTGGCCGCTGGCATGGGTGTGCATAATGCCCTTGGGAACACCGCTCGATCCCGACGTAAAAATAATATAGGCGAGATCAGAGCTTTCAATGTCAGAGCATTCAAATCGTGAACAGTCGGCATCAAACACCTGGTTCCAGGATACATACCGGTCGGGAGGTGCACATTCGGGCTCTGAGCATCCGAGAACAGTTATATGTCGCGGGGAGCTTGCCACCACTGATTCAAGATCAGTTCTGTTTGAATCGTCGGACACAATTAAATTCGATTCAGTATCTTCAATGATTGCTGAAATGCGATCTTCGGGGGCATCAGGATCGATAGGTACAAAAACTGCCCCTGCTTTCAAAATTCCATAAACGGCGATTGCTGACTGAATGGATTTGTTTAAAAAAATACAGACGCGATCCCGCGGTTTGCAATCATGTACTGTCAGCACACGAGCCAACTGGTTGGATTTTTCGTCCAGTTCCTTGTAGGAAATAGAATTGTCGAAACACCGGTAGGCCTCGTTTTCCGGCAGACTATCCGCCGATCTGAACAGGTTGTGATGAAGTAACGACACCGGAAAATTGCAGTCGCTGAAATTACAGACCGAGCAGCTGGGCCACGATATTTTTTTGAATATCAGAGGTCCCGGAATAGAGAACACCGCCGGTAGCGTCACGCAAATCACGCTCTATTTCCTCATCGCTCATATACCCAAGAGCGCCATGAATTCGGATGGAATCCATGCTGTTCTCGCAAAAAGCTTCTGCAATCTGCAGTTTTGCCAGTGAAGCTTCCAGAGTTGCGCTTTGATCGTTGTCTTTAAGTTCCGCAACCCGATAGAGCATGGCTCTGGCGTTATCCAGTCTTTGCTTCATTTCTACGATTCGATGGGAAATCGCCTGAAACTTTCCTATGGGTTGTCCAAATTGCTGCCTGTTTTGCGCATAGGATATGCATTGCTCCAGCTGGCGAGCCATAGAACCGACATGACTGGAAAAAATGAAACCTCTCTCCCAGTCCATCGACTGGTTGAACAGGCTGACTCCGATTCCTTCAGGTCCAAGTCGATTTTCTTCAGGCACAAAGCAATCAGTCAATTCGATTGAGCCGGTCGGATTACTGCGCAAACCCATTTTCTCAATCGGTTTCCCGGCGTGGTAGCCATCGAAACCCTTTTCAACGATGAAAACAGAGACACCCCAGTTTCCGGCTGACGGGTTGGTGTTGGCAAATATCAGCGACATATCTGCGACAGGTGCCATGCCAACATAGTGCTTTGATCCATTCAGCACGTATCCGTCCTGAACTTTCTCTGCAGTCGTTTTCAGACTAAAGGCATCAGAGCCGCTGCCCAGTTCTGTCATACCATGCGCCGCAATCATGGTTCCGTTGCAGAGGGCGCTCAGGTATTTTTGTTTTTGCGCATCCGAACCGAATGTCAGCAAAGGTTCCTGTACAGCCCAAACCTGACCGTTGATACCAAGGGTAAAACCATTGTCTCTGCAACCGTAACCCAGACCTTCGAATTGACGCACGGTAGTGACGATATCTATCTCTCGTCCGCCGTACGCTTTCGGCATACACCATGCGAAAACACCAAAGTCAGCACATCGTTGCCATTTTTCCGGATCGAATTCGCTGTTACGGTCCAGACGTCTGAGATCGCTGTTGAGATGACTCTGCGCGAAGTTGACGCTGGCGTGGTACGCCGCCTGTTGTTCGCTGTTCCAGATCATGACGATTGCCTATCCAACCCCAAAAGCGCGCTGAACAAACCACCATGCAGCGATGCCAATCAATATCCACGACCCGCCTTTGAGGATAACTGGAACGTAAAACGATCGGGTTCGCAGGATGTACAGCAGAGGAAACAAAACTGCCACAATTGCGATTTGACCCAGTTCCACACCGATATTGAACCTCACCACCATTCCGACCAGATCGACCATACGAAACGGGAGGTTTCCCATAACCGAAGCGAAACCAAGGCCGTGAAACAATCCAAGCAGTAAAATCGTCAGCAGAGATCCTCGACTGATCCACTGATATATGTTGTTCAACGCGACAACGATAATTGACAACGCGATAACGGATTCCACCAGCCGGGAATTGATTGTCACCAGATCTAGCGCAGCCAACAGCAGAGTCACTGAGTGTGCGACAGTGAACACCGTCACGATAGTCAGCACATTCCGCAAAGAGGTTTTTGCGCTGTCCAGTGGCTGCCACTCGTTGTTGCGTCTGATCAGGACCGTAGGCAGTAGCAGGGCCAGCAGGAAAAGCACGTGGTCGATGCCTTTCCAGATATGCAGTGCACCCTGGTAAATCATCTGGTTTTTCTCGATCAGCCCCGGGATGTTGTTCAGATCAAGATCCTGCGTATTGTTCCCCGGGCTGAAAATCAGCGCCGTGTATTCTGGTCCGTAGTCGGTATCCGTTTTTACGTTGTACTGAACCAGAAAAAGCCCGCGGTGAGTCGGGTCGTCCTGATAATACATGTCGTGTCGGATAATTAGATGTTCGGGTTGTGATCCTGATTCAATAATGAACGGATAACGAACGTACTCGCTGGCTTCTTCAAACAGTGAGGGCGGTTGGAACTCGAACGCAAACGGGTCGTCGCCTTTGGGGCCTATAGAAAAGTTTTCCCTGATGTAGTTGTGAACAATTTCTGCTGATGCGGTCGCTTGAGTTTTGGCTTCAGCTTTGTCTTCCGGAAGATTAATACCAAGCTTCTCCCGAAGGTCGTCGTAGTTGACCTGAAACTCTCCTTCAATACGATCCTCAAGGAAATTTACAAACACGTAGTCCTCACCTTTCGCGTGTGCGAAAACCTCGGCGCTGGTGACAAGCAGAAAAACTGCAAACACGGTGCGCAGTGTTGCAGCCAGAGCTGAGCT
>JBCCGE010000005.1:0-73333 GCA_039029455.1 Pseudomonadota bacterium | reverse complement strand
GAGTGGGCCTATCCACGAACCGCAATAATGAAATTTGATAATGAAGAAGATGCCAGAGCCTGGCATTCTTCCTCAGAATACCAAGAACTAGCCAAGCACCGTTATGCATCAGTCAAGTCTAATCTTGTTCTAATTCACGGCGCATAACGAATTATTATTCCACTGCAAAAGTGTTTTGAGCTCAATCCGTGGAATGACGTAGGAGGCAGATTCACCGACCCAAGCCATTTGCAATCACACCCAGCCAGGGTGCGTCTAGTTTATGGCGAAATCTTGCGACTCAATACTTCTACAAGCTCAACAACGTCTGATTTTCTGTCAGGTCTAGTTTTACGAATTGGTTGTATGTTTTTGCGTGTACTAACGGAACATACATGCAAGTTGATTTTGTTGTTCCATATTTAATAAAAGCCCCTTCTTGTCGAAAATGGCAAGATCCTTGTTGATACTGTTCTCCCAGAAACTCTTACCCACGCCCCAGACAGTTGGCACAAGGTTCGGTTAATTCGCTATCTTCTATCTTTTTACGTGGGGAACAACGAAAATAAGCGGTTGATTCCTCAAAGAGTAAGAATGAAATCCAATCAGCCAGGTGAAAGCGATATAGAAGTTCTGGCAACTGAGCTCGCGAATTCGCGTAAACGCGAGTATGCCACGCAGGAAATTCTGCAGGTCATCAGCCTTTCCCGTGACGATGTGCAACCTGTATTTGACGCAATTTTGGAACGCGCATGTGATTTGTGCGAAGCGCCTAGTGCAGGACTATTGTTGGGTCGCCCTCAAGATAAAACCATGACGTTTGCCGCCAGCTTGGGCGAAGATTCTAGTTTTGATGCAGCATTAGATTATGCGGTGATTCCTGTCGATAGAGACGCCGCCTATGCCGCACGAGCTTTGTTGGATGGTGAAACCTATCATCTAGAAGATATGGGGGAAAGTGAACTCTATCACCTTGGCTCGTCTTTTGTACGTAACAATGTTGATAAGCTCGGCATACGCTCGGTCATCTTCACACCGCTTATGGGACAGGACGGTGCGCTTGGAACAATGGCATTGTTTCGAAAAGAGGTGAGACCATTCGACAGAGAACAGATTAAGTTGGTGGAATCTTTCGCAGCACAGGCTGCAATCGCTATTGAAAATGCAAGGCAATTCAAAGCATTGCAGACACGTTTGTCTCGCGAGGCTGCGACAAGGGAAATCCTGGAAGTTATCAGTCAGAGCAGAGATGATGAACAACCAGTATTCAATGCTATTCTCAAACGTGCTTCGTTACTTTGTAAATCACCCCAGGCCGGCTTGATGCTGCTCAACAGCGCCGGGACAAAACTGGAGTTTATTGCTGGCTGGGGACCGCCAACAAAACACTTCGTAGCAGGTGTCTCCGAGTGGTCAATTGATGATCCCATTGCGATAACAACAGCAGTTCGAGAAAACCGAATCGTAAACGTCCCAGATCTTCAGGCGGATCACCTTACCGCATCGAAACACCCGTCGCGCATGGAGATCGTCGAAAAAGAAGGTATTCGATCTATACTCGCTGTACCTTTGATCAAGGATGGAAAGGCCATCGGCTGTTTTGACGTTTTTCGGCTGGAAGTTGAACCATTTTCCGAAGACGATGAAGCACTATTACGGAGTTTCGCCACTCAAGCCGTTATCGCCATAGAAAACGTACAGCAATTCAAAGCGTTGGAAAGCCTCAATGCTGAACTCGGCGACAGAGTACAGGAACAGGTTGGTGAGATTGAACGGATGGGTCTGCTAAAACGGTTTCTGCCCGCGGCCGTGGCTGACACAGTCATTTCTCAGGGCTCTGAAGAAATGTTAGCTAGCCACCGCGCACTTTTGGGGGTTTTGTTTTGTGATATCCGCGGGTTCACCGCATTTTGCGAATCCGCGGAACCCGAAGAAACTATCGAGGTTCTCCAGACCTATCATCAAGAATTGGGTAAGCTGATCAACGATCATGGCGCGGGTGTCGATCCCCGGATGGGCGACGGAATCATGGTTTTGTTCAATGATCCGTTACCCTGCGAAGATCCGGCGGGGGACGCAGTTCGACTAGCAATCGCAATGCAAGAAAAAATGGCCGAACTCTGCAAAAGCTGGAAGCGCCTTGGTTATCGACTTGGATTTGGCGTCGGTGTCTCTCTGGGTTATGCAACAGTCGGTATGGTTGGTCATGAAGGACGTTCTGACTATACGGCTTCAGGAACTGCCGTGAACATTGCTGCGCGCCTTTGTGACGAGGCTGCAGATGGCGAAATTCTTCTCAGCGCAAGAGCCGCGGTTGCTGTTGAAGAGAACTTCAAAATTGAATCGAGAGGGGAATTAAGCTTGAAGGGCGTCCGCGAAGCCGTAGAAGTGTTCGAACTGACATAAGATGACATAACGGGTCGCGTCTTGAATTTGTGATTCGGAGCACCACACCTTATGGGACAACTGGGGACACATTTATTTTTGACTAAATAAATGGTGGGCCCGGTAGGACTTGAACCTACTACCAATGGATTATGAGGGGATAGTTACAGACCCACACTTTTATTCTTAGTAACTTGTTACCTACAATCACTCCCACCCTCATGCTACTGACCACATGGCTCAATTGATGACCGCCTAACTAAGAAATTCAACGTTAGGTTCTGGAAAAGATTTAATTTAATGAAACCCATGTCTCAAGTGCAGCGGAGATAGCCGTTGGATTGTCTTCCTGGATAAAATGCACGCCAGATCCAATGTCGACCGTCGTCAAATTTGGAACGTTTTGTTGAAGCCAGTCAACCGCCTGCGGAGGCACTAGTACACCAGGTTGAGCATGTATCAACATTTTGGGCATCTCCGCTTGCAGCAACCACTTGGAGTAGCTCTCGACAATCTCAACCACATTCGCCGGCTTTCCAGCGATCGGAACATCCCTGGTCCATTGCAGAATCACCTGCCTCTGTTCCGGCTTTGTGTAGTAGCCGTTATATTTTTCCAACACTTCAGCAGACAATGGATTGAGAACAAACTGTTGACCTAATCCGCCATTAATCATCGCATTTTGTTCAATGATTAGCTGTTCACCCACACCAGGCGTTCGAAACGCTTTAAATCCCTCTTCCATCTCGCCCATTAAATCATAACTCTGAACCGGCCAAACGGGAGGTAAAACGGCCTCCATGATTACTAGGCTTTTCACCCGATCTTCGTTTTGTTGCGCCCAGTCCAAACCCAACACGGACCCCCAGTCATGAACGACGAGCGTCACATCCCTTAAATCCATCTTCTCAAGAAATTTGAAGAGATATTCGCGATGGAATTCATATCCAAATTCAACATTTGGCTTTTCACTGTCGCCCATCCCGATTAAATCTGGCGCGATCACTCGGTGGGTATCCACAACGGCCGGCATAATATTGCGCCAGAGATAAGAAGAAGTCGGATTACCGTGCAGAAAGACAACTGGGTCACCTGATCCTTCATCGACGTACGCCATCTCATAGCCCAGATCAATTCGCTTTACTTCGTAAGGCATCAAAGCTGGCGAGTCAGCATGTGTAAAACTCGCAAATAACAAAATTGTTGCAACAAATACTTTGTTAATCGGATTGAAGATTCTCATGGTTAGATACCTGTTTATGTAAAGTCTATGCATTAAAGGCCTAGGGCTGTTAGACCTGGGTAATCATATGGTCGCCTACCAAGAGGCCAGTTAAGTTTCCGCTCACTCTGGTCAATGGGTAGTTCGTTAATACTTGCGAAACGCTTATCCATGTAGCCGTCGGAATCGAACTCCCAGTTTTCGTTTCCATATGCCCGAAACCAGCTACCACTATCATCGTGGTATTCATACGCATACCGAACTGCGATCAGATTATCCCTATATGTCCAAAGTTCCTTGATTAATCGATAGCTCAATTCCCGATTCCATTTCCTAACAAGGAATTCTTCGATTTCGTTTCTTCCTTGAGGGAACTCCACTCGATTACGCCATTTACTATTCTTGGTATAAGCCAGCGCCACCTTTCCAGGATCTCGACTATTCCACCCGTCTTCTGCTAAACGCACTTTAAACTTCGCACTTTGTTCGTCGAATGGTGGCACCGGAATTCGCTGCTTTATCGATGGACTCATAATCTATTGTGGTTGCTTAGAAAGTTGCATATTCTCTGGCCAAATTCCAGATCGCTCTGAACCCGGTCCGATTTCTCCTGTCGCCCATCTAAGAGGGGATGCAGTCTTATGGCGTATTCCGCGCTCAACGCGAAATTTCCAGCCGCGTTGTGCACCCGGGACCTGCTTCAGTTCACTTGTTAGCTCCATTATTAGTTCGACACTTCCCCAAAGCTGAACAATGCTTTGCGTTTCGTCATCAAGAAACAATAATCCACCAGAGGGATTGACAGAAAAGTTGCCCAACGTACTAAATGCAAAATTCCCTCTAAAATCTGGGATAGTTAAGGTGTTGCTCTCTACCTTTATAAACCCGGGCAATCCCCCTCGATGACTGACATCCACTCCACCAGAAGCGAGCTTATCTTCTCGGTCGTTTTGACTAGCCACGAAAAATCGATACGACCGTCTAATCATATTTTGGATATCGAAATCTAACGATTCGAACACGTCTGAACCTTTAGATTCTGGCAAGGAAAGATTGCCTACAACTTTGAAATCGCGAGCCTCAATGTATTGAGGGCAATTCCCGAACGCTTGCACCGTTTTGATACTAAACGCAGCGTTGCTTCTCTCTTCAACCACGCCGTTCATACGATTCCGTCGTCTGGTTATTGGTTGAATTCCGAGCACTCCAATCGGATCCCCTTCGTTAAGCGTTTTATGAAGAGGGTCCTCTTCAAGTAAACGTGCATTGATGATCATCTTGCGTGCGGACGGCGTATGCACGAATCCTGGAATACCAAACAAAATGCTCGGCATGGACCAATAGTTTTCATCGATTCCCCCAACGACAAGGAATGGGAGCCGCTCGTAGAACGATCGATGTTCGTCAGGCATGAGATCGTAGATTACCCTCCGTCCAACTTTCTCCATTCGATCTCTAACGCCGACCCGATCCTGCAGCAGCCGTTCAGCCTCGTTAAACGGAGATAGATCTTTTGACCAGCTTTGCATAAAACCGCAGTTTGACTAATTTCGGATTTCAGCAATCTATACATCATATAAACTATCGTAAATCCCAATATGTAAATCACTACTATGGAAAAACCTGATTACCTTGACATTGATGGGTACCAGCTTCAGTTATTGCTCGCTATCTATGAAGCAGGGTCTTTGAGCGCAGCTGGCAAGACGCTAGACCTTAATCAGTCCACAGTCAGCTACTGGCTAGACCAACTTCGGAAGCGCTTTGATGACCCTCTTTTTGTTCGTTCAGGTAAAGGAGTTAAACCAACCAAACGAGCTGAATCACTAGTCCCGCTGGCGAAGGAAGTCTTAAGAAAATTGCAGACGATGACAGAAAAGGATAGTTACGATCCCACCAAAGACACGCGCACCCTCAGGGTTGCAGCAACAATGTTCGAACGGGAGGTTGTCCTAAAAGACTTTGTTGACTCTGTCATCTCCTTTGCACCGAACCTAAGGGTTGAATTTTTTCCTACTGGCTCGCCCTCGAAAGCAGCAGAAGAACTTCGAGATGGGGCGGTGGACTTCACGCTACTTCCTGAAGAGGGATTTGAAGGTGAGGGATTAATGCAGAGAATCTTGTTCAGGTTTCAAAATGCAGTGTACTTTGATCCCGCTTATCCGATGCAAGACTGCGATATTGACGAATATTGCAAACGACCACACGTGCGCGTCGTACTTGGTTCAGAAACTGGTTTCGAGATAGATAAGACGTTGCTGAAAGCGGGTCGATCTAGGCACATTGCGCTTCAAGTTCCAGACTTTGATAGTGCTCTAAGACACATCTGGGGTACGCCGCTAATAGCAACTCTTCCTGCGCATTTATCTTCTTATGCAGGCAAAGGTCTTGGTACATGTCGATCACCTTGGCCCGACCGAGAATATAAATTAATGCTTTATTGGCATGAAAGAAATCAACATTCCGCGCGTCACATATATTGGCGTGGACAGTTTAAAAAGGCGGCGGCAAAATACGAAAATACTCTAGAATTGGGTGCCAGCAAATAGATTGCCCCTCACTAAAATATTTTGTTGATAATTCGGAAGCTCAAAGGTTGCAAAAATTTCTTCCCGCATCTGCTGATGCTTAGCTTAGTCTATTTCTCCCATTACTCTCTCAGAGGTCCGATAACGTCCCAGTGTTCAGCTATCTTGCCATTTACCACATGATATAGATCATAAAACGATGTTGGCTGGTCACCATAAACAGCCTCACTCACTATTAGAACGAAGTTTCCCTCTGCAACTACTTTAACAATCTTCTCAAATTTTACAGTTACTCCGTTGTCGGCTAAATCCGTGATATAGGCAAACAAAGCACTGATACCATCGGGAATCGCAAGATTGTGCTGGATATAGTGGTCACCATCAAAGTAAGTTTCGAAGTTACTGAAATCTCCTTTCAAAAACGCATCAGAGAAATAGCTCTCCACTAAGCGCTTATTGCTTTCAGTCTTATCTAAATCACCAACAATATAAGGCCCGTCCAGCCCAGTACGACCAGACGGATTCACTCCAGTGTCCTTTTGAAAATTACTGGCCCTATCAACGATCTTGTCACCTTCAAATTTGAATATTTCGAAACCAAGAGTCGCATCATTGTCAGATAAATAGCGCCCATGTGTGACCACGAAATTTCCGTCTTCTATTACGCGACGTATATCAACAGTTTTTGAATTTGCTGCGGATAGCACAGCTTCTACAGCCCTCGCCTTGTTGCCCTCATAAATGACCTTAGCGCGACTGTTGGCTGCAGAGGCAGTAGTAAGATAAGCGGCCGAAAATAATGCGATAGCCAAAATTTTGATGAGTTTCATGGGTATTTTCATTTCCTAACGAGTGATAAATATGAAATGAATGGGCACTTTCGTTACTTCACAAGCATATTGAGGCAGAAAATTTTTATTAGGAGGGCAGAATTTTGAAATACATTGGTTCAGGTGGAGCATTTAACATATCAATCAGTTTCTGCAGAACACCAGTCTCTTCCCTCCAGCCCAGATACGCCTGATGCTTTTCCTGACTATCCCAAATTTCGTTCAGTAACACGCGGCCCTCGTTCATTTGATCGATCCATATATTGAACTCATGGCAACCTTCATACGCCCTAGTTTCGGGAAGAATCTGTTTCATCATCGATATAAATTCGTCTATTCGTTCTTCCTTGACGGACAGATCTAAAATCACGCCAATCATAAGTTTATTTGCAGTATTTTTGATTGAGGCTATGTTATCGACTGCTTCTTGAATGCTACAACTGCAAAATATCGATAAGGTAAATTCAATGATTCGATAATTTGTTAATCAGCTCTCGCACTCTTTTCAAACACGTTTTCACCCTCAGGTAAAACGTCTAGGATTTTCACTAGGGTTTGACACAGAATCGAATTTTGGAGAGGCCGCCGATTTAGCATCCAATGCACTTACATTGAAAGAAGCGACTAAGTTCTTTCTGTGCCAAAGATGTTTAGAGATGAATGGCCCTGCTGAAGGCGTAATCCCCCCAAATATTAGCAGGAGTTTTAAGTAGAAAATTCTTACAATCCAATCAGGAGAATTTTCTATGCGTAAATCACGATATTCAGACAGTCAGATACTGGCGATTCTTAAACAAAACGAAGAAGGAGTTGCGGTTGCGGATTTGTGCCGCGAGCATGGCATGAGTCAAGCGATGTTCTACAAATGGCACTCCAAATTTGGCGGCATGGACGCCTCCTTAATGAAACGAATGAAGGAGCTTGAGGCGGAGAATGCCCGTCTCAAGAAGATGTATGCCGAGGAGAAACTCAAAGCCGAAATTGCTCGCGAGGCCATCGAAAAAAAGTGGTAAGGCCGTCTCTGCGCAAGGAGATGGCCCACCGAGGCCGCGTCGAGTACGATGTGAGTATCCGAGTGCTGTGCGAGGTTTTTTCCATCAGTGAGACCTGTTATCGATACGAGGCCAAGCTTTCAAACGAAAACGCGTTGATTGCTGACTGGCTGCTGAGGTTGACCCAAGTACAGAAACGGTGGGGCTTCGGCCTGTGTTTTCTGTATCTTCGCAATGTTAAAGGCTACGGCTGGAATCACAAGCGCGTGTACCGTATTTATCGTGAGCTGGAGCTCAATCTGAGAATCAAACCAAAGCGACGATTGAACCGGGATCGCCCTGAGTCTCTGAGCGTTCCTCGAGCCATTAACCAGGTTTGGTCGATGTGTAAGTATCCCCTGATTAGTCCAGTGCATTACTAGAGATTTCTGCCGTATTGATCCTTACCCAAATTCACTACCGATCTAAATTGTAGATTTCTGGCTATTGGGTTGTTGCTGACAAAACTCCTTAGGCGTGAGATTTGCCAACGATGAATGCGGCCGATACTCATTGTAATCGATCCGCCAAGCTTCTATCTTCTCTTTTGCATCGTCTAGTGACAAGAACCAATTTGTGTTCAAGCATTCGTCACGAAAGCTTCCATTGAATGATTCGATAAACGGATTATCCGTTGGTTTTCCTGGTCTCGAGAAGTCTAACGTGACCTAGTTCTCATAGGCCGATTTGTCCAATGCTTTGGAAATAAATTCGCTGCCATTATCAACCTGAATCCGTTCAGGTCTTCGGCCATCCATTCGTTTCAATCCTTCCATAACCTCAGCAACTTGGTCTCCTCTTATATTCTGGCCAACCGTGATCGCTAAACATTCTCGACTAAAATTATCCACTACAGTTAACGCTCGGATTCTGCGCCCGTTAAACAGCTCGTCAGATACGAAATCCATGCTCCAACACTGATCTTGCATGGTTAATTCTGGCCGCTCATGACGATGTGCCGCTGCCACACGACGGCGAGGTCTCTTTGACCGTAAATTCAGGCCTTCTTCGCAATAAATCCGATGGGTTTTCTTGTGATTGATCATCCAGCCTTCGCGTCGCAGTAACGTGTGAATGCGTGGGCACCCATATCGTACTCGCGTGCACGCAATCTCTCTCATTCGATTTCGCAGTGCATCGTCTCTACCGCGAGTCGATCGATACCGATAAACTGTTCGACTCAAATTTAACAGTGAACACGAACGCCTTAGTGATGCTCTGTATGCCGTCCTCAGCCAGTCGACTAATTCTCGCTTCTTTGCTGGCTTCAGAGCTTTTTTGTGATGACGTCTTGAAGCATTTGCTTGTCGAGCGATAAGTCGGCAACCAACTGCTTAAGCTTACGATTCTCCTCTTCCAACTGCTTCAACCGGCGCAGCTCTGAAACACCCAATCCGCCGTACTTTTTCTTCCAGTTATAAAAAGTCGCTTCTGAGATGCCGAGCTTGCGACATACTTCAGCCACCCTCGTTCCTGTCTCCGCCTGGCGTAAGGCAAACGTAATCTGCTCTTCTGTGAACTTCGTCTTCTTCATGGCAATTCTCCTCCTCTTCAGGATTCATTTTGCCAGAATTCTCTAACTTAATTCGGTACTGTTTTCAGGGGGAAGGTCAAGGGGACCGATTCTTTTTCTACTCACCGCAGACGAAGTTTAGGTAAACTGGACTGAATGATGAGATTACAGTTTTGAATACAGAAACCTCCAACCGAAGACTCTCAGCTATTCTTGCCGCCGATGTTGTTGGCTTTTCATCCATGATGGCAAAAGATGAGTCTGCCACTATGGAATCTCTCAAAAAGCATAGAAAGATAGTTCTTGACCCTTTAATAGAAGCTCATGGAGGCCGAATTGTTAAATTGATGGGTGATGGAGTGTTGGTCGAATTCTCTTCCGTTGTCGCTGCAGTGCAGAGCGCGATAGCGATCCAACAGAATACAGCCGCGGAAGACGGGCCAATTCAATTACGAATAGGGGTAAATCTGGGTGATGTCATTATTGATGGGAGTGACATTTACGGTGATGGGGTCAATGTAGCTGCTAGACTGGAGTCCCTGGCATCAACCGGAGCCGTGTGCATATCCGATATCGTCTACCAAAGCCTGACTGGTAAGAGAGACATGGAGTTTAAAGATTTGGGGGAACAGCAACTCAAAAATATAGATCGTCCGGTTCGTGTATGGCAATGGTTAGGTGCAGCGGACCCTTCACGTGCAAAATCATCATTCCCTGGTGAACATAAAAGGCCATCCATCGCTGTACTGGCTTTTACAAACATGTCCGGCGATCCGGAACAGGAGTATTTTTCGGACGGCATCAGTGAAGACATTATTACAGAGCTCTGCCGATTCGATGAGTTGTTTGTAATTGCAAGAAATTCGTCATTTTCCTATAAGGGAAAATCTACGAAAATCCAGAAAATTGCCGAAGACTTGGGTATAGATTACGTCGTTGAAGGAAGCGTTCGCAGATCAGGTCAGCGTGTTCGAATTACGGTTCAACTAATTGAAGCTACCAGTGGCAGTCATATATGGGCAGAACGATATGACAGGGAGTTAGAAGACATTTTCAACCTGCAGGATGAAATCACCAAATCCATTGTTACGGTACTACCATTGAGATTGTCGCAAGCGCTAATTGAGGTGAGCAATCAAAAATCCCAGGGGAACCTGTCTGCTTATGAATACGTCCTTCGTGCACGCTGGTTGGAGAACCATACCAGTCACAATGTCCCGGAAATGCTGGACCTTCTTGATAAGGCATTGGAACTCGATCCAGAGTCCGCTCATGCGTACAGTATGATTGCGTTTATCCATGCGTACAGCGTCTTTACCTTCAGCCCCATTGGCGAAGACCCCACCATTACCGCCGTTGAAAAAATAGAGAAAGCATTGGAGCTGGCAGAAAATGATCACTTCGTGCAAACGAGCGCGGGGCACGTATATCTCATTTGTGGCCAACACGATCTGGCTAAAATTCATATTGATAGATCATTAACAATTAATCCCAATGACTTATGGTTGCTTCTCAATCACGGTATCTATACCAACTACTGCGGTGACCATGAACGGGGAATTCAAATCATTAAAAATGCATTGGCCCATGATCCCCTGGCACCAGATCACTGGTTGGAAGCTCTGGCAGAAGCAACGTACGTGCTGGGCACATACGACGATGCCATCGAACTCTATCTTCGCTGGAAAAACCCACCTGTACACATGTATACCCACCTGGCGGCCTGCCATGCTCAGCTGGGAAATATGGATAAGGCCCAAGAGGCGGCAGCTCTCTTCGAAAAGGAGCGGCCCCCAGAATCGGATTTCACTTTTTATGCCAACTCCCATGCAAGATTATGCAAACATCCTGAAGATGCAGAGCACTGGTTGGAGGGCTATAGAAAAGCGGGGCTGATTGACTAATTAGCTGTCACAAATGGAGGCTGAATGCACCACTAAGAAATGGTGGGCCCGGTAGGACTTGAACCTACGACCAATGGATTATGAGTCCACTGCTCTAACCAACTGAGCTACAGGCCCTTTAGGAGGGATGCGGATTTTACCGCTTGTTTCGTTCATTGGCATCCTGACAGGATGCTAATAAACATATAGAGACAGAGCTTTAGTTTGGGGACAAACTTAAGTCTGTCCCCAAGTCAAAAACTGTTAGTTGTTATCCAGAAAGCTTCTGAGATGATCTGAACGACTCGGATGTCTCAGCTTACGCAGCGCTTTGGCCTCGATCTGACGAATACGCTCACGGGTAACATCGAACTGCTTACCCACTTCTTCCAGCGTGTGGTCGGTGTTCATACCGATACCGAAGCGCATCTGCAGAACCTTGGCCTCACGTTCAGTGAGCGAATCCAGAATTTCGTGAGTGGCATTCTTGAGTCCTGAACTGGTCGCGATCTCAATCGGCGCCTTGATGTTCTTGTCCTCAATGAAGTCACCCAGATGGGAGTCTTCGTCATCCCCAATGGGCATCTCCATGGAGATCGGCTCTTTGGCAATCTTTAACACCTTGCGGACTTTGTCCTCTGACAACTCCATTCGCTCCGCCAGCTCTTCCGGCAACGCTTCGCGACCTTTCTCCTGAAGAATTTGACGCGATACTCGATTCAGCTTGTTGATGGTTTCAATCATGTGAACCGGAATACGAATGGTTCTAGCCTGATCCGCAATTGATCGCGTAATCGCCTGTCGAATCCACCAGGTAGCATAGGTCGAGAACTTGTAGCCGCGTCGATATTCAAATTTATCGACGGCTTTCATAAGGCCGATATTACCTTCCTGAATCAGATCGAGAAACTGCAAGCCGCGGTTGGTGTACTTTTTGGCGATAGAGATAACCAGTCGAAGGTTGGCTTCAACCATTTCTTTCTTCGCACGTCGGGCCTTCGCTTCGCCGATGGACAACTGACGGCTTAAGGCCTTGATGTCTTTCAGCACCAGTCCGGAATAGTCTTCCTGCTTTTTAATGTGCTGGCATAACTCATCAATGTTTTCCCGATACAGCTCGAGTCGATCGCCTTCCGATGAACTGGCCTTGATCAGGTCATCAAACCAGTTTACGTTTTCCTCATGGTTGGTGAAATGTTCGGTGAATCGTTTTCTTGGAACCTTACCGTAAGTCACGCAGTATTGAGCAATTCGACGCTCTGAGGTTCGAATTTCATCCATCGTTCGACGTAGAGTGTTCGCGATGATTTCAAACTTCGCTGGGACAAATTTGATCTGCAATAGCTCGTCACCAAGCTTTTGTCGATTCTTCGCGACCTGCTTACTTCCCATGCCATGCTTTTCGATGGCCATTTCCAACGATTTCCAGGCACGGCGCATGCGTTTGAATCGTACGACCGCATCTTCAGGATCCGGACCACTTGGCGACTCTTCTTCCTCAGCCGCATTCTGACCCGGCTCGCCGGGAATCGCTACAGTCTCGTCGTCCAGAGCATCCAGTTCCATAAAGTCGACCACCATATCGGTGAGCTTCATTTCACCGGCATCGATGGCGTCGCACATATTGATCAGGGTACGAATCGCAACTGGAGTCAATGCAACCGCCTGAGCCACCTGACGGTTGCCCGCCTCAATTCGTTTGGCCAGCGCAATTTCGTCCTCGCGCGTCAGCAGCTCCACCGTTCCCATCTCCCGCATGTACATGCGAACCGGATCGGTGGTTCGGCCGAATTCGCTTTCAACCGCGGTTTTCAACGCAGCGGTGACCTCCTCTGCAACTTCCTGATCCTCTGGGTTGTCGCGCTTGAGCTGAATGTTGTCTGTATCCGGCGCCTTGTCGACAACCTCGATACCCATATCGTTGATCATGTTCACGACGACCTCGATCTGGTCGGTGTCGTGCATGTTCTCAGGCAGATGGTCGTTGATCTCGGCATAGGTCAGGAAGCCCTGCGCCTTGCCTTTCAATACCAGATTTTTAAGATCCGACTGCTTTTTCTCCGGCGCGGCCGGAGTCGCTTTAGCATCCTTGGTCAGATCAGGAATGTCCTCAGAATCTTCGACACCTTCAATGTCATCGCCCTCGTCGCCGTCTTCGGCAAGTTCCTCGACCTCTTCCGTCTCTGCTGACTGGACTTCGGCCTGCTTCTTGGCGGTCGGTTTTTTCGACCGTGTCTTCTTTACAGGCGCCTTCTTTGCCGTAACTTTTTTCGTGGTTTTTTTCGTTGTTGCTTTCTTTGTCGCGGTTTTCTTGGCTACCGCTTTTTTGGACGCCGCTTTCGCGGTGGATGATTTTTTTGCTGTAGTTTTCTTTGCCGCTGCTTTTTTAGCCGGCGCTTTTTTAACTGCCGCTTTCTTGGTCGCAGTTTTTTTAGCAGCCGCTTTTTTCGCGGTGACTTTTTTCGTGACCTTCTTGGCAGTGGTCTTCTTCGTAGCTGCCTTCTTTGCTGTCGCTTTCTTCGCCATAAGTAATGAAACCTGTTCTTGCGTTTATCTGCTCATATAGCGGGTCAACAGGCCTCTCCAGTAGCGTAATGCCACCGAACGCGTCTGTTTCACCATGATTTATATGAGTCGGATCCGATCTGACTGGCAGGACCTTTTACACCCGCCACGGGAAAGCTGTCACTGGAAAGCAAATTGCCTTGTGCTAAAACGTGTGTTTTCACTTGACCGGGCTCACCTGACCCATGCAATTTGTCACCCCTTCCTGAACACCTTCGAAATCGAAAGTCAGCCCGACATTATAACACCTGAAAAGCATTATAAATACCTGAAAAGACGACTAATTCTCCACTTCGTGCTTCGATCTTTCGCTAAGAAGCGTAACCAGTTCCTGCTTCTCGTGATCATCAAGCTCCTGCTGGCGCGACTTTTCAATCAGTACCATTCGACGGACCTCCAGCTCCTCAGCGACCAGTCGGCTCAGGGTGTCGTTAAACACTCTGGGCAATAACTCGTCCTCCACAGAGTTGGGGTGGCTGGCGAGCTTTTCAAGGTACGGGTGCACCGGCTCGTCACGAAAGCTTTCCAGCAGCCGGGCGGTGGTAAAGCTGGCGTCCGATTCGAGCATCACGGACAGTTTCTGCAGCACCCCGCTGCCCTTTATGGTCAGAGAACCAAGGTCAATCGCCGGGTCCTTGCTGGCGTAGAGCGCGGGCGTCTGCAGCAAAAGACTGGTGGCTGTTGCCATATTTGACAGCTGACCGGGCTGCAAAGGCGTCGACTTGCTGCGATTTCTCTGGGTGGTCGGTTTCGGCGATGGCTCTGATCCGATGGAGATCTGTTGCTCATTCAGACCACTCAGGCTGGAGAGTCGTCCCCACATCATTTGCTGCAGGACGCCTTCTGGCAGCTGTTCAATCATCGGCCGGACCAGACTGACCAGCCTGGCCTTGCCTTCCATCCGAGACATGTCGACTTGTTGGGTCAACGTCTCAAAAAGAAAATCAGGCAAGGGCAATGCGTCGGCAATTCGATCCTGAAATGCATCTTTGCCCTCGGATCGAACAACCGTATCCGGATCTTCACCGTCCGGAAGAAACAGGAACCCGACCTGACGGCCGTCCTGCATTTCCGGCAACGCAACCTGCATGGCCTTCCAGGCCGCATCGCGCCCCGCCCGGTCGCCGTCAAAGCAAAACACAATCTCCGGAGCCAGGCGAAACAGACGCTGCAAATGCGTACGAGTCGTTGCCGTGCCCAGTGTGGCGACTGAGTTCTCGACACCAAACTGTGCCAGCGAGACGACATCCATATATCCTTCAACCACAATGCTGCGCTTTTGTGCGCCGATCTCCCGCCGCGCGCGGTGCAAGCCGTAAAGCTCCGCGCCTTTGTGAAACAGCGGCGTCTCCGGAGAGTTGAGGTACTTGGGCTCACCGTCACCAAGAATGCGTCCGCCGAAAGCCACCACTCGTCCGCGATGATCTTCAATCGGAAATATCACCCGACCACGAAAGCGATCATAAAACTGCCGTTTGCCCGACTCGTTCTGATCACGTCGGATCAGCAGACCGGTTTTCAGTAACTGGTCCTGTGAATCAGTCGTCTTCCCAAGCGCGTTCAATATCCCGTCCCAACTGTCCGGGGCATAGCCAATTCCGAATGCAGCCGCAGTGCGTCCGTCAAGACCGCGGCGCTTCAGGTATGCGATCGCCTGCCTGCCGCCCTCGTGTTCCCTGAGCTGCTTCTGAAACCAGAAACCGGCCTGCTCGACAATACCCAGCAGCCTGGCAGGAGATTCGGCAGCGTCACGGTTTGCAGGCCCTGCACCCTGCTCGCGCGGAACATCCATGCCAACACCGTCGGCAAGCTCTTCAACGGCCTCGACGAAACTCAGGTTGGCGTAATCAATCAGAAATCCAATCGCGGTCCCGTGTGCACCACAGCCAAAGCAATGATAAAACTGTTTCGACGGACTTACGGTAAACGACGGGGTTTTCTCGTCGTGAAACGGACAGCAGGCCTGATACTCCCGTCCCTTTCGCGTCAGCGGCACGCGCTTGTCGATCACATCGACAATATCGACACGCGTCATGAGGTCATCAACGAAGTTTTGAGGAATTCGGCCGGCCATGGTCCTATTTTATCAATCCGGAATAATTTGTGTGGCCGTGCCCTCATCATGCAGCGTGTAAAATACCTGGTGTATCCTTTATCCATTGATTGCTGTGAGCGACGTTTTATTCGACTCCGAGTTACCGGACCTTGAACTTATCCATCGCGGAAAAGTTCGCGACAGCTACGCTCTGGACGCCGAGCGTCTGCTGATTATTGCTACGGATCGTCTGTCTGCGTTTGACGTGATTCTGCCCCAGGGTATCCCTCAAAAAGGCGCCGTACTAACCCGGGTTGCGAACTTCTGGTTTCAGAAAATGCGCCATCTGGTGCCTAATCATCTGGTCGACACACCCCTCGATACGGTACTGACGGACGCGTCGCATCGCCAGCGCATTGGGGATCGGGGAATCATCGTAAAACGACTCAAACCGCTTCCCGTGGAGGCCATCGTTCGAGGCTATCTCATTGGATCAGGCTGGAAAGACTATCAGGCAACAGGACAGCTCTGCGGTATCGATCTGCCTGCCGGTCTCGAACAGGCTGCCCGGCTTCCAGAGCCGATTTTCACACCGTCGTCCAAAGCACAGGCCGGTCATCACGATGAGAACATTACTCAGGCTGATGTCGAGGAGCTCGTCGGCAAGCCACTGGCCGATGAGATACGACGGATCAGTCTCTCGATCTACACCGAAGCTGCCGAGTATGCCCGTGCCCGCGGCATCATCATTGCGGACACAAAATTTGAATTTGGCGTCGATAACGAAGGCGTGCTGCATCTTATTGACGAGGTACTGACACCGGATTCCTCGCGGTTCTGGCCTGCGGATCAATACCGGATCGGAATCAGCCCGCCCAGCTACGACAAGCAGTTTGTCCGGGACTATCTTGAAACACTGGACTGGGACAAGACAGCTCCGGGGCCCGATCTTCCCGATCACATCGTGAATCGAACCGCCGCAAAGTATGCAGAAGCCGAACGGATTCTCACGATCCCCGCGACCGAGTCCTGAGACGGAGCAGTGGATGAAATGAGTGAAACAGCGACCCGTTTTGATCTCAGGCAGGGACGAATTCTCGCCTGCCTGATGGAAAAACAGTTAACCACGCCAAACACCTACCCACTCACCCTTAACAGTCTGATGCTGGCCTGCAATCAGAAGAGCAATCGTGAGCCGGTTATGCAACTCACGGAAGGTGATATCGGGCATGTGTGCAATCAGCTGGCCGCTGACGGCTGGCTGCGTGTTGAGGACAGCGAACGCGCCCGAAAATACTCCCATCTGCTTCGGCAGAAGCTCGAGCTGTCGCGGCAGCAGCAAGCTCTGCTCTGTATGATGATGCTGCGTGCACCGCTGACTTTGAATGATCTGAAAAGACGCACCGAGCGCATGGCTGAATTCGCTGATGTCGAGGACGTTCAGCTTTGTCTGATGGAGTTAATGGAAACCGGGTCACCATTGGTGCTACTTCTACCGAAAGGTCCGGGCCGGCGGGAAGACCGCTATACCCACACCTTCGGTGACTGGGTGTCAGAACCGGAATCAGACCCTGAGGAAAATACAGAATCCACCGGCACGGTATCCGGTGATCATGCCAGGGGAAACGATCTGATCTCGCGCATTGAAATGCTTGAGAAGCGAGTTCTCAAACTGGAATCTCAACTGACTGTTGAGCATCTTTCAGCGGACGCTGAAACCGAGTGACGGCCTCCATTCGCTCGAACCCAGGCGGTTCGTTGATGAAGTACTGGGAACGCTGTAATGCCTTTCCAGGCGGACGCTTTCTGTTCAGTCGCGTGATCGGACGTCTGATTCCGTATTCGGGCTCGATTGGTTTTCAGGTCGAATCACTTCAACGCGGACGTGCAACCGTTACTTTGAAAGACCGACGCCGCGTTCGCAATCATCTCAATTCGATCCATGCTATGGCGCTGGCGAACCTGGGAGAGGTCGTAACCGGGCTGTCAGTGCTCTCTGCGGCACCGCAGAATACCCGGGGAATACTGCTGCGATTTGAGATTGACTACCCGCACAAGGCTCGGGGGCAGTTGACAGCGGATTGCGATGTCCTCGAACAAAAGTCACTGCTGGAAGGAGTTGAGGGTTATCCGACAGACATCACGGCAACCGGATATATTCGTGATTCTGAAGATCGGGTGGTTGCCGTTGTCTCATCAACCTGGAGAATCGACAACGCTCCTGCTCAGGGCGCTTAACGCGCTGAAACTATCCCAACTCCCGTCTCGGCTCAGTCGGAATCTTGCTGCGATCGCCTAGCTTTCCGCGGGGCTGCGATTGAAAATCGATCCAAAGAAACTTCGGATCACTCCCGGCTTTTTGTTCTTTGATTTGCCGACGCTGTACCACTTTGCCTTGAATAATTCATCCGTGCTTCCGGTCAGATACGCGCTTTCGGGAAAGTTCAGTTCGAGCACCCGACGAGAATCCACAGCCAGATCTTCGAGACCCATTTCATTGTAGCTGTGCATCAACATGCCGAGAGCATCTTCAATCTGTGGTGATTCCGGATATTGTTCGACAACGCCTTTTGCCCGATTTACTGCAGCAACATAGGCCTCCCGACTGAAATAGTAGTTAGCGATCGCCATTTCATGCTGGGCAAGGGCATTCAGAAGGTAGAGCGCTCGGGCCTTTGCATCGGCGGCGTACTGGCTGTTCGGGAACAGTGTGTAGACGTCCTGAAACGCGATCAGGGCGCTACGGGTTAAATTTGCATCACGATCACTGAGGTCATCCTGACCGGTTAATCGACCGAGAAGCGAGTCATCTTCTTCGAAGCTCGCCAGACCCTTCAGGTAGTAGGCATAGTCTACCGATGAGTGCGTGGGATGCAGTTTTATAAATCGGTCCGCCGCCGCAATTGAAAGGTCAGGCAGATCACCTTGATAGTAGGCGTAAGCTGTATCCAGCTGAGCCTGCTCAGCGTACTTGCCATAGGGGTATTTCGCTTCAAGGTTGCGCAGCTGATTGATCGCAGTCGCCCAGTTTTTCTTTCGCATACTGGTTTGCGCAGCGGCATACAGTTCTTCAGCTGAAGCATTTTCATCGACCTTGTTCTTCTTGAACGAAGAGCATCCACTGACAAGCAACAGGGAAAGGAAAACAACAATGATCCCTCGAAAACCGAAGGACTGATCAGTACAACTGGGACGAAATGATGAGGCAGCGTTCATAATGACTGTGCGCGGAAATACGTCGACGATTTTCTGTGAATAATGGTGAATACACGTAGAATCAGGCGTTCACCTTCCGATTCTTCGGTATTTTGCCACAGAAAACCCAGATGAATAATCCTTCTGAACAGATTGTCATAACTCTGCCGGATTCAATGCGCGGACAACGTCTGGACAAGGTACTTCCGGAACTCGTTGAAGGGTATTCACGCTCCGAATTGCAACGATGGCTGAAAAGCGGTCACGTGCTGATGGACGGCGCTGTTCAGGCACAGAAATACAAGATTCTTGGCGGAGAAACCCTGGTCGTGCAGGTTCCCGACCCGGAGCTCTCGGAATGGCTCGCTGAAGATATCGCGCTGGAGATCGTTCACAGCGACGACGAGTTCTTTGTCATAAATAAGCCTGCCGGGCTGGTGGTTCATCCCGGCGCCGGGAACTCGTCGGGCACGCTGATGAACGGGCTGATCTATATCGATGAACGCCTGCGAATGCTGCCGAGAGCCGGCATCGTTCATCGCCTTGACAAAGACACAACCGGACTCATGGTGGTGGCGCGAACCGAGCGCGCGCGTCAGTCATTCATTGAACAACTGCAGGATCGAACGATGTCACGGCAGTACCTTGCGCTTGTTCAGGGTGTGCTGATCGCCGGCGAGACCATTGACCAGCCGATCGCACGCCATCGTCAGGACAGACTTCGCATGACTGTCACGAGTAGTGGTAAAGAGGCCATTACTCACATCAGAATCGAGAAGAAATTCGACCGGCACACTCTGGTTCGCGCTTTTCTGCAGACCGGTCGCACTCATCAGATTCGGGTGCATATGCAGTGGAAGGGATATCCGCTCGTTGGCGACTCTGTGTACGGCGGGAGAGCGAAAATTCCGGCTGGAGCCAATGAGAACGTGATTCAGTGTCTCAGGTCGTTTCCTCGCCAGGCCCTGCACGCGACACGACTGAGTTTTTCGCACCCAAAAACCGGTGAAGATGTATCTTTCGAATCGGGATTACCCGAAGATATGAATCTGCTGTTGAATACGCTGCAAGACAATGACTGACTATTCCCACCGCATTGGCGAGGAGCTTCTCGGCGTGACTTTGTTTGTCGCGTCGATATGGATCGTGTTCGGTCTGGACCTTTTTTTGCCGCTTGAGCAGCTTGCCCTTTTGCCTCGTCACATCAGTGGACTAATCGGTATTGTCGCGATGCCTTTTTTGCACAGCAACTGGGCGCATCTGCTGGCCAACAGCACGCCACTGATTGTCATGCTGATTCTGCTCGCCGGTTCGCGGGCCAACAGCACCGTCGTTGTTACATTAATTATCCTGCTGGGCGGCACCCTGCACTGGTTTTTTGGACGGCCCGCATATGTAATTGGCGCCAGCGGACTGGTATTTGGTTTGATGGGGTATTTGATTGCGAGCGGTTTGTTTGAGCGACGATTGGTTCCTCTGCTGATCAGTCTTATCGTCGGTCTACTGTACGGCTCCACGCTCATCACCGGAGTGCTGCCCAACCAGCCCGGTGTGTCCTGGGACGGTCATCTTTTCGGTGCGATCGCAGGAGTTGTCGTCGCCTTTTTCCTCACCCGAGGTCGTCAGACTCAATAGTCCCTACAAATACGTTTTTATCTGGCGGATTATCGTTGCGAGATTGCTGCGGGCTCGCAAAGACGTTGTTGCGTTAGAGGAGGACGCGGGGCGACTGCGGCAATCTTGTTTAGCAACCGATCAATCGATAATTACCAGTTCTCTCGGAACGTTCGCCAGCAATTCAGGGCCGGCGGGTGTGACAACCAGACTCTCTGTGATTTCAAACCCCCAGTTTTCCATCCAAAGTCCCGTCATGAAATGAATGGTCATATTGGTCTCAAGCGGTGTTTCATCGCCTGGCCGAAGACTGAAAGTTCTCTCGCCCCAGTCCGGAGGATAGGAAATACCGATTGGATAACCGGTTCTGCTGTCTTTTTCGATACCGTACTTTTTCAATACGGCAAAGAATGCGTTGGCGATATCCTGTGCCTGATTCCCGGTTCTGGCATGTTCCAGTCCTGCGGATAGCCCCTCCTGCACGGCCGCTTCTGCATTGAGAAAGTCTTTGGTTGGCTTGCCAAGGAATATCGTTCTGGAGAGCGGGCAATGATAGCGACGGAAGCATCCCGCTATTTCGAAAAAAGTGCCCTCATCTGACTGCATGGGCTTGTCATCCCAGGTCAGATGGGGAGCAGATGCGTCCTCTCCTGACGGCAGCAAGGGTACGATCGCCGTATAGTCGCCACCCGCGCCCGGAACACCACGTATACCGGCATCGTATATCTCTGCGACCAGATCACACTTGCGGATTCCGGGCTGAATTTGCTCACGTATCCGCTCGTGCATGGCCCCGACGATCTCGCCGGCTTTCTTCATGTATGAAATCTCGGTCTCGGATTTGACCGCGCGCTGCCAGTTCACCATCCCGGTCGCATCGTGAAGTTTAGAATTCGGTAATCCCCTGACCAGATGAAGGTAGGCAGCTGCAGAAAAATAATAATTGTCCAGCTCCACACCCACATTTTCGCAGTTCCACCCGTGCTCGAGAATCCATTCTGACAGCCGCTCCATTGGATGACACACTGTCGACTGCACATAGTGATCTGCGTAGCCATAAATATGCTCCATATCCATATAGACTGTTCGCTTTGCGCCATTGGCATCCTGACCTCTGCCAAACCACCAGGGTTCACCTGATTCCGGAACCACCACGCACTGGTGAGTGTAGAAAGACCATCCGTCATACCCCGTCAGCCAGGCCATGTTGGATGGATCCGACACCACCAGAAGGTTGATGTTGCGCTCATTCATCTGCTGTCGAACTTTTTGCAGTCGGTCGGAATATTCCTGCCGGCTGAACGGTAAACGCTGTTCTGGAAGTCTATTCATTGTGTTGTATTTGTACTCTCATCCGAAGAATATCGACTTGATTTAATAACCGGCTCTTTACCAGAATCGCCTCGACCGTTGTGCAGTGGATCCCTGCTGTTTATTGGCCCTGACATCAAACGCGATGATTCTGGCCGCGGAAAAACTGCATTTCACATGCGGAAAAGAGCCTAAAGATCGCGCAATCACGGGATGTTATCTGCCGTAACTCATTATACGTCGGGGGTCACATCAATTGCCTATCTGTCGTCATTTATGGCTAAATAGACACGGACAAGTAGTCCAATAAATCAATACCCTGTGCTTGCAGATTCCGGACGAACCAAAGCACGGCGAATACCCAATTGACGAGGAAGAATGTGTCAGTAAATCTTTGGTCCCTTATAGAGCCTTCATTCACCCGACACGGTGATCATCCGGCATGGATTTGCCGCCAACGACAAGGGAAACGGATTGTCAGCTATCGAGAGCTCGAACAGTCAACGCTGACGCTCGCCGACCAGCTCCGACAAAAGGGAATCGGCAGCGGTCATACGGTTGGCGTCACGGCACCGAACGGCCCCGAATGGTGTGTCGCCACCCTTGCCGCATGGCGTGTGGGTGCGGCAGTGGCGCCCATTCATATCGGCAACAGCGATCACGAAATCGAAATGCAGATCGCTGCCGTTAAGCCTGAAATTATGCTGGTTCACGACAGCGATATTTCGGTGGACAATGCTCATTCGATCGATATGGCGATTGACAGTGAGGCCATAGAGCGGGAGCGCCAGCAAAACACATTAGCCGATCCCGACGAAGTTGCAGTGAGAATCTACACCTCCGGAAGTACCGGTTCGCCAAAAGTCGTCCGACTGGCTCACCGAAATATCGGTTCGAATGTCCTGTCTGCTGAGAGAATTGAGCATTTCACCCCAAATGATCGCATGCTCGCACTGCTGCCCTTCTCCCATGCGATGGGTATTACCGGCAATTTTCTGTTATCGCTTCGAGTCGGCGGCACAATCGTTGCACCCAAAGTTCTCGCAGCAAACGAAATTCTCACAGCCCTCGAGGAAGAACAGATTTCTGTAATCATTGCTGTGCCCCGATTGTTCCGCAATGTCATGTTGGGGCTTGAGAAAAAGTTCAGCCAGGGCAGCAAAGCACTGCAAATGTATATTGGTCTGATTCGAGCGATGCCGATCTCGATTCGCAAACACATTAACGCGCCGATCCGGAAAAAATTCGGTGGCAAGATCAAAATCTGGGTCAGTGGCGGATCCCATTTGGATGGCGAAATTACGCGTTATTACCATCAGCTGGGCCTGCCGCTGCGTCAGGGCTACGGACTAACGGAGACGTCGCCGCTTACCAGCATACAAAGCGCGTGGGACGATGCCGTTGAGAGTGTCGGTGCACCAATTGAGGACGTAGAGGTAAAGCTTCACAACGTCGACGAGAACGGGAACGGTGAAGTCTGGATAAAGGGGCCTAACGTCATGTTGGGTTATGAAGACGAATCGCAAACCCAGGAAGCGATGGAAGATGGCTGGTTTAAAAGCGGCGACATAGCGCGACTGGACGAAAAGGGCCGCATCCATTTAACCGGGCGATCCAAACGACTGATCGTTACGGAGGCGGGAAAGAACGTGTACCCCGAGGAACTTGAAACGCTGCTTGAACGAAACCCTTTGGTCAAGGAAGCCGGCGTATTCGAGCGAGACATGAAACCGGTCGTTGTGCTGGCGATGGAAGGAGATGATCCGGCCGCCGAAGCGCGCAAGGTGCTGAAAGAACACAATTCTCTGGTGTCCGCCCATAACCAGATAACGCGTTTCGCATTGACAGACGAGTTGCCGCGAACTCCGGTCGGGAAAATGGCGCTCCAGCAGCTCCCGGTCATATTTGATGAATTCGAAGTTAAATCCTGATCGATAACGGGTTCGTTCGCGACCGCATCGACGGGGAACATTGTAAACGGTGAGTCAGGTTACAATCCGGCGCGGTTTAATTCAGCGCTTTTAACCAATGAAATTTGTAAGTACCCGGGGACAGGCCCCCTCCCTTCATTTTGTAGACTCTAAGTTCTCAGTTCTGAATACTGCTATTCATCAATGAAATTTGTAAGTACCCGGGGACAAGCCCCCTCCCTGGACTTTGAAGAGGTCACTCTCGCTGGTCTGGCCACGGATGGAGGACTGTATGTTCCAGAAGAATGGCCAAGGTTTTCAGACTCCGAAATCAGGAGCTGCCGAGGAAAAAGTTACCGTGAGCTTGCGAAAACGGTTCTGGGTAAATTCACCTCAGAGTGCCTGACGGATAGCGAACTGTCCGCACTTGTCGATCGCGCGTACAGCAGTTTTAATCACAGCGCGATTGCCCCGCTGAAACAACTCGACTCTAGCCTGTATGTCATGGAGCTGTTTCACGGGCCAACCCTGGCGTTCAAAGATTTTGCACTGCAGTTTCTCGGACAGCTTTTTGAACACATACTCGGTGCCCGGGGCCGACGCTGCACAATCGTCGGAGCTACTTCAGGAGATACGGGTTCGGCGGCAATAGAGGCCGTTCGCGGTCTCTCATCCATTGAACTGTTTATGCTGCATCCCCACGGCAGGGTCTCTGACGTGCAGAGAAAGCAGATGACCACAGTAACGGATGACAACATCCACAATCTCGCGGTAGACGGAACCTTTGATGATTGCCAGAACCTGGTGAAGGCCATGTTTAATGACCAGTCATTTCGTCAGCAACACCAGCTATCGGCAGTAAACTCAATCAACTGGGCGCGCATTGCGGCACAGGTCGTTTATTACTTTCGAGCGGCACTGGAACTGGGCTCACCGGACAGAGCCGTGAACTTCGCGGTACCCACCGGAAATTTCGGCAACGTATTTGCGGGCTATGTCGCAAGGCAAATGGGTTTACCCATTAACCGGCTGATAATCGGCTCAAACAGCAACGATATTCTGACGAGATTTTTCGAAACCGGACACATGGAGCAAAAGGGGGTCAACCCAACGCTGTCACCCAGTATGGATATACAGATTTCAAGCAATTTTGAGCGCTATCTGTTTGAGCTCTCAGGACGCGACAGCGAAAAGATTTCCAGATTCATGCGACAATTTTCGGAACAGGGCACCTTCAGTGTCTCGGACTCCTGTCTGCAAAGAGCTACTGAACTGTTCTTCGCGCATCGACTTGATGACGGTGCAACCCGCGACGAAGTACGTCGTGTATATACGGAAACCGGCGAAGTAATGGACCCTCACTCGGTAATTGGCGTAGCAGCCGCCCGCGTTCATGCCGAAGCAGATGTTCCGACTGTTGTACTCGGGACTGCGCATCCGGCAAAGTTTGGCACCGCAGTGGAAGATGCGATCGGCATTGCGCCGGTGTTGCCAGATCATCTGGGCAATCTGATGGACCGTCCCGAGACCTCAACCCGGGTATCGAACAGCCTCTCTTCAGTCCAGCAACTTATAAACCAAAGCAGCTAAATCTGTTGCCGCTTTTTGAGAGTTGCCGCTTTTTTGTTTCCTGAATGCAGTGAGCGATGTTTTCGAGGGCGATTAATTTGCCCGCAATAAGATCTGTTTGAAGCGGTGGAAACGAAAAAACCGCCCGTTGGGCGGTTTTCAGCGATCACATTGAATCTCTCTACTGGGGTGTCAGACCTCGAAGTCGCTCACTCCTGCGGCGCAGCAACTCCAGCGTTGTCAGCAGAAGGATTGAGAGTATGACCAGTATCGTTGCAGCCGCCAAAATGGTCGGGCTGATTTCCTGGCGAATACCGGACCACATCTGTCTGGGCAACGTGTGCTGATCGGGTCCGCCAATAAACAGAATGATCACGATTTCATCAAACGATGTAATAAATGCGAATAGCGCACCGGAAATCATACCCGGCGCAATCAACGGCATTTGTATCTTGAAAAACGTTCTGGCCGGAGTTGCACCCAGATTAGATCCTGCACGGATGAGCGATTTATCAAATCCAACTAATGTAGAGGTTACGGTAATCACCACAAACGGAATACCCAAAATGGTGTGGGCCATGATGATCCCCGGATAGGACGCTACCAGATTGACTTTCGCAAAGAAAAAGAACATTCCGGAGGCCGTAATAATCAGGGGCACAATCAGCGGAGATATCATCAGCGCCATAACCGCCCGCCGAAACGGCATGTGTTCACTCGAGAGCGCCAGAGCGGCCAGGGTACCCAGAAAAGTCGCAAGTAACGTTGAAGCAATGGCGATGAAGAAACTGTTTTTTGTGCCCACAACCCACCGGTCGGTACACATTGTAGACAGATTAGATTCTTCGTTACAAATGCCAAACAGGCCTTCATACCATCGGGTCGAAAACGCTTCAGGCTTCAGCGCCAGCATCTCCGGGGTAAAGTTCAAAAATGGAGACGATGTAAAAGAAAGCGGAATCACCGCAACCAGCGGTGCCACCAAAAAAAACAAGACAAACCCACAAAACAGAAGGTAGGTGTAGTGCCAGATGCGCTGGCCGGTGGTTGCATATATCGGAAGCGCCATGGTCTACCCCATCTTCATGTTGTCGATGCCGACCACTTTGTCGTACACCCAATAAAGAATCAGAATCGCCGCAAGTAGTATCGTTCCCATCGCAGCGGCGAGTCCCCAGTTCAGAGATCGTTGCATATGGTAGGCCACCATATTTCCAATCAACCTCCCGTCCTTGCCGCCCACAAGCTCGGGCGTGATGTAGTAACCGATGGCAACGATGAAAACCAGAATGCAGCCTGCACCGACACCCGGTACGGTTTGCGGCATATAGACCCTGAGAAACGCGAGAGTGGGCGTCGCACCAAGATTCTGTGCGGCCTTCATGTAACTTGGTGGAATAGTTTTCATGACACTGTATATAGGCAGAATCATGAACGGCAGCAGAATCTGAGTCATCACAATGACAGTGCCGTTAAAGTTGTACATCATCGCCAGCCGATTCTCGTCGTCCAGCAACCCTGTAGCCACCAGTGTATCGTTCACCACTCCATTGTTCTGCAGCATAATCATCCAGGCAACGATACGCACCAGCAACGATGTCCAGAACGGCATCAACACGCAGATCATCAACAGGTTTGATATCCGCATGGGCAACGTCGCCAGCAGGTAGGCCACCGGATACGCCAGAATCAGGCAGGCAATTGTGACGATAAAACTGACCAGAAGGGTCCGGTACCAAAGCAGGTTATAGACCTTTCGCTTTTCGTCAACGTCAATAACACTCTTCGTATGATCGTACTTTCTATCGATAGAATTCAAAAAGTACCCGAGCGTCCGTTCGTCTTTCATGGTACCAAAAGACAGCACAAACTTTGGATCTTTCCATCGTTTGTCTACCTCGTAGAACTGATCACGAATATTAGTCTCTTCAAATTTTTTGAGCTTGCGAGCGGTCTTTTTAACCAGGCTTTTCCAGCCTGGCTCTTCATAGTTCATTCGCGTGCTGGCTTTTCCAACATCGAATTTGTCGGCCGCCAGAACATCATCGCGGAAGGCCACGAAAAATGATTCAGGAGCTTCAGACGTTTTGTCCCATTTCTCGTATTCGGAAATGGTGCGCGGGAAAACATTATTGACCAGCTTGTCATCAACACTGCGGGTCAACATATTTCCAATAGGCAATACAAACAGGAAAACCAAAAACAGAAGCGGCGGCGCCACCAGCATGATCGCCCGCAATCGCGCCCGGCGCAGCGATTTTTCAAGGCTGACTTTGAGCGGCGTTCCGTCTGCTGTTAACAGTGGGCCGTCAGCGGTTGCGGTGCCATTTGCCATGTTTGATTTTCCGGTAGGTACTGATCGGGTTAGTCGAAAAGAGACCGAGGGGTGAGTACACCCCCCGGTTTCCTGGATAGCGTATCTATCCGAACGGGTGTCAGATTACTGACCCATCCATGCAGTAAAGCGCTCACCAATGGAATCACCGTTGTCCGCCCACCACTCCGGGCTGGCAACAACTGAACGCGCCATAACTTCAGGACGGTTCGGCATGTGCTCCATGATGTTTTTGCCATTGTGGAACCAAGGCTCACCGGCAGCCATAATCTCAAAAGCAGATGTGCGCATCGGACCGTAGTTGATGTGCTTGGCCTGACCGGCTTGCTGCTCAGGTGCAGAAGCGTGTACCAGGAACTTCATGGCTTCTTCTTTGTTCGGCGCACCTTTCATCAGAACCAGCCACTCCTCTTCAAGTACCTGACCGTCCCAAACGGTGACGAATTTTTCGCCTTCAGAAAGAACGGCGGCACCGATTCGACCGTTGTATGCCAAAGACATAGCGACTTCACCGGATTTAACCAACTCAAGCGGCTTGGCACCTGAAGACCAGAACACTGCATGGTCTTTGATTTTATCCAGAGTAGAGAAAGCTCGATCGATACCTTCGTCGGTGCTCATAACGTCATAGACATCTGCGATGGCAACGCCGTCAGCAACCAGGGCCATTTCGATCAGAGCGTTTGGCCAGGTGTGAATTCCACGCTTGCCAGGAAACTTCTCTACGTCAAAGAAATCAGAGATCGTGGTCGGCTGATCGCCAGAGAATGTGCCTTCTTCATAAAAAGGAACATACGACCAGAAAATCTGTGGAACAACGCAGTCATTCGGCACTTCGACCATGATGTCTTCGTCCATCGACTTGCCATCAGCGGACTTGGTAAACATATCGCGATCAAGCTCTTCGAAAAGACCTTCGTCACAGCCAACACGCGCTTCATGAGGCAGTACGTCAACAACGTCCCAGGTTACGGTACCTGATTCGACCTGGGTTCGAACTTCACCCAGACCGCCGTTGTAGTTGATGAAGTTTACGGTGCCTTCATCCCAGGTATCTGCATAGGCTTTCTGCTGCGAAGCGGTGTACGCGCCGCCCCAGGAGACAACATTGACTTCTGCGTGAGCAACGCCCACCGAAGCAACTGCTGCTGCCAGCAGGGTTTGCTTAAGAATGGTTTTCATATTGGTTAATCCTCCTCAGGATTTATATCTAGATATTAAAGGTAAAAAATGTCGTGTGAACCGGAACCCGATCTGCGCAAGTCATTCCCGACCTGCTTAGTCAGAGGAATCCAGTGCACGACAATCTTCCACATTCCAGCCGATATTCACGGTGTCGCCCTGCTTGAGCTGCGCGTGTATCGCTGAATTAGGAATCTTAACAATGAAGTCATCATGACCGCATACGGTAAAGCGCGTGCGGATATGATCACCCAGATAAATCAGTTCTTCAGCACGAGCTGAAAACATGTTTGGAACCTGACCGGGTTCCGGATCTACAGTCACGCGTTCCGGACGCAGCGACAGAGTTGTGCGCGACCCGACACCATCGATGTTGACTCGCAACGCTTTGACTTCGCCATGCCCACCATCGATGTCAACCGTGACAGTATCACCATCCTGGTGCGTAACCTCACCCAGCAACCGATTATTTTCACCAATAAAGTTGGCACAAAAGGCATTTTCCGGGGCTTCATACAGCACCTCGGGCGGCGCACACTGCTGAATGATGCCATCGTCGAAAACAGCAATGCGGTTCGACATCGTCAGAGCCTCACTTTGATCATGGGTCACGTAAACCACAGTGAGACCGAGATTTTCATGTATGTGCTTAATCTCGTACTGCATCTGTTCGCGCAAATTCTTGTCCAGCGCACCCAGGGGCTCATCCATCAAAACCAGATCCGGATCAAACACAAGTGAGCGCGCAACAGCCACTCGCTGTTGTTGACCGCCGGACAACTGACCGGGACGGCGATCCCCGAACGCGCCAAGCTGCACCATATCAAGCGCTCTTTTCACCCTGTCTTCTCTTTCCGACTTGCCCATCTTGCGAACCTCCAGCGGGAACGCCAGATTTTCCGCAACCGTCATGTGAGGAAACAGTGCGTAATTCTGAAAGACCATACCAATGCCACGCTTGTGCGGAGGGACCTTGTTGATCGGTTGATCTTTAAGGTAAATCTCACCGTGTGTCGCCGGCTCGAATCCAGCAAGCATCATCAGACAGGTGGTTTTACCGGAGCCGGATGGACCCAACATGGTCAGAAACTCACCCTTTCCAACATCCAGGTTCAGGTTTTTGACGACAAGTATTTCTCCATCGTAGCTTTTTTGTATGTCGACGAATCGAACCAGAGCATCTTCACTGGACATAATTCAGGTATTTGTAAATTGGGGAATTAAATGGTTATGAACAGCAACGGGTCTGGTATTGACGACTGCTGCGGCATATCCGATGCGATTAAATAAAGTATCGGATTTCCTGCCGATTCCGGTGGAGGGCTGAACTCGCCGCCATCCATCCAAACCTCTTGTGTATTTATATTGGTGTAACGATAACAGTTCGGATCAAAAATTCAAACGCCCACAGCGGTTTGATTGCGAATAATTAATACTTCGCTAGCGCAATGGACCGCATGGAATCAAACACGTCGGGGATAACGGACTCCGCCTCCAAAAAACACACTCACGCTGAGCATATGAGGTCAACCTATGTGTCAATTTCTCTCGTCAAAGACTCAACCCGCACGCCTGAATAAACGAAAAGCGACTATTCCCGAAGGAGTCTGTGTATACATTTTGTATTCTAGCGACAATTTCGGCTCAAAAGCAAACCTGATACAGATACCGATAAACTTGACCCGTCTAATTGGCATCGACGCATATGGCATAGAGCCTCAATGTCCGAAATATCGAGTCCCCGGGTCCGTTGGAGGCAACGACTGCGCTCCATCGATTGCTCGCTGACGGAAACGACCCCACCAAAACATGCTGTGGCGACGTAGTATTTGCACCACCGCCCACCACCCGCTTGCCAGTCGCGCATGCAACGCTCTCGGTAACCGAATCATTCGTCGCCACAGCGATCAGCATCTCCCTGTCGACAATCTCGTAGCCCGGCAGCGCCTTCTCACCCCCGAGAGGTACGACAACCACATTGATTTACGCCAATGCCACTCCGGCCAATCCGAAATACAAAATCAGTACCGCAGTGAGCGACCGTATAGACACTGCATCAGACATTATTAAAATTCCTCTTGATCTTAACAAAACTATCGCCAAGAGCTTATCACCCGCTAAATTGTGAATATTCACGTTTCCCTGGTGAAGTGGTTGCTTCGATAGAGGTCATTAAATGACCGTTTCGTGCGGTGTCGATACCCATTTTCGACATCTGCGCACATCCGCGCAGGGATTCCGCCGCCGTTAACAATCTTTCCGGTGTAGCGATAGCATTGGAGTAGCGGCTACAATCCCGCGCCACATGATTTTTTTCTGACTAGTAAATACGGTGTCCGCTTCTTCGCCTCAAAAAAACCCGCATCTGAAACAACTCTGGCCGGTAACCATCCTGAGCCGCCGTTTTGGCAAGTTTCAGAAGATTAATCCCGAGCTGATCCAGCTTTTCCGTCAGTATCAGGCTGATAACCCTCGCGGCAGTGGCTCGGTGTATTCAAGTCCGGACAATTTCGCCGAAACCGTTGATTCTCCGGCTCTTAAAGATCTGGAGAAGTTTATTCTGGACAATATATTTGCGGTCGCTGCGGAACTGAACGGCAGTTACTGGCCTCAGGGTCTCTCTCTTGACGTGCGAATGACCGGTCTCTGGTTCCAGATCAGCAACGGCTATGGCTTTCACGAAACCCACGTGCATGGAAATTGCTCCTGGTCCGGGGTGTACTACGTACAGTCTGGCTCTGCCAGCAAACGCCCCGGAGACGTAGGCGATAACGGTATGCCGAACGGCATTACACGCTTCTATGGACCGCATATGGAGTATCAGGCGGCCGGACATGGTGACTATGGCAACTACTATCTGCAGGATCACGTATACGACAGCTTCCCCGAGGACGGCAAACTGGTGATTTTTCCGTCTTACCTCAAGCATATGGTGTTTCCCTATAACGGAGACGAGGATCGAATCATTGTCTCGTTCCACGCCATTGTCGACGGTGACAAAGAACTTAGATACGGTTACTCCTTTAGTTAGATAGCGTAGAATTACCCACAAACGTGAGCGCCCAATCACTCTTCGAGTGTCGAGTCCGAAAACAATAAATGCTCACCCCAATGTGATGTCAAACCCACTGCTTAAAATCGAAAACCTGTCTGTCCAGTTTGCCGTGCACGGCACAACTGTGGATGCGGTACGCGGGGTTTCATTCGACATACGTCAGGGCGAGACAGTCGCACTGGTTGGTGAATCCGGGTCGGGCAAATCGGTCATATCCAAGGCGATCATGGGCTTGTTGCCAGACAACGCCAGCATAACCGGCGGCAACATTCTGTTCACCCCTCCCGGCGATGGCGAGTCTGAAATCAATATCACCGACCTCGACGCGGACAGTGCCGCGATGCGGGATCTCAGAGGGGGCAAAATTTCCATTATCTTTCAGGAACCCATGGTTTCGCTGTCACCCTTGCACACTATCGGCGACCAGATCAGTGAAGCGCTCTTTCTGCATCGGGATGTGAACCGGTCAGAGGGGATTAAAGTCACCCGGGACATGCTTGAAATGGTCGGCTTTGTTAAACCCGATCGAGCTCTTGATGCATACCCGTTCGAGCTATCCGGCGGAATGCGGCAGCGCGCAATGATTGCGATGGCGCTGATTTGTCACCCCTGCCTGCTGATTGCGGACGAACCAACAACTGCCCTGGATGTGACGATTCAGGCCCAGATTCTGAAGCTGATGAATCGGCTCCAGCGCCAGTTGAACATGGCCGTTCTGATGATTACTCATGATCTCGGTGTCGTCGCCAATGTTGCTGACCGTGTGGTTGTGGTGTACCACGGTGAAGTGATGGAGGCCAGTAATGCAAGTGAGATCTTCACCCGCCCCGGACATCCCTACACTCAGGCCCTATTAAAAGCCGTTCCCGGGTTTGACATGTCTCCTGAAGATCGACTGACTCCACTCCGCGAAATCAAAGCAGAAGTCGGCGACTTTATTCGCAATCGTGAAAGCAAAGTATCTGATGCAGACCCGGAAATACTAAAGCTGGAGCGGGTCAACAAGAGCTTCGGGGCGCGACGCGGTGCGTGGTCGTTCCGCGCCAGTCCGGTGCGTATCCAAGCAGTCCGAAACGTCAGTCTGACGGTGCACCGCGGTGAAAGCCTCGGTCTTGTGGGGGAAAGCGGCAGCGGAAAATCAACGCTGGGCAAACTGATTGCGCACGCGATGCTGCCCGATGACGGCAGCATTATCTTCAACGGTCGCAACCGACAATACGACGTCCCCAATCTCGACGATAAAAATCTGTTCCGCTACCGCTGTCGGGTGCAGTACATTTTTCAGGACCCGGTTGGTTCATTGAATCCCAGTATGACCCTTTTCGACATTATCAGGGAACCCATGGTAATCCATGAACTGGGTGACATGGATTATCAGATGGAAATGTGCAGTGAACTGATGCGGCTGGTGGGCCTTGATCCAAGGTTTCTGCGACGCTATCCGCACAGTTTCTCTGGAGGTCAGCGCCAACGCATCGGCATCGCCAGAGCACTTGCGCTGCAGCCGGATTTGCTAATCTGCGATGAACCGGTGTCTGCGCTCGACGTGTCCATTCAGGCGCAGGTGCTGAATCTGCTCAAAGACCTGCAACAGGAACTGGGGCTGAGCTATCTTTTCATCTCACACAATCTGGCGGTAGTCGACTACATCGCGGATCGCATAGCCGTTATGTATCGAGGACGAATTGTTGAGATTGCCCCCAGGAAATCGCTTTTTGCAAATCCGACTCACCCCTATACACAATCACTGCTTCAGGCTATTCCGGTTGCAGATCTTGAGCATCCGCTGGACTTTGACGCCATTGCTGAACCGGATGTGAGCATCGCCCAGAAATGGCCCGGAGCATTCGAAGAGATGACCGACGGAACCATGTCCCTGTACGAAATTTCGCCGGACCATTTTGTTCGTGCCCACGCTGAGCCTGCAGCCACTCATGTTTAGGCAACTCTTCAAAGCGCGGGACACATGGCGGGCGCCGGTATCGGTGCTCATCACCGGGTTTCTATCACTGACCACATCCGCAACCGCCGTGGCTTCAATTCCGTACTTTTCCGATGATGTCGCCTCCGGAAAATTACCGCCTATGGAGCAGCGTATTCCGGCAGAACCTGCAATCGCCGAATTTTCGGGGAGCGAAACAACGGGACAATACGGCGGGCAGCTGCGCCTGTTAATGGGCAAAAGCAAAGACATTCGGTTGATGATGGTCTACGGCTATGCACGATTGATTGGTTACACACCGGAACATGAGCTCGTAGCGGATATCCTGAGAGACTTTACAGTGGAGGACGGGCGGATCTTCACCTTTCACCTTCGAAAGGGGCACCGGTGGTCCGACGGCGAACCATTTACTTCTGAAGCCTTCCGGTATTACTGGGAAAATATCGTAAATAATGAAGATCTTTTCCCATTTGGACTGCCCGCAAAGCTGATGGTCGAGGGAGAGCCGCCTGCTGTCAGTTTCCCGGATGATCTAACAGTGCGCTATGAATGGAGCAAACCGAACCCGTACTTCGTTCCCGCACTGGCCGCGCCCCGACCGATGTTCATTTATGCACCCGGTCACTACCTCGAGCAATTTCATTCGGACTTCACCCCGGAAGAAGAACTTCAGACTAAGGTAGAGGAAGCCGGCGTACGAAACTGGGCGGGGCTTCATCATCGAAAAAATCATCCCTACAAGAACGATAACCCGGAGCTGCCTTCGCTGCAGCCGTGGGTAAATTCAACACGACCGCCTGCGGAGAGGTTTGTGTTTGAGCGCAACGCCTACTATCACCGTGTGGACGACAACGGCAGACAGCTTCCGTATATTGACGAGGTTGTTGTCAACATCACCAGCAAAAGTCTGGTCGCCGCGAAGACTGGTGCCGGCGAATCCGACCTGCAGGGTCGATACATCCGTCTGGATAACTACACATTTCTCAAAGAAGGCGAATCCCGTAACGATTTCAATGTGCGGCTCTGGAGCAGTGGTACCGGTTCACAATTTGCGATTTATCCGAATCTGAACAGCAATGATCCGGTGTGGCGTGATCTGGTTCGCAATCGGGAGTTTCGCAGAGCCCTTTCGGTTGGCATCAATCGTCATGAAATCAATCAGGTCATTTATTTCGGACTGGCACAGGCATCCGCAAACACAGTTTTGCCCAGCTGTTCGCTGTTTGAACCCGAATACCAGACGGAGTGGACTCAGTTCGATCTGGATCTCGCAAACGATATTCTCGATCGAATGGGAATGCGAGAAAAAGATTCAAGAGGTATCCGACTGATGTCGGATGGCAGACCGCTCGAGATAATTCTGCAAACGGCCGGCGAGGGTACTGAAGAGACTGATATTCTGGAACTCATCGGTGAGAGCTGGTTCAAGCTCGGGGTCAAACTGCACGTGAAGCCGTCGCAGCGCGAAGTCTTTCGCGAGCGAGTGTTTTCTGGAGACGCGATGATGGCGTTGTTCAACGGTATCGACAACGGCTCACCGACCGCAGACATGAGCCCACGGGAGTTCGCACCCACTAACCAGACACAACTTCAGTGGCCCAAGTGGGGACAGTATTTTGAGACCAACCAAAAGGTCGGCGAAGCACCGGACATTCCTGAAGCCATGCAGTTACTCGAACTTTATGAATCGTGGAGCCGTTCACGAAATTCAGTAGAGCGGGAAATGATCTGGCATGAAATGTTGAAAATACACAGTGAAGAGGTATTTTCCATCGGACTTGTTTGCGGTGTACCGCAACCGGTAGTAGTCAACAACAAACTGAGAAACGTGCCCGAAGAGGGCGTCTACAGCTGGGAGCCAAATTCGTTTTTCGGTGTTTATCGGCCCGACACATTTTGGTTCGAATGACTTATTACGTCATAAAACGACTGGGTATGATGATTCCGACGCTGTTGGTGATCAGTTTCATTGTATTCGTCATCATTCAGCTTCCTCCAGGCGACTATCTCGAAACCTACATCGCCGAGCTTGAAAGCCAGGGCGAATCGGTCGACCAGGACAAAATAAAATTCCTTCGCGACCAGTACGGACTCGACGATCCGTTTATGGTGCAGTATTTCAATTGGGTCAGTGGTTTTATCAGTGGCGATTTTGGGTATTCCTTTGAATACGACCTGCCCGTAAGAGAAGTTATCGGCGACAAAATCTGGCTGACTATACTGGTGTCGTTTATCACTATTCTGGTCACCTGGGCCATCGCATTTCCCATCGGGATGTACTCGGCCACGCACCAGTACAGTTGGGGCGACTACGGTTTAACGTTATTGGGATTTATAGGTCTGGCAACGCCGAATTTCCTCCTCGCTCTGGTAATGTTGTATTTCGCCAATGTATGGTTCGGCACCTCCATTGGCGGACTAATGGACCCGGAGTACCTGGATCAGCCCTGGAGCTGGGGGAAATTCAAATCAGTCCTCGAGCACCTTTGGATTCCCGTAGTGGTCATAGGCACCTCGGGCACAGCGGGCATGATTCGACGACTCCGCGCGAACCTGCTGGATGAACTCGACAAGCAGTATGTGATGACGGGCAAAGCCAAAGGCCTGCCGCCATTCAAACTGCTGACCAAATACCCGCTCCGCATGTCGCTGAATTTCTTTATCGCCGATATCGGGAGTCTGTTGCCGAGTGTTATATCGGGCGCAGAAATTACTGCAATTGTGTTGTCTTTGCCGACGACCGGACCGATGTTGCTTGACTCGCTGCAGAGTCAGGATATGTATCTGGCCGGTACCTTCCTGATGTTTCTCGCGTTGCTAACCGTTATTGGTATGCTGATCTCCGATTTATTGCTGGCGTGGCTGGATCCCAGAATTCGATTACAGGGGGCAAGCCTTAAATAGTTATGAGTCAGGAGCGTCAACATTATGTTTCCGGTGAGCCGTTTGATCCGCATTCGGTAGAACACCTTAGCTCTGAGCAGGAACAATACTTCTTCGCGTCGCGTCGAACGCTGATGTGGTGGAAGCTCCGACGGCATAAAGTCGCGGTGTTTTCCGGGCTGGTGCTGTTGTTGATGTACGCGTCTACTCTGGTGTCCGAGTTCATCACACCCTACAACCAGACTACGCGCAACACCGATTTTATTTATTCACCTCCCCAGAGGGTTCATCTTTTTCACGAAGGCAAGTTTATCGGACCGTTTGTATACGGAACGGACTATCGGCTAAACATGACTAATCTGCGTCGCGAATACACACCCAATCCTGAAAAAATCGACAAGATCCGGTTCTTCTGTCGGGGCGATGACTACAGATTCTGGGGACTCTTTGAATCGAACGTTCACCTGTTTTGTCCGGCAGAAAATGGCACGCTGTTTCTGCTCGGAACGGATCGACTGGGTCGCGACATGTACTCCCGTATCACTTACGGCGCTCGTATATCATTGCTGATCGGACTCGGCGGCATTGCCGTCAGTCTGTTCCTCGGGCTTTTGTTTGGTGGTCTCGCCGGCTATTACGGCGGTTTTATCGACTCTGCGATTCAGCGCACAATCGAAATTATTCGATCGTTTCCGGAACTCCCGTTATGGATGGCGCTGTCTGCCATCTTGCCGGTCACCTGGAGCCCCCTGCTGGTGTTTTTTGGCATCACCGTGATTCTTGCGCTGCTCGACTGGACGGGACTGGCTCGAGCAGTCAGATCCAAACTGCTTGCATTGCGTGAGGAGGACTACTGTACAGCGGCTCGATTAATGGGCGCAAAGCCCAAACGCATTATCATCAAACATCTGCTGCCGGGGTTCTCCAGTCATATCATTGCCACTGCGACGCTGTCGATACCGAGCATGATACTGGGTGAAACGGCTCTGTCATTCCTCGGACTGGGCCTTAGACCGCCCATCACCAGTTGGGGCGTGCTCCTCAACGAGGCGCAGAATATCAATGTTGTGGCGCTGTACCCGTGGCTGATTTTTCCGGTCGTGCCCGTTGTCATTATTATTCTGGCGTTCAACTTTTTTGGCGACGGGTTGAGAGACGCCGCCGACCCCTATAAATAACCGATTCAGTCTGCCGGCAGACATGTCGCAAAAAACACCTTTGGCAATCGTGCTCAAAGGCTATCCGCGCCTTTCGGAGACGTTTATCGCGCAGGAAATTCTCAATCTTGAGAATGCCGATTTCGACATCACCCTGTTTTCTCTGAGACAACCGACAGACACCTCTGTCCATTCAGTGCATGAAAAAATAGTTGCAGAGGTCAACTATCTGCCCGAGTACCTCTATCAGCAGCCGTTTCGCGTATTCCGTGCGTGGTTATCCACCCGCAGGAGGCCGGGTTATCAGCACGCGTTCAGACAATGGTGGCGCGACCTTAAACGAGATCGGACAGCAAATCGCATTCGCCGCTTTGGTCAGGCACTGGTGCTGGCCGCAGAACTGCCCGATGAAATCCGGAAGCTCTACGCACATTTTCTTCATACACCGGCGTCGGTAACGTATTACGCCAGTCAGATTACAGGGCTGCCGTGGGCGTGCTCCGCACATGCCAAGGATATCTGGACAAGTCCTGACTGGGAGATTCAGGAAAAGCTGCAGCACTGCAAATGGCTGACCACCTGTACAGCAAACAATGTGAAGCATCTGTCCGGTCTGACTTCCGACACAGCAAAAGTCTCACTGAATTATCACGGTCTTGATCTCGCCCGATTCTCAGACTTTGAGCGGACATATTCAGCAGCCTGCGGCACCGAGAATGAGCCGGTGACTCTTCTAAGTGTCGGTAGGGCCGTTGAAAAGAAAGGCTACAGAGAACTATTGCGTGCTTTGAGTCAGCTTCCGGACGATCTACAGTGGGCATTCGAGCATATTGGCGGGGGCCCGCAACTTGACGATCTCAGTAAACAAGCCGAGTCCCTGAACATAGCAGACCGGATTGTCTGGCACGGATCGGCTTCACAGGACATCGTCATTGACGCCTACCGCCGAGCCGATTTTTTTGTACTGAACAGTCGGATCGATGCCAGTGGCGATCGTGATGGCCTGCCGAATGTTCTGGTTGAGGCCCAATGCACAGGTCTGGCAGTCGTTTCGACACGCCTGTCAGGTATTCCTGAGTTGATTGCGAATGGTGAGAACGGGTTGCTGGTCGAACCTGATGATACATCTGCCTTGCGCACTGCCATTCTCGAGCTGATCTACGATCCATCACTCAGAGAAAGACTGGGACGCACCGGCACTGCGAGGGTAACCGCCGATTTTGATATGCACAGCAATATTGAGAAACTGGTCGGTCAGCTCCGATCGCTGGCCTGATCTGCGCTCAATGAAATTTATGCACTGACAAAACACTTGTGATGGATGCACCGATTAACGTCGCGTTTTATGCTCCAATGAAATCTCCGCGCCACCCGACGCCGTCGGGTGACCGTCAGATTGCGCAACTGTTTCTCAATGCGCTCAATCAGCAGAACATGTCAGCGACACTGGTCAGTGAACTGCGCAGCTGGGAAGGTGCAGGCAACGAAACCTCACAGAATCTGATCAGACAACAGGCCGACCTCGAAGCCGAAAATTTAATCCGGAAGTTCCAGTCAGCGCCACGCAGTGAAAGGCCACAGGCATGGTTCAGCTATCACTCCTATCACAAGGCACCCGACTGGCTGGGGCCGAAAGTGTCCAATGCACTTGATATCCCCTATTTTCTGGCTGAAGCATCTGTTGCACCAAAACAATCAGACGGACCGTGGGCGATGGGTTACCGCCAAAACTTAGCGTCAATAGAACAGTCATCAGCGATCGTTTCAATCAACCCTGTGGACAATCAGGTCATTTCCTGTATGTGGCCTGAAAAGAAAATTATTTCCGTTGCTCCATTTATCTCTCCACCACCAAAACCTGCACAAAACCGATATCGCAGCCGGGAGACACTGGTGCTGCACAAGCGGATACCTGCTGATAATCTGTGGCTGGTCACTGTGGGAATGATGAGAAACGACGTCAAGCTGGCTTCGTACAGAGCGTTGTCCCGCAGCCTTGAAAAACTGCAGCATCGAAACTGGTCTCTCATTGTTATTGGTGATGGACCCGCACGAAACGATGTCGAATCGGCGTTTTCCATTCACGGAGACAAGGTCAAGTTTCTCGGCGTACTGGAACGTAAAAAAATCTTCGAAGTTTTTTACGCCTCTGATCTCTTTCTCTGGCCGGCGATCAATGAAGCTATCGGAATGGTCTTTCTGGAAGCGATGGCCTGCAGCTTACCGTCCGTCGCAATCGAAAGTGACGGCGTAGCTCAAGTGATTTATCAGAATGAGACCGGAACTCTGGTGCCTTCCGGCGACATCTTCAACCGCGACAACCCGGAATTGGCAAATAATTTCCCGCACGAAGGTTTCGCTTGTGCCGTTGAACAATTGATTGCATCACCGGACACACTGGAGTCGTATCGGAAAAACTGCCAGCATCGATTTAATGCCCACCACACCATCGACCAGGCGGCCCGGGTTCTGGGGCAGGCCTTACGGCAAATCACCATCGCTCAGACCTCGGCCAACAGCGGCTAGCTCAGCTGATTAATATCGAAACCCATTGGATCATAAGCATTCTGTTCCGGATCCTGAGATTCCAGGTCAGAAATCTCACCGAGAGATCGGAGTTGAAATACATCTTTCGCGCTTAGCCATTTCACCGCCGGATGTTCATCCAATAGTGCACACAGGATCTGGAGTGCGTCTTTGGTTTCAGCTTGATGCACCAGATGGTGCGTCAACAGTCCCGTCGGCTCGGCGATATCAGCACGACCCTCACGCTTGGCGGCCAGATGGGCAACGAGCTGATCCACCACGCGGTCCATGCCGATAAACGACCGATCTCTTTTCCAGTCTATGACATCGACATGGGTGTTCACCTGCCACAACTGACGATCATTCTGCACATCGAGCACGTCCTGCTCTCGCGCATTAAAGGTCGACAATCCTCCAATACCTACAGACAAGAGATTCCGGACCACTGCGTCAGATATTCTGTTCCAGGGCGGCACCAGCACAGGCAGGGTCCAGCGCCCCAGGCGGGTTCTCATTATTTCAACAGACTGCTGGAGCTCGATCAGCACAACCTGCAAATCTCGATGGTCCCCCAATTCCTGTTTTTTCTCACCCTCAGATGCATGGTTGATGTGGGCGAAACCGTGAATGAGGATATCCACTTTGTGATCATCGGCATTAATGTCGTTCACCCACTGCACCAGTGAATCCTGCAAACCATTGGGTACGACCACCAGTGACACGGGTATGTCATACCGATCGCAAAGTTGATAAAAGTCAGTCAACTCATCCGTTGCCTCGATTGCATCATCATCTCGCCACCACATAGCGGCGTGTTCACCGAGGTAGTTCCACTCATCGAGTTCTGTCTCGAGCCGAGTCTGCCAATCTGATGAGTTTTTAATCATGTCTTTCGCTTTCGAAATTTCTCAAACTCGTGCTCGAGAATTGTCGCTGTGCCGTATGCACCGTTTAGATCGGGCACGGTTTGTGTGGTTTTTGCCGTACGGATCGCCGCATCAATTGCGGCCAGAAGTTCATCCGCATTGAGCTGTGATTCATGCAGCGTAATACACGCCCCCTTGCTCTGCAAGATTCGAGCACGCTGTGTCTGCTCTGTTTCACCGTCCCTCGCATAGGGCACGATCACAGACGGACAACCGCAACGCAACAACTCAATACAGGTATTGTATCCAGCCTGCGAGATCGATACTTTGCAACGGGACAGCAATTCAACGAAGTCGGGACGATTTCGCTCTACGATGCAGTTTCCCGGGAGATGTTCACAAATCCTGCCGTACGTTTGCGCGTCGATTGCTGCACCTATCAGAATCCGCCACCGCGATCCGTTCGATGACTTTCTGGCCGCCCCGATCGCAGCGTAAACTAGTGGCTCTGCCACAGCCCCACCACCGGCAGACACCACGATCTCGTTACTGCCATCGCCTGTATCCACCCCGGATGCGGGACACGGAAGATCATTGTGATCATTCGACACGAAGCCTGAATAAAACAGCTTGTGACGAAACATTTCAACACAATCAAAACTGTCGTCGAGCGCAATCCACTCCGGATCACTATGACAAAGCACGAGATCGAATTGATCCAGCTCGCCCACCATTTTTAGCTGACGTTCCTCTGTGCGCCGTTGCAGGATGTCGCGGATCGAACAAGCGACCATCGGACGAAACGGCTGAGCATGGGCCGATTTCAACAGGGTCGTAATTTCAGATCGAATCGACTTTCTGCCAAATGGATAGGTCTCAACAATTAATACATCTGGTTGAGCGGTCTGCAGATGATCGTGAATTGTCGCAGTTCTGCTGTCGAGATAGTTCTGTCGCACCGGCATCTCGTCAGAATCCAGGAGCTGATTAAATTCACCTGGTTTGACTTTGAGCGGGGGCAACTGGATTTCGCGGACACCCGGTACCGAACCGGGTACTGGCATTCCACCAGTCAACAGATCCACTTTGTGATCTCGGTTTGCCAGCGACGCGGCAAGTTGGCGCATTCGCACCAGATGACCGCTGCCTAAAAGGTGCTGAACGTGGATAAGAATCCGCATCTGACCAAGGACAGGTTGTCTGTGCTCTCAGTTCGATTGAGGATGAACCAGAACCGGTCCGCTTCCGGATGCAGACTTTTGCGTGACCAGTGAGACCACTCTGTCGCAAACGACATCCATACCGGACAGCATGTCTGAAGACATCCTGGAAGAAGGTCGAGGTTGTGCCGAAATTTCACGCAGCTTGGGTAACAGTCCGGAAACATTGAATTCGTCCGGCTCAAGCATCTGAATCAGACCCATCTCGGTCGCCCTGCGTGCACGGATCAGCTGTTCCATTCGAGGCTGGTAACGAGGCACAACTATGGCCGGCTGATCGAAGCTCAGAATCTCGCAAAAAGTGTTGTAGCCCCCCATTGTCACCATCCCTGACGCGTGTTCAATCAAGGATTCCATCCGTGGATGAAAATCGAGAACCGTGAACTCATCGATCGATTCCGCTTTGGCCTTGAAAGCTTCCCGACTGTCTTCCCCCATAAACGGGCCGAGAACAAAAACCGCGTTTATGTCGGGTTTGTTGGTCTGTCGGTAGCAATCAAAGACCAGGTCAACGACCTCTTCACCGTCTTTACCTCCACCCGGGGTAACCAGCACATAAGGCTTTTCAGGAATGTGTGCTGCATCCGGCGCGGGCGGGCGCCGCAGGTATCCGGTAAAAATGGTTTTGTCATAAATTTCAGACTCGAGGCCCAGCCCATGAAACGGATCGTAGAACTCGCGAGTTCCATAAATCCAGATTTCGTCGTACAAATCCTTCAGTGCAGGCACAGCCGCTTTCAACCCCCATTCCTGTCGCAACGCCCCACTGTCGTCGATAACGTCCCGCTCACCCAATACCGTTTTTACCCCTTTGTCGCGCAGCAGGCGCAGCGTTTCCTTGACCTCTCCCTTAAGTCCGAGCGGCTCTTTATCGACAATAAAAAGATCCGGTTCAAATACCTCGGCGGTCTGACGAATGATCGCTTCGCGAATCGCCATAGTCTGATCGAGATCAATATGCAGACCCAGTGATGTGTAGCGACCGTCCTTGAGTTTGATCACGCCGGGAATACGGACAAAATCGACTCTGGCACGAAATTCGAAGCCGCCGATTACCGGCGATCCTGAAAGAATAAGAACAGAAATCCCTTTGTAGCGACCGACCAGTTCATGAGCGATTGCACGACAGCGACGCAGATGGCCCAAACCAAACGTATCGTGACTGTAGATCAGCACGCGAAGATTATCGAATCTCGTGGGCTCAGTGGCCGGGTAATTCATTTCACGAAGCTCCCGGCCCTGTTTTCGAAAATCAGATTTAGGTACGCAACTCGAATTCGAGTGGAATCAGACCGACTGGCTCTCCTCGAATAGCAGGGCCATCTGCCGTAGCATGATCGCAACTTTTTCCGGGTCGCTGTCCTTTGCCACCCATTCAAATTCAACCAGCTTTGCGGGAGATTCGTTCTGGGACTCCTGTTTCGCTGTGGCGTTATGGCTTATGAAGACATGAGTCTTGCCACTACCGGCTCGTTCCAGGCGAACCCGGTACTTGTCGAAAACCGCTCCGGAACCCACAACGCGGTTAAACAGATCTTTGATGATGCCTCGGTTGCCCTCTTCGCGGCTGCGCTTACTTTCAAGGTCAAACCAGTCGGTTTCCATAAGGCCGATATTTGGATTCGATTCGACCAGCGAGATCTTGTGCAACGCCCAGAATTCGGCGATGGTCTTCCATACAACTTCTGCATCGGCGTCAACTGCAAGCCAGGATCGATCACCGGATCTGACGATTTCGGTTCCGATCACCGTTGGTAGAACTGCATCCTCTCTTTTGCCCTCATCATTGTTTGCGGTAATCGTTGAGTTGGTTGATGAAATCAGATCCGGAGGCAATACGAGCGTCTTCGATTTGCGCTGCCGCGGCGCACCGTCGAAGATGCTGTCTTCGACCTCACCAATCTTTTTCGGGTTATCGCCGGCCGGTTTCGGAGATTGGTCGCCGGTCGAGCTGCAACCGGCAAGGACGAGAAACGTCGAGGCCACAAGGGCAGCAATCAACGGGTTTTTCTTCATGATGAAACGCTGGAAAATGATCAAATCGAGGGCGCAATCTACCATATTTGAAGCCTGTGGCGCAGCCATTGGGACAGGCCCCAATCCGACCCCTTTCGATCACTAAATTGGCGCTTTGTGGACAATTTGTAAGGTTAAAATGTAACGCTAAGTTATTATTTTTAAGTTGGTTTAGTTTTTTTTCACTCGGAAATGATTGATTTTTCGGGGTTCAATTAAAAAAAATTAATATTTATGCGGAAAAAAGGGTAAATTCGGTTGCAATAGCAAACGATATTGGTATAGTTCGATCCGCTGTAGCGCATTTGCTACGGTAAATGCGTTAAAAAATTTAAATTTTTCTACAACAGTACTCAAAGAGGTATATCTCGATGAATAAAAAATTAATCGCGGCAGCAGTTGCTTCAACTGTAGCAGCACCTGTCACCGCAATGGCTGATGGTCATGAAGGTGTTACGGTCTACGGCCGCATCAACAATGCTATCAAAATCACCGACGACAACACTGATGTTGCTGGTGTTTCTTCACGTTTTGGTATCAAGTACAACAAAGACCTGGGCAACGGTATGGGCGTTCACGGTCGTTACGAGTTCTTCACCGTAACCGACCGAGAAGAAGCTTCTGCTGGCCGAGGTGGTGTTGCTGATATTCGTATCGCGACCGTTGGTTTGTCAGGTGGTTTCGGACGTGTTGACGTTGGTAACCAGTGGAGTGCGTACTTCGATACGTTCGGTACTCTGGTTTCTCCGACCTACAGCCTGGGCTACTTCATCTATTCTTCAATCGGTGGCGGTCCATTCCGAGCTTCTAACACCATCAAATACTCAAACTCATTTGGCCCTGTATACGCAGAGCTCGACGTTCGTCTGAACGACTCAAATGAGCAGAGTGACGTTTCTGAGAAAATCAACGGTAACGGTGTTGGCCTTGGTCTGAGCTTCGCAGTAACCGACGCGATCACCATCGCAGCGGCTGTCGATTCAGAAGACAATGACGGTGTTGACGGCGCAGCTGACACCACCACTGACCGTACCGGTATTGGCATCAAAGGTAGCTTCGGTTCTTTCTGGGCTTCTCTCGGATTCCAGAACATCGACACCGAAGGTGACGAAGTTGACACCACCATGTTCTACTTTGGTGGCAAGCTGGGCGGTTCAACCAACTGGCTGATCGGTCACTCAACTGCTGATGACGATGCTGATTCAGAAGCAACTGTCTGGGGTATTTACCACAACCTGGGCGGCGGTCTGAAACTGTACTACGAAGCAACCGCAGTTGACACCGCGAACACCGACGACACCATCCACTTCCTGGGTATGCGCGTCGATTTCTAAGTCTGACTTAGAAACGTGTTACAAAAAACCGGAGCGAAATGCTCCGGTTTTTTTATGCCTGTTTAAAATTTATGCAAATTTGCAGGGAAGATGTGTACACGCAATTCACGACGCATGAAACCGAACTCAAATCAATACAACAAACTGAGAACGATCGCTGTTATCGGAATTCTGCGATCGATCGCTACGCCGTAAGAGCAGTACTTCCGCTGGATGAACAATGAAGGAAATCTTTGCAAAATTCTGGCAAAGCAAGTTGAGAGTCACAAACTTCAGGATTGAGACAGGTAAAACAGCAGAGGTTTAGGGAATGTAATTCAGATCCGCATCCAGCACGCCCTCTTCCTGCAGAATATCGATGGCAGGCTGTAGCTGTCGGCTGTAATTGCGCCAGCGCTCTTTTGAACTTGTATAAATTCCCTGCCTGACCTGCCAGATACTGGCCGTGCGAACCGCGGTATCTGACTTCTTCAGATCAAGACAGGCATCGTCCCAGCGCAGTCCTACACCATCAATCAGACGACGGGTTTCCTCGTCCTTGTTACTCACAAGGGCCTCATACTGAATGGTGTGGATTTCACCCGGAAATACTTCGTGCCAGTGGTGCATCAGTCGCTGATACCGGAGGTAGTATCGAGCCAGTATTTCAAGGTTGTAGACAAAGCTGATGTCTGACGCGTAGAGCTGAAAGTAGTTGGAAGTAATAACGTCGAGGGGATGACGATGGCAATGAGCGATTCCCGCAGTAGGGAACAGCGCTTTGATCAACCATACATGGACAAAATTAAAGGGCATCTTGTCCGTAAAGTAAGGCGTCTGCATATCATGCAGCTGGTCGACCCAACTCAGGTAGTGCATGGTTTCACCGGTCAGCGCCTCCGAATCAAGCTGCAGAAAATCCTGCGGATATACCCGCATGGGTTCGGCCTTTTTCTCCAGACGACTGATTGCCTTTTCGATACACGGCAGTTCTCCACACCCTGTAACCTCGGGATGACGAGAAATTATCTGCTCCACCAGGGTAGTGCCGCTTCTTGGCATGCCTAAAATAAAGATAGGCTGATGTTCAGGTATGGCTTCACTGACTTCATCGGGACGGTCGTCGAAACAGTCAATAACACCGTCGATGTGACTAAAGTACTGATCAAAGTCCAGCTTTGCTTCTGCGAACTTCAGCCGATTACCTTCATCGTAAGCTTCAAATGCCTGCTCATACTCGCCGACATCGTCATACACTTTCCCTATGGCAAAAGCCAGCTTGGTTCTGGTGAAGTCATCCTGATCATTTTTCTGCCAAAAATCTTCAATGGCTGACGCATCAGCATCATCCATCGATTTGAACTTTTTCATCGCGACCAGGTTTCGGTAGGCCTCCGCATACGTCGGATTTAACGACAGTGCTTTTCTGTAACATTTCTCCGCTTCATCTTTGTCGCCGGTTGATGAGTGCGAAAGACCGAGATTGTTCAAATATTCCGGGTGCTCAGGATCCAGTGCAGAAGCCTTGAAATACGAATCCTTGGCTTTGGCGATGCTATCGAGCTGGAAATAGGCACTGCCGAGCGAATTCCAGGCACGCGCAAGCTCAGGTTCCTTTTCGAGCACTTTATGGGCGACGTCAATTACTCTGAAGTAATCCTTGATCAGCTCTCCCAACGTGATCTCAAGCAGCTGCACCTGCAGATCATCAGCAAAATCATCTTTAAGTGATTTAAGAACGTGACTGGCGTCCCCGTATCGCTTGAGATCAAGAAAAATCTGACAGACCAGCTCCCGGTGATGTTTTGCCGGCTTTGGTTGCTGAAGTAATGATTCAGCCGTTTCCAGGGCCGCTTCGTGATCCCCTGTCTGCGTTAACAGATTTGCGAGATTGTGTCGTGCGTCAAAATTATCCGGATCGTCTTTCACAACCCGGCGCAGAGTCTCCAGCGCAGACTCGGCATTGTTTTCCTCCGCATCAATCGTTGCAACAAGATTTAGTGCACGAGAATGTTTAGGGTCCAGAGCAAGTGCTTTTTGGGCACACTTTCTAGCCTCTGATATCTGATTTAATTCCTTGTAGGACAAGCCCAGGTTCACCATGGGATCAGGGTTGGAACTGTCCAGCTTAAGCACTCGGCGGTACGAATCTATCGCTTTGGTATGAAGCCCAAGGTGCTGCTGACTCAGAGCGAGGTTGTACCAGACGGCAACGCTGTGCGGAATTGCCCTGGCAACCTTTTCGAGCCCTTTTTGTGCGCCTGCCGCATTGCCCTGCTGTAGTTTTTGAACGGAGTCCGAAAAAATAGATTGGATCTTTTCTGCTGATAGCTTGCTACTCATACGAGATTAGGAGGATCAGTAATGAGGGCGAATCGGGCGGCAAGTTTACCAGACCACTGCGCAAAGAGTGTCTGATTCCAGAGCTAAACAGTGAGTAATATTGGTACGGTAAATGGCCCAATTCGTTTGAATCGTGGTCACTTCTTATTTACACTCCGGCCTTCCCAAACGACATCGTATTTATATGGCAAAAGAAGAGAGCATCGAAATGGAAGGTACCATTATCGAAGCATTACCCAATACGCAGTTTCGCGTGGAGTTGGAAAACGGGCACGAAATCATTGCTCATATTTCCGGAAAAATGCGCAAGCACTATATCCGTATCCTGCGAGGCGACAAAGTGACAGTGCAGCTTACACCTTACGACCTTTCGAAAGGCCGCATCACTTTCCGCGCGCGCTAACTCTAAGCGAGCGCAAATGCCTGTCGACAGTTAAACGCGCGGCTAACCATCCCAGGCAAGAGATCGCCACCAACGCAATCAAAGCGGTGTTCTGATCGAGCCAGCCAATCCGAAACTGACTCTGATAAAGCGTTGCGAGCTGTTCTACCGGCCGTGACAGCAAAAATAAAATTGCTGAGCTGATCAGAATTCCAATCAGTCCACCCAGTGCTCCCTGCAAAAAGCCTTGATAGAGAAACGGTCGACGAATGAATCCTTCCGTGCCACCCACCTGATTGACAATCTCTATTTCGTCGGACCTGTCGAGGATACTCATCCGTACCGTATTACTCACGATAAGTACGACACCGACTGACATCACCAATGCAAGGATCAGCACAGCAAAGCGGAACAAATCTACTATTGCCCCGAGACGCTGGAGCCAGCGGTGATCAAAGTTAGCGGAATCGACATCAGCCCGCTCTTCAAGGTCCTGAACAAGTTTCTGAATATCCTCAAGTGACTGATCCGCATTGGGATAAATTACCAATAATGGCGGCAACGGGTTATCGGACAGTTGATCGACTGCCGAACCAAACCCCGAGGATTCCTTAAACTCCTCTAATGCCTGCTGCGGTGAGATGTACTGAATATCATCTATCGCAGGATTGTTAAGCAGGTTCTGACCGTAGCTGATCGCGCGTTGATCAAGGTCCTCCAAATCACCCCCGGCGTCCATAGAAAGAAAAACAGAAATCTCGGGTTTCCCCTGCCAGTTTCCGGCGACCTGTTGCAGGCTGTCCGCTATTTTCAGCAGCACAAGTGGTAACGCCAATGCAATTCCCAGAATTGACATTGTTAAAAGAGTAGCCGCAGGCGCAGCCCACATCCGCCCCAGAGTGTCGAGAAAAACCTGCAGATGCCGCAATAGATAACTATTCATCAACCGACCCCGGATAATCTGACAGTCTGCCCTCCACAAGACGTATGACGTTGGTATTCTCGCTATTCAGATGGCGGTAGTCGTGGGTGGCGACTACGACGGTTACCTCTACCCGGTTGAACTCAAAAAAGAGTTGCATGATCTCATCGGCAAGTTCCGGATCCAGATTACCCGTCGGCTCGTCGGCCAGAAGTATATCTGGGCGTCCCACGACCGCACGGGCAATGCCGACTCTTTGTTGCTCTCCGCCCGACAGAGTAATTGGATAACGTTTGGATTTTTTCAGCAATCCGACTTTATCAAGCGCCGCTCTCACCCTGCGATTAGTCTCGCGGTACTCACACCCCGCTACCACCAGAGGCAGGGCAACGTTATCTTCAACGGTGCGATCGTGTAAAAGCTTGTGATCCTGATAAACCGTCCCTATTGCTCGACGATGCTTCGCCACCTTATTTCCACGAAGTCTGGAAATATTAATATCATTGACCAGAACCTGGCCACGAGTGGCGGTCTCGGTCAGCGAAATCAGTTTGAGCAATGTACTTTTCCCAGCACCCGACTGACCGGTTAAAAAGCAGAATGCTCCCTGCTCTATCTGGAACGACAAGTTTTTCAGTGCCTCGAACCCATTGGGGTACTTTTTTGAGACTTGACTGAAACGGATCATGCAGTAACAGGTTCCCCATCAGAGTCGATTCCGGTGTCTGCGGGAAGTATCGCATCCACAAAACTGTCAGTATCAAAAACGCGCAAGTCGTCAATCGACTCACCGACACCAATGAATCGGATAGGCAAATGGAATTTTTGAGCTACGGATACAATCACTCCTCCTTTAGCTGTGCCGTCCAGTTTGGTCACGCACAGGCCTGTCAATCCGACAGCATTGTGGAAACTCTCCACCTGTGAAAGTACATTTTGTCCATTTCCTGCATCGACTGTCAGCCAGATCTCGTCAGGGATATCAGTGTGTGCCTTTTGCAGCACCCGCTTTATTTTTTTTAGCTGTTCCATTAGGTCGGTATGCGTGTGCTGTCGTCCGGCCGAATCAATAATCAGTAAATCTGCTGTTTTCGCCCGAGCCGAATCGAAAGCATCAAATGCAACGGCCGCCGCGTCAGACCCATGAGACTGGGCGACTACCGGAATATCCAGACGATCGCCCCAAGTTTGGAGCTGCTCGATCGCTGCCGCGCGAAAGGTATCGCACGCTGCCAGAACTACATTGTGGCCCTGCAGTTTGGCCTTTGAAGCCAGCTTGGCACATGTCGTAGTTTTACCTACACCGTTTACGCCAACCATCAGGATAACGAATGGACGATCGGATTCCGGATTTAGCTGCAGATCCTGACCCTGGCTCTTGTGAAGAATAGAACCAATCTGGTTTCGTAAGTTTTCAACCAGTTCATTAGCCGTCAATGCGCTGTTACCGTGACTGAACTCCCTCACTGACTCAACAAGCTGATGACTGGCGCTCACTCCAAAATCAGCGATCAGAAGCTGGTCTTCCAGCTCTTCGAAAAAATCGTCATCAACACTTGGTGCGGAGGAAAAAAGAGATCTAATGCCACCCGATAGCTGGTTCCTGGACTTCTTAAGACGGTAGAAAACACTGCGCTCAGTCTCTGCGGATTCGCTGCCATGGGCCGGTTCTTGCTTGACGAAAAAAGACTGGAAAAACTTCATCGGGAACACTGCAAAAGCGGGTATCCTACCATTGAATTCCAATATTTTTATCTCGTATTGATGGGCAGAAAGAGTGCGGTTGTTCGCATAATCTCAGGAGAATGGCGAAGCAGGCTGATACGGTTTCCTGATATTCCTGGACTCAGACCTACTCCGGACGCCGTTCGTGAGACCGTGTTCAACTGGCTGCAAAACCACCTTCCGAACAGCAATTGTCTGGATCTTTTTGCGGGCAGCGGTGCTCTGGGGTTTGAATCACGCTCGCGAGGAGCGAGTAAAGTGGATATAGTGGAGTCAAACACACGTGCATTTAAGTCACTTCGTGACAACCACAAAATACTGGGAGCAGACACGAAAATTGCGTTGCACAACATTCAGGCCAATAATTTTCTCGATCAGTGCGATCATTCTTACGACATAGTGTTTCTGGACCCGCCCTATGAGGATCTGATACTTCCACAAGCAATACATCGTCTGCACACACGTAAAATTGTGAAACCCGGGAGTCTTATCTATATTGAACACAGGGCACAGCAGGACCCTCCGGTTTTACCAGATGAGTGGAATATTTTCCGGTCCAAACGCTGCGGCGAGGTCATGGCCCATCTGACATCTGTGGAAAATTTGTTTTAATATCCGGCTTTATTGCTGTCACAGACAACAAACCCCTGAGCACACGACCTATGGGAACCATCGCAGTTTATCCGGGAACCTTTGATCCAATCACGAACGGACATATTGATCTGTTAGTCCGCACTGCACCAATGTTTGACAAGGTGATACTTGCGATTGCTCACAATCAGGAAAAAATGCCCCTGTTTTCCGTTGAGGAACGTATCGAACTGGCGAGTGAGGTTATCGGTTCGGTGGATCATGTGGAAGTGGTCGGTTTTTCAGGACTGTTGATCGACTTCGCGAAAGACCAAAATGCCGACGTTATACTGCGTGGACTTCGGGCAGTGTCAGATTTCGAGTATGAATTCCAGCTGGCTTCTATGAACCGCAGGCTCGACCCAAAGATTGAGACGATGTTTCTTACACCGGCCGAAAACTATACGTTTGTCTCCGCATCACTGGTCAAGGAGGTGGCCAGATACGGCGGCGATGTGAGTCCGTTTGTTCGTCCGGTGGTGCATCAAGCGCTTAAACGAAAGTTCAACAGCAATTAGTTATGGCGCTCTATATTACGGACGAATGCATAAATTGTGATGTTTGTGAACCCGAATGTCCAAATGACGCAATCTATCAGGGCGTGGAAGTCTATGAAATTGACTGGACCCGGTGCACTGAATGCGTAGGACATTTTGAAACCAGCCAATGCGTTGAAGTCTGTCCGGTTGACTGCATACCGGTTCACCCCGACCATGTTGAAAGTAAGGAAACTCTAATGCTGCGCTATGAACACCTGATGAGTGAACAAACACCACGTCCCGTTCAGGACCTATGCGAGTCGAGCTTGAGCAACTAGGTGAGCGCTACAAAACTGCACGCAACCGGTATGTCCTGACCTTCACAGTCAGTTCGTCCGCAGACACTGATGCTGCTCTGCACGAGCTTTACCAGTTCAGTCCGAATAGCTTGTTTGTCGGATTTGACGACGTATCATCACTCGCCCAATGCAACACAATTGACATAAACGCTACCCGCGCCATTCTGGGCTCGGAGCTTGAATTTGCGGTGCTTGACTGTCGCAGAAGATTTGCAACCGATGCATTTGGTGTCGTCAGTGGCTGCATCGTGCCCGGGGGAGGTCTGGCGTTGGTGTTGTCAGATCACGCCGGACAAAAACCTTTTCTGCAACGAGCGCATCGAATTTTGAATTCAACAGGCCTGACTCATGCCTGGGAGGTGTCCAGCAGTCGCTTTCAGGATTCTGTCTTTCAACCCGAGCGCGATCCTGAAACGCTGTTAAGCGAATCAATATACGCAACCAATGATCAGGCAAAAGCCGTTGAAACAGTTGAACGATGTGCACTGGGACAACGCCGTAAACCAGCAGTATTGCTGTCTGATCGAGGTCGGGGAAAATCTGCTGCGCTCGGCATTGCAGCCACCAATCTGGCTAAAGCGGGACTGAAATCCATAAAAGTCTGCACACGTCAGGATGCGGCCGCAGATGCGGTGAGGAAACACCTGGCGCTTCCGGATACCTGTGAATCATCAATTGAATTCGTCGATCCGGCCTGGCTTGCAGAGACTCCAAGGCCGTGCGATCTGATTCTGATCGATGAAGCCGCCACAATACCCATACCTACCCTACTGGACATCGCTGAACGCTATCCACGAATTGCATTTGCATCCACAGTCCATGGATACGAGGGCACCGGAAGAGGGTTTGAGCTTCGATTTCTTCCTGAGCTTGGAAAAATAAGCCGAGGCGTGCGAATTGTCCGTCTCAATCAACCTATTCGCTGGAGCGCGCCCGATCCCCTTGAGATGCTGGGCGATGAGTTGATGTTGTTTGGTTCAGGATCCCAAACGACCATTCAAAAAATCAATGAAGTCACGGTTGGTGATTTCAGCTATGACTGTATTGATGCTCGGGTACTCACAGAAAACGAATCAAATCTAAGAGCGGTATATTCGCTTCTGGTGATGGCACACTATCGAACCAAACCTCTGGATCTGGAGAAACTTCTTGATGAGAAAGACGCGTTCATTCTGTGCGCGAAATATGCCGGAGAACTGGTTGGGGTAACTCTGGTCATCAGGGAACCTGAGATTACTGCCGATCTGGAGAAAAAAATCTCTGAAGCTACGCGGCGACCGGGCGATGGACTGGTCTCTCAATCCCTGATCACGCACCTGAGAGCAGAAATCACCGGTATTCCCACATTCCGGATCGATCGCATAGCTGTGCATCCAGGATTCCTGCGACAGGGTATCGGAAGCGCGATGATTGAACATGTTCACAACAAGATCGGGGAGTCAGCTTTGCTGGGCAGCAGCTTTTCGATGCAGCAAACGGTTATTCGGTTCTGGAAAAAATGCGGTTTTGCAGTGCTTAGACTGGGTTTTAGACAACACCGTTCCACCGGCGATCACTCCTGTCTGGTCCTGTCAAGCAAATCGTCCGTATGTCCCGACCTCCTGCCGGCAGCATGCGCGGAATTTCGTCAAAATCTGGGCTTTTGGCTGGCTGGGCCATACCATTCGATTCATCCTCGACTGATATCTCTGGCTTTGGCGTCGCACAGCAATATCGGGAAACCCGTTTCCAACATCGATTCAAATGAACGCGATTTTCTGCTGCTACTTGCGGATTCGTCACAGAATCCTCAAAACCATCCGAATCTGCTTTGGAAATCACTCATTGTCGATGCTGTCAGTGAGTACCCGGCGCTGGATACTGACAGCAGGTCGCTGTTAGTTGGAAGATATTTCCAGCACCGAGACTGGAACAATCTGAAAAACCTGGGACTCCTGCCTGCGTCTGAGGAGCCCGCCCCCTACAGCAGAAAGATTATCAGCAAACTCGCAGTCAGCGTCGCTAAATCTTTTCAGAGCGAATCCGCTAAGAGTTTATCTGCTTAATCGCAGTGACCAGTGCCCTGTTTTCGTCCGGTGCACCGACAGTAAGACGCAGACAACTTTGCAGTCCGGAATCGGCGCCATCAAGATTCTTGACAAGAATACCTTCACCAATAAGTGCCTGATGTAAATCAGACGCCTGTTCTACCTGAATCAGCAGAAAATTGGCCTCGCTAGGGTAAACTTTCAGACCAGGGATTTTCGACAACTGTGCGAACATCTTGCCACGCTCCTCCATAATTTGTTCAGCCTGCGACTCGAGCAGGTCGAAATGATCGAGCATAAACTCCGCACTGCATTGGGTCAGTACATTAATGTTGTAGGGCAAGCGGATCTTTTCGAGCTCTCCCGCCCATTTTGGATGTGCGAAGAGCATTCCAAGACGCAAGCCTGCCAGTCCGCTTTTCGATAGAGTACGAAGCACAATCAGGTTTTCCCAGGATTGTATTGAGGACATCCAGGATTTCCGACAAAACGCAAAATACGCCTCGTCCAGAACAACCAGTCCGTTTGCTGTGTGCAGAATCTGCTCAATGGCGCTTTCGTCAAAACAGTTTCCAGTCGGGTTATTGGGATACGCAATAAAAATACATGCCGGATCGTGTCTTTCAATGCACTCTAACATCGATGACGAATCCAGCGAATAGTCCTTGTTGAGTGGCACAGGAACGTAGCCGCAGCCCAACATTTTAGAAATTTGCCTGTACATCGAAAATGACGGCGAAGGTGCAATAATGGGTCGGTGGGTTGAACCAACCAGCATCGCAATCATTTGTATGAGTTCATCAGAACCGTTGCCAAGGATCATTTCAATACCACTCGGAACGCGATACGTGGAACGAATCTTGCGCTTCAGTGCTTTCGAATCCGGATCCGGATAACGATTGAACGAAACTGATTTGAGAAAATGTTGCCATTCGCCTCGTACATCGGCACTCAGCTCATACGGGCTTTCCATTGCATCCATTTTCAAAAGCCCATCTGAGCCTGGCACATGATACGCTGAAAGCGCGCGGACCTCAGGTGTGACCAGAGATTCGATAACGTCGGCTGCCGAATTCTTAGGCATCGGTAATCTCGTTCTCTGGCTTGCGAACCAAGCGGTATTCTGCCGAACAGGCATGGGCAAAGAGGCCTTCTGATCGCGCCAGTTTCGATGCTATCGCCGCCATTTTGTCGGCTCCTCCGCGAGAGGCTTGAATGATGCTGCTCCGCTTTTGAAAATCATACACCCCAAGAGGTGAACTGAATCGCGCTGTCCCTGCGGTAGGCAAAACATGATTTGGACCCGCACAATAGTCACCCAGGGACTCAGCGCTATACCGCCCGCAAAAGATCGCGCCCGCATGATGAATACGTGCAAACCATCCATCCACATCTTCTACCATGAGTTCAAGGTGTTCGGGAGCTATTCGATTTGCAATCGATGCTGCAACCTCATTGTTTTCGGCAACTATAAGTGCGCCATAGTTTAATAGTGATTTCTGAATGATGTCTTTACGCGGCATTGTGGGCAGCAGCCGTTTGATGGATTCGAGAACGCCGGCAGCGACTTTGTCTGACGTGGTTAACAAAATTGATTGTGCAAGTTCATCATGTTCGGCCTGAGCAAAAAGATCCATAGCAATCCAGTCTGGATCACTCGTCTCATCCGCTATCACCAGAACTTCAGAGGGACCAGCGATCATGTCGATGCCAACCTTGCCAAACACCAAACGTTTTGCTGCCGCCACGTAGGCATTTCCCGGACCCACGATCTTGTCAACAGCGGGAATCGTCTCGGTGCCATAGGCAAGCGCAGCTATGGCCTGCGCACCCCCAATTGTAAATACGCGATTAACGCCGACGACTGCAGCTGCGGCCAGAACGGCCTGGCTGACATCTCCACCGGGTGTAGGCACTACCATGATGATTTCCTTAACACCGGCAACTTTAGCCGGAACCACAGTCATCAGTACCGACGAAGGATAAGCCGCTTTGCCGCCGGGAACATAAACCCCGACACGATCCAGCGGCGAAATTTTTTGACCCAGAACTGTTCCGTCTTTCTCTTCTATCTGCCAGGATGCCTGCACTTCCTGCTGATGGTAAAACAGTATACGTTCGTGGGCGGCTTCGAGGGCGCCTCTCATTTCTTTCGATATAGCCTTCAAGGCATCCTGAGTCTGGCTTAACGGCAGCTCCAGATTCCCGGACACCTGATCGAAACGATTTGTATATTCTTGAACCGCTTCGTCCCCGCGCCGGCGAACGTCCGCAATTATTGAAGCAGTAACCTCCTGGATTTTCTGGTCCATCTCAGACTCACGCAGGAGAAGATTTTCGAGTTCTTCAGTAAAGTCCGTACTTGTGGACTTAAGTAGCCTTATCATTGTGTCAGTTGATCGTTTTGTCAGCTTTATCGGGAGTGAGCTAAGGACTGAACCACCGGTTGCTGCACCTCGCCCGGTCTGGTTTCCGGGCTGAAAGTTTTTCAGGCGCGCATACGATCCATGTAGTGCCCCGGCACACGTCGTATGGTGGCGCCAATCTGTGAGAGTTTTTCCTCGATACAATCATACCCTCGGTCAATGTGATAGATACGATCGATCAGGGTCTCGCCCTCGGCGATCAGCCCGGCCAGAACCAGACACGCTGACGCGCGTAAATCAGTGGCCATCACGGGCGCTGCGTGGAGGACATCCACACCCTGGATGACAGCCGTATTGCCATCGAGTTCGATATTTGCACCCATCCTCTGCAGTTCATGGACGTGCATAAACCGATTCTCGAACACAGTTTCTATAACTGTTGCTGTTCCGTCTGCAACCGCATTTAACAGCACAAACTGGGCCTGCATATCGGTAGGAAATGCCGGATAAGGTGCTGTACGAACATTGACTGATTTGAGCTTTCCGTCCGGAGCCTTTAATTTGATCCAGTCTTCGCCCGTATCAATACTGGCACCCGCTTCCCGGAGCTTGTCCAAAACGGCCTCTAGCTGACGAGGAATTACATCTTTCAGAGTGATCTCACCACCTGAAATGGCCGCAGCAACTAAGAACGTGCCGGCTTCGATACGGTCGGGAATAACTCGATGATGGGCGCCTCCCAGCTTTTCGACACCGTTTATGACGATCTCATCTGAACCTGCCCCCTCAATATTGGCGCCCATCGCATTCAGACAGTTCGCCAGATCGACGATCTCCGGTTCCCGCGCCGCATTCTCTATTACTGTCTGTCCGTCAGCCAGTGCCGCCGCCATCATAATGTTTTCAGTGCCGGTTACAGAGATCATATCCATAAAGATTCGGGCGCCTTTTAAGCGCTCAGCGGACGCTTTGATATACCCGCCATCAATCGTTATTTCAGCACCCATCGCCTCAAGTCCCTTTATATGGAGATTGACGGGTCTCGAGCCTATTGCACAGCCACCCGGAAGCGACACTTCCGCCCTCCCGAATCGAGCGACCAGCGGACCCAGAACCAGGATCGACGCCCGCATGGTCTTTACGAGTTCGTAAGGTGCGGTGACACTTTTGACGTTTGCTGCATTGGCCTCAATGGTCATCTTCTCGTTGACCTGAAGCTCCACGCCAAGCTGACCCAGCAACTCCAGTGTCGTCGTAATGTCGTGCAGATGTGGAATATTGCTGATCATTAGTGACTTCTCTGTGAGCAGGGAAGCGATCATCAGTGGCAGCGCGGCATTTTTTGCGCCGGATATGCGCACGGTCCCAGAAAGCGGACCACCACCTGTTGCAATTAATTTATCCATACACTGGGAATTTTTGGAGCAGAGGCGCTCCGGTTGACGTAGGCGGTATTTTAACTCATACCTAAATATTTATTATGTTGATACCGTGAACATTTTCCGTTCAAATACTGTCAAAAGTCATGCACTTCCTAAGATGGCTTTAGGTGATCAGTCTTATGCCGATTCAGCAATTCGTTTGGTCAAAAACATGCTCAGAATACTCATCGCAGCAACACTTGGAAAAGTGTCTATAAAATCACTCAGAACGATTCTGTTCAGTACATTATTTGCAGTTATGACGACAATGATGCCGTCAACGGTTCTCGCTCAATCCGGCGACGCAGACGTACTTCAGGTTGAAGCCATCGAATCCACCGACGGCTCGTGGCGATTTAATGTCACGGTCGAGCATGCGGACACGGGCTGGCAGGACTACGCTGACGGGTGGGATGTTATGGACGAACAGGGAAATGTTCTAAAACGAAAAAATAGCGACCCGTTCACCAGACTGCTGTTGCATCCTCATGAAAATGAACAACCCTTTACCCGATCGGTCAGTGGAATAAAGGTCCCCGAAAATACTCGCTATCTGACGGTCAGAGCGCACGAGCTCAAGGATGGTTTTGGGGGCAAAGAAGTAGTCGTGGATCTTAAGGAAAAATCCGGCGTTGGCTACACCGTCAGACGACGGTGAGTATTGAGTGCCTGAATTTTGTGTGTCAGTCCCAGCGGTGATCTCTCACCTGCACGACATCATCCACTACCCGAACCGGAAAAACATCAATCGACTCATAGGCCGGAGGCGCTGTTACTTCACCTGATTTAACATCAAATCGGGCGCCGTGTCTCGGACACTCAATCTGCCCGTCAATGATGCAACCCGAACCGATCTCACTGCCATCGTGAGTGCAGATGTTCTCAATTGCGAAATAGTCACCATCGAGATTTACCAGCACGATTGATGCATCGTCTATGTCGACCACCATATGACCGCCGGGGAGCAGATCTGAAGTGGCGACAATATTCATCCAGTCGCTCATATCAGACTGTCAGATCAGACCCAGTTCAAGTCGCGCCGCTTCGCTGATCATGTCCTGGCGCCAGGGCGGGTCCCAGACCAGTTCAACAACTGCATCCGAGATTCCGGGCACCAGTTTTACCGACCCTTCCACCATTCCGGGGAAAGTTTGAGCAACGGGACATCCCGGAGCTGTGAGTGTCATATCGACCTCAGCAAATCCGTTCTCTTTTATATCAACCCGGTAGATTAATCCAAGATCAAAGATGTTTACCGGAATTTCCGGATCATAAATATTCTTCAGGGCTTCGATCACTCGTTCGCGCAATTCCTCTGTGGTAGGTGCGCTCCCGCCCGTTTTTCGAACGACTTCTTCATCAATTTCTACGGGATCCGGAATATTACCCGACAGAAACTGCTCCATCATGTTGTCTCTTTTCGCGCTACTTCGGGCCTTTTCCGTGTCTGGTTCAAAAGTTACCCGTTTCATTATGCGACCTCCTCTCCCGGCACAAGCTGGGAAATCAACTGACTCTCAAGATATTCACGCAGTTCCGGTATCTCAACCTCTGCCAGCACATCGTTGACAAACGCAAATGTGAGCAGCGATCGCGCCGCAACATCATCTATACCCCGAGACCGCAAATAGAACAGTGAGTTTTTGTCTATTTGACCAATTGTTGCGCCGTGGGAACATTTGACATCGTCGGCGTAAATCTCCAGCTGGGGTTTGGTATCGATTTCAGCATCGCGCGACAGCAGAAGCGTGTTATTGCTTTGCTCTGCATCAGTTTTCTGCGCATCTTTCTCTACCTTTATCCGACCATGAAAAACACCCCGCGAGCGCTGGTTAAGCACACCCTTGTACAATTCTCTGCTGGAGCAATTGGCCGCACCATGGATCATGGTCGTGTAGTTATCCACATGCTGCCGCCCGCTCATTGAGTACAGCCCAAACATGTCACAGTGTGCATGCTCCTCAAGCATATGTGTTGAAAGATTGTTTCGAGTCAAACCCGATCCCAGTGTAATAGTCCGAGCGCTGTATCGACTGCCACTATTCTGTTTCGCCTCGACGTCGGTTACCAGGTAGCTTTTCGCAGAGCTCGTTTGGACGATATAGTGATCGAGAGAAGAATCCGCTTCCAGTTGAGCTCTGGTTTGGCTGTTGGTCCATGTTACGGCGGCGTCGCTGGTCACGTACCGTTCCACCACCACAGCTTTGGAACCCTCCCCAAGCGTCAGGAATACATTTGGTTGACTGCAAATACGGTCTCCACTCGTAATGTGCAGTATTTCCAGAGGCTTATCCAGCGCCTGCTTTGCCGCAAGCCGCACCACAACACCGTCCGCTAAAAACGCCTGATTCAAAGCCTGCAATCCGTCATTGAACGGAGATTTTGAAGAAATGGTTGTCTCCATTTCCTCAATCACTTCAGCCAGAGAAACAACAGGTGCCACTCCAGCTTCTTTGTCCGGCAGGATTGAACGTTCTTTTACAAAACGGCCATTGTGCAAAACAACCCGATAACACTGAATGCCGTCTATTGCATCCAGAACACTCTGATCAATCGCACCTGCTGAAATCTCTGCCGGTTCCGGGATAACGAAATGCTTGTTGCTGATCAGCTTGGTGTCAGTGTATTTCCAGGCCTCATTTCTGACAGTTGGAAATCCCAGTTTTTCAAATGCACTGATAGATTGCTGGCGGTGCTGCTGCAGCCACTCAGAACTGTTACCCGGCAATCCTGACCGCATTGCCACATGCTGGTCCACATAGTGTTCGATCACATCGTTCATCTGGCATTACCGTCAGGCCGCAGCCTGATCTTCAATCCACCCGTATCCCTTTTCCTCAAGTTCCAGCGCGAGGGACTTGTCACCCGACTTGATAACCCTTCCATCCGCAAGAACATGCACATAGTCCGGCACAATATACTCGAGCAGTCGCTGATAATGTGTGACCACAATCATCGAACGATCTTCATTTCGGAGCGCATTGACACCCTTGGAAACGATCTTGAGCGCATCGATGTCGAGACCTGAGTCCGTCTCGTCCAATATGCTCAGATATGGTTCCAGAAGCGCCATCTGCAGTATTTCGTTGCGTTTCTTCTCCCCGCCCGAAAAACCCTCATTTACAGATCGATAGAGAAACTCCTGTTTCATCTCGACCATCGCAGCCTTTTCCTTGATCAGCTTGAGAAAATTCATTGCATCCAGCTCGTCTTCCCCTCTATGCTTTTTTATTGCATTGATTGCAGCTTTCAACAAATAAAGGTTGGAGACGCCTGGAATCTCGACAGGATACTGAAACGCCAGAAACACCCCCTCTCGGGCGCGAATTTCCGGCTCCATATCGAGAAGGTCCTGTTCCCGGTATTCCACAGAGCCTGCAGATATTTCATAACTGTCCCGCCCCGCAAGCACGCCCGCCAACGTACTTTTTCCGGAACCGTTTGGACCCATAATTGCGTGAACCTCTCCAGTTCCTACTTCCAGGTTTATACCTTTTAGGATGGGTTTACCGTCTACGCTGGCGTGCAAATCTTTAATTGATAACATATCTGAATAACGCGAAATAAATCAGGAGAATTCGGTCGGACTACCCGACCGAACCTTCCAAACTGATACCCAACAGCTTTTGGGCTTCTACTGCAAATTCCATTGGCAGCTCTTTAAACACCTCTTTACAAAATCCGTTTACGATCATCGAAACTGCGTCTTCTTCAGACATTCCGCGCTGCCGGCAATAAAAGAGTTGATCTTCACCTATTCGGGATGTCGTCGCTTCGTGCTCGACAGTGGCCGTCGGATTTTTTACTTCCATGTACGGAAACGTATGGGCACCGCACTTGTCTCCCATCAAGAGCGAATCGCACTGGGAATAATTCCGCGCGTTTTCAGCGCCTTTCACGACCTTGACCAGACCACGGTAAGCGTTTTGCCCTCTGCCCGCTGAAATGCCTTTTGAGATTATGGTGCTTTTGGAGTTTTTTCCAATATGCACCATTTTCGTTCCAGTGTCTGCCTGCTGATAATTGTTGGTTAGTGCAACAGAATAGAATTCTCCGATCGAATTGTTGCCCTCAAGAATCACGCTGGGATATTTCCAGGTAATCGCAGAGCCTGTTTCAACCTGCGTCCAGGAAATTTTCGACGACTCACCGCGACAGACGCCGCGTTTTGTTACAAAGTTGTAGATTCCACCGACACCATTCTCGTCACCGGGATACCAGTTCTGCACAGTGGAATACTTGATTTCTGCTCCTTTCATCGCGACCAGTTCTACAACCGCAGCATGAAGCTGATTTTCATCGCGCATCGGTGCGGTACAACCCTCCAGATAACTGACATAGCTGTCTTCATCCGCCACGATTAGTGTCCGTTCAAACTGTCCGGTATTCATCGCATTGATCCGGAAATAGGTCGACAATTCCATCGGACACCTGACGCCCTTGGGCACATAGACAAAAGAACCATCGCTGAAAACCGCAGAATTTAGCGCAGCATAAAAATTATCACCCGCCGGCACCACCGTACCAAGATACTGCTGCACAAGCTCCGGATATTCCTGAAGTGCTTCTGAAATCGGACAGAATATGACTCCCGCTTCGGCAAGAGTTTCTCTAAATGTCGTTGCAACAGAAACGCTATCAAACACGGCATCAACGGCCACTTTTACACCAGCCAGTGCTTTTTGTTCCTCAATCGGAATTCCCAGTTTTTCATAGGTTTCAAGAAGCTTAGGATCTACCTCATCCAGACTGTCCAGCAGTTCCTTGGGCTTTGGTGCCGAAAAATAGCTGATGTCCTGAAAATTAATCGGAGGGTGATGCAGATGGGCCCATTCGGGGTCTGACATCGTCAACCATCTTTCATAGGCCTCTAGTCTCCACTGAAGCATGAAATCAGGTTCATTTTTTTTGATAGATATGGTCCGAATGACATCTTCATTCAGTCCGGGCGGCAATGTATCCGCCTCAATATCGGTTACAAAACCTTCTTTGTACTCTCGCTGAACCAGCGAGGTAAGGTCTTTTTCGGTTGAGCTCATTTGCTTGAATCTTGGGGAAAAAGTTAACTAAATTACCGGTTTTAGTGCCTTTCGAGCGTGGGGATATTGACCTCCTGTCTTTGAATTCTGGTGGCTGGATGGCTACCATCAAGGGGCAACCCGCTTCTCTCCATGAGATCGCCTAACTGAATCCCGGACAGAAAACTGTAAAGCTGATCGCTCAACTCACTCCACAGATCGTGGGACAGGCAGCGTTTTCCATCTTTGCAGTTTTGCAAACCATCGCACTCAGTTATATCGAGGGGCTCATCCACAGCGATAATAATGTCAGCGATAGTGATCTCATTTACATCCCGGGCCAGTACGTACCCTCCCCCGGGACCCCGAGTGCCCTCAACAAGGTTGGACTTTCGCATCTTCGAAAATAACTGCTCAAGATACGACAATGAAATCCCCTGATTTGAGGAAATACTCTTCAGAGTGACCGGACCCATGAACTGGTTCATGGCGAGGTCAATCATTGCAGTGACCGCATAGCGGCCTTTGGTCGTTAATCTCATAGCAGAATGTCAGGTTTTTCCTGAACTTGGGCTCATCAAATCCAAACTTCGGGAATTTCAGCGCGGAGTGTAGGGTTCTGACGGTCAAAGACTCGTGAATTCCTGAGTATTTTAGTTGGTTTTTTAATTGTCGGCAATATCAACGATTTAATGCCCGAATTTGTTACACTTTATGCATTTGTGGGGTGGTGCTGGCAGTCACATATTGTGCTGCATTCGCTCGCCAGCGTTAACAATGCAGCATTCGCGGATATTCGTGGGACTGTTCGACGTCAGGACGGTCGAATCCTGAATAGCTCGCGAACTGACAGCTCAAAACAAATTACGCCGAGATTTAGATCATACTCGTACTGTTCCAATTGAGTCGAGATTCAATATTGTTGCCTCGAAGAGGAATTCTCTTATGAGTGAAGCCGAAGAAAGAAAAGAACCGGAAGTAAAACTCAGTCTGCCTGGAATGGCAAAAAAGATGATCTCGCGCAAACTCATCTCGGAGGCTGCTGCGCAGGAAATACTCTCCAATGCCATGCAGGAAAACCGCTCGTTTTATCTGCAGGCAATAGAGCAAAATTCGGTACCCGCTCTTGAAGCCAGCATGATTGCTTCTGAGGAGTTCGGCATTCCCTTCGTAGAGCTGGACTCAATCAACACGGAATTATCTCCGCTGCAGATCGTTCCCAACCAGCTGATTGAGAAACACCACATGCTGCCACTCTATATGCGTGGCACAAAACTCTTTATCGCGGTTGGAGATCCGAGTAACAACGCGGGTCTTGACGATATTAAATTTAATACAGGTCTGGGTGTCAGTCCGGTTCTCGTCGATCCGCGCAAACTTCGACTGGTGCTGGAAAATCTTCTGGAGGAAGATTCCGATGTCAGCCTGTCGGACATTGTCAGCGAAGGCGGACTCGACGATATCGACCTGTCCACTGAGGTAGAAGACGACCCTAACGCGCCACTCGACCTCAATATCGACACACCGATTGTCCGTTTTGTAAACAAGATACTGCAGGACGGAATTCGAAGAGGCGCGTCGGATATCCACATAGAGCCCTACGAACGAAATACCCGAATCCGCTATCGTATTGACGGCGTGCTTCACGATGCGGTGAATCCTCCACAGGGTCTTGTGTTTAAAATAATCGCCCGCCTCAAGATTCTGTCCAAGCTCGATATTGCAGAGAGACGACTCCCTCAGGACGGTCGAATGAAACTGCAGTTTTCACGCAGTCGGACAATCGATTTCAGGGTCAGCACCATGCCGACCCTGTTCGGCGAAAAAATGGTTATCAGGGTCCTTGATACCGGTTCCGCCAATCTTGGTCTGGAGACCATCGGCATGGATGAAAAACAGCTGGAACTTTATCGTGTCGCCGCAGCGCAACCACACGGCATGATACTGGTAACAGGACCGACAGGAAGCGGTAAAACAGTGTCTCTGTATTCAGCAATCAATGTTCTGAACACAGTGGAGCGCAATATCTCCAGTGTTGAAGACCCTGTCGAGATTTATGTCAGTGGGGTCAATCAAGTTAACATCAACGAAAAAACAGGACTCTCATTTGCTCGCGTTTTGCGTGCTTTTCTGCGTCAGGACCCCGATGTACTTATGGTTGGGGAGATCAGGGATCTAGAAACAGCGGAAATCGCAATCAAAGCCGCACAGACCGGGCACCTTGTGCTCTCCACGCTACACACAAATGACGCACCCAGCTCTCTGACCAGGCTGATGAATATGGGTGTAGCTCCATTCAATATCGCATCGTCAGTGAATTTGGTAATTGCGCAGAGGCTGGTCAGACGACTGTGCGATTCCTGTCGCCAGCCGGTGAACTACAATGATGAAGTGCTCCTCCGTGCAGGGTATTCGCAGGAGGATCTGGAATCACTGGAACTTTACGAGGCGATTGGTTGCAGTGGTTGCACCAGCGGATATCGCGGGCGCACGGGAATTTTTGAAGTCATGCCGATGAGCGATATGATTTCAGATCTTGTAATGTCAGGAGGGTCAACGCTGGACATTGCAAGACAGGCTGCAGCTGAAGATGTTCTGACCATGCGCGAATCAGGACTGATCAAAGTTGCTGCGGGCGTCACAACGCTTGAGGAAGTTGAACGGGTAACAACAGACTAAAAAACATGGCGAAAAAGAAAAAAGAACAGGTTGCAACATTTACCTGGCGGGGTATCGATAAAGGAAATCGCAAAGCTTCTGGCGAAATCGAAGCACTCAATATTCAGACCGCTCGATTGCTGCTTCGAAGACAGGGCATTCAGGTCAAGAAAATCAGAAAACAGGCCGCGCCCCTGTTCAGCATCGGAAACACGGTCAAAGTAAAAGACGTCGTGTTTCTAACCCGGCAGTTGGCCACCATGATTGAAGCGGGCATTCCAATTGCGCAAGCCCTGCGTGGAATCACCCTGGGCAATGAAAAGCAGGCTGTCAAAAAACTGTTAGGCAGCATTCGGGAAGACGTCGAAGCCGGCACAACTCTGAGCGCTTCACTGAGGAAGCATCCGGGACACTTTAGCCGGCTTTATACCAGTCTCGTTACGGTCGGCGAAGAGTCGGGAACACTGGACATCCTGATGGACAAGATCGCAACCTATATGGAAAAAATCGAACGCATCAAAAGTAAAGTTCGATCTGCTCTTTTTTACCCTGCTCTCGTAATCATTGTAGCGATCGTTATCGTTGCCATACTGTTGATTGTGGTTATCCCGGAATTTGAAACACTGTTCACGGACTTTGGCGCTGATTTGCCGTCTCTTACGCGTTTTGTCGTGGATATGTCTCACTTGTTCCAGCAGTACTGGTTCATATTTCTGATCTGCTTTATGGTTGGTGGGACAGTCCTCTACTACAGTTACAAGCGATCGCCCAAAATGCAGCACATGTACGATCGCATGATACTGAGGATTCCGGTATTCGGTCCCATCATCCGAAAATCCATAATCGCCAGGGTTTCGCGCACGCTTGCGACGATGTTTGGCGCCGGCATTCCGCTCGTCGACGCACTTGAAACTGTATCAGCTGCAGCGGGCAACAGGGTCTACGGTCAGGGCGTGCTTAAAGTCAGAAATGATGTTTCAACAGGCCGATCTCTCGAAGGCTCCATGTCGGATACCGGTCTGTTTCCGGGGATGGTTTTACAGATGGTGTCTACCGGTGAAGAGGCGGGTGAGCTGGAGCGCATGCTCGACAAGGTAGCGGATTTCTACGAAAACGAAGTTGACAACGCGGTAGCCGTAATCAGTTCTCTGGTTGAACCGTTTCTTATCATCATACTGGGTATTATCGTGGGCACGATCGTTATCGCGATGTATCTGCCAATTTTCAAGCTCGGTGCTGTATTCTAGTCGCCAGCACTGGCGAGTCGGGTTGTAGATCCAGGTATAGTATGGCCACTCTGCGAGTGGTCTCGTGCTGACTGACTTACACTATGAACGTCGTTACCGCTCTGCAAGCAAGCCCCACAACCCTCTATATACTGCTGTTTGTTCTCGGTGCGTGTATTGGCAGTTTCCTGAATGTAGTCGTACTGCGTTTACCCAAGCGACTTCAATTTCAATGGGAGAGTCACTGCAGAGACTATTTTGTTGGTGAAGCGGGTGAATACTCTGAACTACCGGAAGAACCTCCTGATCTGGTAACTACACCGTCTCACTGCCCGCAGTGCAAATCTAAAATAAAGCCCTGGCACAATGTTCCCATTTTGGGATATCTGTTTTTGCGGGGGAAATGCGCGAATTGCAGCCAACGAATATCTCCAAGGTATCCTGTTGTCGAGCTGGCCACGGGGTTGTTCACCGTGCACGCGGCTTTCTTTTTCCCGGTGTCACTGCAACTGATCGCCGCATTAATTCTGATCTGGACACTGATCACACTGTCCCTGATTGATGCCGACTGTCAGCTGCTTCCGGATGATCTGACTATTCCCCTGCTTTGGATGGGTCTTTTTGTGAATTTGTGGTCCACATTTACCTCAATCCATTCAGCCGTCATCGGCGCGATTGTCGGCTATCTGTCACTGTGGATTTTGTTCCAGGTGCATTTCAGAATTACCGGAAAACAGGGCATGGGCTACGGGGATTTCAAACTGCTTGCGGCCATCGGCGCATGGCTGGGGTGGCAGTCATTGCCACTGGTTGCGTTATTGGCTTCCCTGGCAGGAACCCTGTTTGCGCTGGGACTTATCCTCACGAGGCGTCAATCGCGAGAAATACCTATTTCATTCGGTCCTTTTCTGGCACTCGGCGCATGGATTGCACTTTTTTGGGGTGATCAGCTGGTAACAAACTACCTGGCACTGTTGAAATTCTGATGTCATATAAAGTGGGTCTCACCGGTGGTATTGGCAGCGGCAAGTCTGCGGCAGCGGACTGCTTTCGCAGGCTTGATGTGATGACTATCGACGCTGATCAAGTAGTTCACGATCTTTATCGGCCTGGCTCATCTGTTTATTCTGAAATTATTGAACGGTTTGGGGCTGAAGCTAAAGCTATCGATGGTTCTATAGATCGGCAAGTGGTTCGCAACATTGTTTTCTCTGATGCGGCACAAAAAGACTGGCTGGAACAACTTGTCCATCCGGAAATCCGTCAGCAAATGCATTCTCGCGCCGACCATCACACCGGTCCCTACTGTGTACTCGAGATACCCTTGCTCATAGAGAGCGGGCAGGAGGACAAATTCGACAGAATTCTGGTGGTCCAAAGTCCGGAAGAGCTTCGATGGCAGCGCGTAGAGTCATCACGCGACCTTACAGAATCAGAGTTCAGAAAAATTGCGTCTTCGCAGGCAAGCGACGACCAGAGACTGACAGCGGCAGACGATATCATTGTCAATGATGGCACGCTCGTTGAGCTTTGCAACAAGGTAGCCCTTCTGCATCAGGACTATCTGCGCTTAAGCAGTCAACTCAGCAGTTGATTCAGGACTTTTGTAACGCCTGGAGTATAGGTTCAACCGCCTCCAGCAGATCGAGTTCCCTTATAGTGCTCACTGTACGCCATGAAATCTCCTGACCCTCGCAACCTTTTACTTCGCCAGTAAACGTGTGCACTTCGAATACCTGCAACCAGACATTGGCGTGGGTATAGTCAAAAGCGATATTGGTCAGCGGTGTTGCATCCTCTACACAAATACCAAGCTCTTCCATAAGCTCCCGACTCAGGGCGTCAAGCGGTGTTTCGTTGTGCTCGATTTTGCCGCCGGGAAATTCCCATTTTCCTGCACATGGACGCCCGGGCGTACGCTGCTGAACCAGCATCGACCCATCGTCACGCCACACTACACCGACGGCAACATTCAGCCGATCCTCAGGAACGGTAGTCAGCATTAATTTCGATATAACCGTGGGTCAAATCGCAGGTCCATGTGAGCGCATGGCCGGTTCCCATACCCAGATCAACAGCGACGTCAATCTCGGAACCTTTTAAATGTGACGCTACAGGTATTTCATCGTAATCCGGCAGCGGCGCGCCGTTCGCAGTGATGGCAACGCCGCCTATACTGATATTCAAACGATTCTGGTCAACTAGTGCACCGGATTTACCTACCGCCATCACGATTCGACCCCAGTTTGCATCTTCACCTGCAATCGCTGTTTTAACCAATGGCGAATTGGCAATCGACTTGCCAACCAGTCGGGCGTCATCATCCGTACCAGCACCCTGAACATCTATCCGAACCAGTTTTGTTGCGCCTTCTCCATCCCGAACGATCTGAATCGCCAGATCCTGCATTAAATCAGCCAGTCGCTCCTTGAAATCGATCAGATGTTCGGAATCACCATCTGTGATGGCCATATGACTCGCCCGTCCACTGGCAAATATCAGACAGGTATCGCTTGTTGAGGTATCACTGTCTACAGTAACGGCATTGAATGCACCTTCATTCGCTTCAACGAGCAGAGTTTTAAGCACGCCAGGTGGAATTTCGGCATCTGTGAACACAAAAGCCAGCATGGTTGCCATATTGGGCTCGATCATTCCTGATCCCTTGGCAATTCCGTTCAGGGTGACCGTGCAGTCACCTATCTGACATGTTCGATTGGAAACTTTGGCGAACGTGTCGGTAGTCATTATCGCTTCTGCGGCTGCATTCCAATCATCACCAAAGTGTTCGGTCATACCGGCGAAGTGCCTGGTAATTGCAGCCGTATCCAGTTGCTCACCGATCACGCCTGTCGACGCCGTCATTATTTCTTGTGGCAAACAGTTGATTGCCTCCCCCAGTCTGGTACACACCTCAGAAACACTGGTTCTGCCTGCAGATCCCGTAAAGGCGTTGGCATTGCCGGCATTAACCACAAGCGCTCGAGCGCGGCCGTTGTTCAAATTCTCACGACACCATTGTACCGGCGCACTCGACGTGCTTGATTGGGTCAGCACCCCAGCCACGGATGTCTCTTCCTCACAGTGGACGACAAGCAGATCGCAGCGCCCTTTGTATTTCATGCCGGTCTCCGCAACCCAGACACGAAATCCCGAAATACCGGGCAGTCGAGGTGTTTCGGCGGGAGCCAGCGGTGATTTACTCATCGTGTTCTAACAGATCGGGTCAGACCGGGCGACACCCTATCCAAGACGACCGTGGCATTGCTTGAACTTCTTGCCCGAGCCGCAGGGACAAGGTTCATTCCGTCCAATTTTTTTGCCCGAACGCACAACTGTCTCGCTTCGTTCGTACCCTACATTTTTTTGCGGTTTTCGTGGCATTCGCACAGGGGCGGCTGAAGCATCCGGATTCTCACCGTCAGAACTTTGATCCCGAGCGTACTGTCGCTCCTGCGCCAGACGTTGCTGCTCTTCCATTTCTGCAATCTCCTCAGCGGTCGGAATACGAAAGCGTGTCAGTATAGAGATGACCTCGCTTTTAACGGTATCCAGCATACCAGTGAACATCTCAAAAGCCTCCCGCTTGTACTCCTGCTTGGGGTTTTTTTGAGCGTAACCGCGCAGACCTATACCCTGCCTCAGGTGATCCATGTTTGCCAGGTGTTCCTTCCACTGTTCATCAAGAACTTTCAGCATCACGGCCTTCTCAAAGTGCCGCATGTTGTCCTCACCGACACGGGATTCCTTTTCCGACAGCGAGTCGGTTACAGATTTCAGAATTTTCTGTCTCAGCGTTTCTTCGTAAAGCTCTTCATCCGAGTCCAGCCACTCGCGCACGGGAAGCGACAACCCAAAGTTACTTTCCAGATCCTTTTCCAGATCATCGACCTCCCACTGCTCCTCAAGAGATTGTGGAATAATGGATTGGTTGATGACATCAGTCACAACTTCTTCGGTCGTAACCTTGATGTTCTCTGAAATATCGTTAGTCTCCATTAACATGTTGCGCTGATCGTAAATTACTTTCCTCTGTTCATTCGCAACATCGTCATACTCCAGGAGCTGCTTGCGCGCATCGAAGTTATGACCCTCCACTTTTTTTTGCGCGTTTTCGATCGCCCTGGTTACCCAGGGATGTTCAATCGCCTCACCTTCTTCCATACCCAGCTTCTGCATCAATCCGGAAATGCGCTCTGAACCGAAAATTCGCATCAAATTGTCTTCCAGAGAAAGATAGAACTGACTGGAACCCGGATCGCCCTGTCGACCGCATCGGCCCCGCAGCTGGTTATCAACCCGACGTGATTCATTTCGTTCTGTGCCCAGCACATGCAAACCACCCGCCGCAAGCACATCATCATGACGTTTTTGCCAGTCCCGCCGAGACTGCTCATGATCCGACTCGTTTTCAAGACCCGCCAGCTGCAACTCAAGATTTCCTCCGAGCACGATGTCGGTGCCACGGCCAGCCATATTGGTTGCTATGGTTACAGTTCCGGGACGACCAGCTTCCGCAATAATTTCGGCTTCCCGGCTGTGGTGTTTAGCGTTAAGAACCTGGTGGGTAATCTTGTTTTTCGTCAACAACCCCGAAAGCAGTTCAGAGGACTCTATCGACGCTGTTCCCACCAATACGGGCTGCTGCTTCTCCATGCATGCTTTGATGCCGTCTACTATGGCTTCAAATTTTTCAGTGGTCGTGCGATACACGAGATCAGGAGCGTCCTGGCGAATCATATCTTTGTTGGTCGGCAGAATTACCACTTCGAGTCCATAGATCTGCACGAATTCAGGGGCTTCGGTATCGGCGGTTCCGGTCATCCCTGAAAGCTTGTCATACAACCGAAAGTAATTCTGAAAAGTAATTGAAGCCAGTGTCTGATTTTCCTGCTGGATAGTCACCCCTTCTTTTGCTTCGACGGCCTGATGCAACCCGTCTGACCAACGTCGCCCGGCCATCATACGACCCGTAAACTCATCGATGATGACTACCTGATCGTTTCGCACAATGTAGTCGACATCCTTCTGGAAAATATTGTGTGCACGCAACGCCGCATACACGTGGTGCATCAGTCCAATATTTGAAACTTCATAGAGACTACTGCCCTCTTCAAGAAGGCCGGCTTCGGTCAAAAGACTTTCGGCGTGATCATGGCCCTCTTCTGTGAGCGCAATCGATTTTGCCTTTTCGTCAAGGCTGAAATCTCCCGGTCCATCCTCCTCATGCTGTCGCTGCAACTTCGGAACGATGACGTTGATTGCTTCATAAAGACTGGTGCTTTCTTCCGCCGGACCGGAAATGATCAAAGGTGTTCGTGCCTCATCGATTAAGATCGAGTCGACTTCGTCAACAACAGCGAACCCCAGACCGCGCTGGAACCGCTCCTCTGAAGAAAACGCCATGTTGTCGCGCAGGTAATCGAATCCGTATTCATTGTTGGTGCCGTAAACAATGTCACATTGATACGCCGACTTTTTCTCTTCGCGGTCCTGGCCAGACAGAATTACGCCAACAGTCAAGCCGAGGAAACTGTAGATTTTCCCCATCCATTCTGCATCCCTTTTGGCAAGGTAGTCGTTCACCGTGACGATATGGACAGGACTGCCGGTGACCGCATTCAGATAAGCGGGCAAAGTCGCAACCAGCGTCTTACCTTCGCCGCGCCGGGATAAGGAGGGTGAAGTGTATCTCAAGCTCTTCCATCCGCG
>JBCCGE010000004.1:0-77735 GCA_039029455.1 Pseudomonadota bacterium | reverse complement strand
TTAAGTTAATTATTTTATTATATTTATTAGATAATTTATTTTGATTTTATCTCAAGACTGACCTGAACCAGGGCCCGTGCACACAGACTGTTTTTCTGGTTTAGCTTTCAAACCCGGCCCGAAATTCCGCAGACACCCTACCGGCAAGCTCTGCGGCTTTTCTGACATAGTGCGCCGCCCAGTCTGAGTCATAACGAGCTGAAAACGCGAGGTTGTCAGGTGTCCACCTGTAGTCGAGTCCAACCAGGTGACCCTCTCTGATCTCTTCCTGAACCATGGCAGATGGCACCGCCGCAGATCCATATCCATCAAGAGCCATCTGAATACACGCCGCCAGATTGCTGGAAGGGACCAGCCGAACAGTTCGCTTTTGGTGACGAAAGTGCTCACTCAACTGCCTGTACGGTTCCGTGTCGCGCGCGTGCGTAAGCAAAGGAAATTCAGTCAGTTCATTTATATTCAGATTCGGTTTTTGCAAACCGAGCTCGGGTGACGCAATCCATATATACGGATACGTGCCCAGATCTACGAAGCCGTCGGCTCGATCGTCAAACGCGCCACTTTGCAGCGACAGGTCGATCGCTTTTTGTGAAAACAACTCGTCCAGACGCGCGGACAGGTCGACGGTCAGCTCAACGGACATTTGAGGAAACCTGTCCTTCAGTCGCCGCAGGAAATCACCCAACCAGGTATGAACAATCATCTCCGTGACACCGAGGCGAAGTACATCATCGAGCAGGGATTCCTGATTGGCAGCATCGACCAGGTCATCCAGGGTTTTCAGAACAGTACGCGCGTGAACAAGCATTTTTTCACCCTGCGCGGTGAGTCGAACTGAACCGGCATCTCGCGACATCAGGGTAACGCCCAAGGACTCCTCCAGAGACGCTATACGTGCTGAAATGTTGGGCTGGGTGGTGTTTAGTCGATCCGCTGCGCCACGGAAACTTCCGAGATCAACAACCCACACAAATGCCTGCAGGTGTTTTATTGTGATTTGCATGACGGGACAATTACTGCAGACATCGCCATTTCGGACAATTAAAAATCTCTTTAAAGAGGTTTGAAGGTTAATTCGTAACCTGCGTACTTGCGCATGTTGATTACGACGGAGTCAAAAATAAGATACTGCCCCTTGATGCCGTCCAGTCTGCCCTCAATGACTGGAGACTTGTCGAGATTGTGGCTGATAACCTTCTCCGGATAACTCTCGACAGGAAATTCAATTTCCTTTTGCTCAGTGTCCAGACGTGCAAGGTCTATGTCCGGATAAAGGTCATTCAATCGTTCCAATTCAGATTGCGCCTGCCCAACCAGTTCATCCGCCAGTGCAGACAGATTCAACGGTTCAGCGCCGCCTTTGAGCATCTTCCGCCAGTCAGTACGATCAGAAACAAAACCTTTGAGTGCATGTTCGACCATTCCCGAATAGCGCCTGCTGGACACCTTAAACATCGGTATGCCCTGAGAGGCACCCTGATCAAACCAACGGGTCGGCAATTGATTCTCGCGAGTAATGCCGACTTTAAGTCCGGATGAGTTTGCCAGGTACACATAGTGCGGCGTCATGCAGTGAGTCTGTGCCCAGTTTTCGTCGCGACAGGTGCCAAGATGGTGATGGCATGTCTCTGGTTTCATCACACATAGATCGCACGACGCCAGTCGCCTGAAACAGGGGAAACAGTGCCCCTGAGAAAAACTCTTCTTGGATTTTCTGCCGCAGGCAATACAAAAGATATTGCCGGTATGTGAAAGACTGATTGACTGACCAATGCTTTTGTCGATCTCGATTAACTGATCACCCAGCGGAAGTTGGTAAGATACCGGAGAAGTGTCAAGTATCTTCATTTTTCGGACTACACCGGTGACTTCGGCGGAAGACGCCGGCGATTCAGCCACCGGAAAGGGCCTGTTTGAAATCGCTCACTAAATCTTCAATACCTTCAACACCAACCGCAACACGGATGAGTCCGGCGTCAATACCCGCCCGGACACGCTCCGCCGGCGACATCCCCGAGTGTGAGGACTCCGCCGGTAAAGTCACCAGCGTCTCGACACCACCAAGACTGACAGCTTCGACGGCCAACTTCAGTCGTTTGACGAATTCATGAGCGCCCTCAGCCCCTCCCGCGTGGTCAAAACTCAGCAAACCACCATAACCAGAGAACCATTTACTTGCCCGCACATGATCTGGGTGATGCTCGAGTCCGGCATAGTGAACGGCGAGAACTTTGTTGTGGGTCGACAGCATCTCGGCTAACGCCAACGCGTTGGAATTTTGCTGACGCACGCGAAGCGGCAATGTCTTGAGTCCTCGATGCAACAAAAAACAGGCGTGCGGATCCAGAGTTGCACCGAAGTGATCGAGCTTTCGCTTGGCGTCAGATATCAGCTCTGCGCGCCCCAGAATCGCACCGGCCACGATATCTGAATGTCCGTTGAGATACTTGGTACAGCTGTGACAAACAAGATCGAACCCCATTTCTGCAGGTCTGAAATTCACCGGAGAGGGTAATGTGTTGTCGATTAGCGTCACAATTTCCCTGGACCGCGCCCGAGCCACAACCTCGTCAAGCGCAATCACGTTCAGCTTAGGGTTGGTCATACTCTCGACGTAGATTGCGCGCGTGTTCGGCTTGAACGAATTTTCAAGATTCGATATATCGCTCATATCGACAAGGTCAACTTCAATACCGAGCTGGGTCAGATCGTGAACCAGAAAAGTATGCGTTCCTCCATACAGTCCGGTCTGCGCAATTAAATGGTCACCACTCTTTAAAACCGACAGCAACGCTGTCGAAATCGCGGCCATCCCGCTGGAGGTCACCAGACCAGACTCTGTATTTTCCAGTGACGCCAGCTTTTCGTGTAACGCAATGTGATTGGGTGAGTTATTCAGCCTCAGATACGGAATGGAGTGATAATCCGATGCACTGCTGGACTCGAATGTCGATGACTGAAAGACAGGAACTGAAACCGCCCCGCCAATGCGGGGATTCGGTTCCCCCGCGTGTATAACCTGGGTATCAATCGAAACGTTGGTTCGTTTCAATTAACGACCTCCAAATAACGAGCCCAGTATCCCTCTGACAACTTTGCGGCCCAGTTGAGTACCAACTGATCGTGCGATGCTCTTCATCATGGCTTCGCTGGCAGTCTGGCGGCCACTGCCTCGGGCTTTGCGACGCGCCTCGCGCTCCTCTTCCCTCTCTTTACGCACACGCTCTTTCTCTGCCGCCTTGGCAGCGCGTTCCGCTTCTTTGGCCTGACGCGCCGCTTCTTTTTCTGCAGCTATTCTGGCCTCTTCCTCCTCGGCTTTGCGCATTTGCTCTTCCGCACGCACTTTAAGTGTTTCCATAGCCGACTCACGGTTTTCGGCGTCGTCATATTTGTTGCCAATTGGAGAACGCTTTATCTGCTCAGTGCGTTCTTCAGGGCTGGCCGGGCCGATCCGTGACTGCGGTGGTCGAATCAAAATCTGCTCCACCGGCGTTGGGATACCCTCCTCATCCAGTACCGACACCAGAGCCTCCCCTACCCCCAACTCGGTGATCACCGCTTCGGTATCAATGTCCGGATTCTCGCGAAAATTCTCTGCCACAACCGATACTGCTTCGCGCTCTTTTGGCGTGAATGCACGCAGCGCATGCTGGATCTTGAGCCCGAGTTGACCGAGAACATCCTCAGGTATATCGAGAGGACTTTGACTGACAAAGTAGACGCCTACACCCTTTGAGCGGATCAGTCGCACCACCTGCTCAATTTTATCAACCAGCGCTTTTGGTGCATCGTCAAATAAAAGATGGGCCTCATCGAAAAACATCACGAATTTGGGTTTATCCGCATCACCCACCTCCGGCATGTTTTCAAACAGTTCAGCCATCAGCCACAGCAGGAAGGTCGCGTAAAGACGCGGACCGCGAGAAATGATCGTGGTCACGTCCAGTACGTTGACGACACCGCGCCCCGAAAAGTCCATCTTCATCAAATCGTCGAGCTGCAGTACGGGCTCCCCGAGAAATACTTCGGCATCCTGTTCTTCCAGCACCAGCAGATCCCGCTGTATCGCACCAATGCTGGCAGAGGTAAAGTTGCCGTATTCACCGCGAAGTTCCGAAGCATTGTCTGCCATCCAGCCAAGAAGCGACTGAAGGTCTTCAAGATCGAGAAGCAGCAGACCATTATCGTCAGCAATTTTGAACGCAGCGTACAGCACGCCCGTCTGCGTCTCATTTAGTGCCATCAGGTTTGACAGCAGTAGCGGCCCCAGTTCTGACACCGTCGCACGTACCGGGTGACCCAGCTTCCCGTACAAATCCCAGAATACCACCGGGTTAGCCAGAGACTGATAATCCGAAATTCCGATCGCCTCAATTCTCTCATCTATTTTCGGATGCGAACTGGCGGCACAGGCCAGACCGGAAACGTCGCCTTTGACATCGGCCATCAAAACAGGGACTCCGGCTTTCGAGAACTCCTCCGCCATAATCTGCATCGTCACCGTTTTCCCGGTACCCGTTGCGCCGGCAATCATGCCATGGCGATTGGCCATGCTGGTTGGCATGCGCACTTGTTGTTGGTTTTTGCCTCCGATTAGCAGGCTGTTGTCAGTCGTCATATTCTGGAAATCAGTTCGGTTCGGTAATTTTTAATTCAGCGATATAGATCGCCAGGATTCCCCGCGGATCAAAAAAACTTCATCGCTAACTTAAACACATCGTCCGCAATCGATCCGTCGTTGTCAAAATCAAGCAAGCCCATCAGGCCGCTGCTTTTTTTAGCCTGCCCGCCTCCCAACAGCGAACCGAGCAGACCACCGGACTGTTTGCGCCCCAGTGTACCCATCAGCACAGTAGCCGCTATAGGCAGCAGCTTTTTCAGCAGACCAGAGGATAGTCCGGTTGCCTCGGACGCCTGTGTGGCGACTTCACGACTGCGATCTTTGCCGCCGAGCAAATGCCCTAAAATACCGTTGCCATCATCAACCGCAGCCTGATCAGAGTATTCAAAATTGTTGTCGAGGTACCGCGAATGGTCCCCTCGCTCAATCGCATCAAGCAACGCTCTTTCACCATCAGCTGTTGAAACGTTGTTTTTCATGCCTTTCATCAGTGAGGGCAAAACACCAGCCAATCCACGTTGGGCCTCTTGCTCGCTCATACCCATTTGCCGCGCAATATTGGAAATAGTCTGCTGATTTCCGGACCCGAGTATTTCACTCAATATGTTCATAAGATTGTGCTCAATAGAAAATGTTGTATCAAACCAAGGATGATAACTGCAAAGCCCGCGTTGCACCAACCACGAGGGGCGCGGGAAGCGAATACCAAATGGTAAAATTCTGATATAAACCGGCTATTTACTGCCCACTGTTGAAAAAATGCCAGATATCGACAAGATTTCCAGACACTACAAATCACTACTCAAAGAAGTTGGGGAAGACCCAAAACGTGATGGTTTGCAGAACACTCCACTGAGAGCCGCCAAAGCACTTGAGTATTTGACCCAGGGATATCGGCAGAAACTGGATACCGTAGTCAACGGAGCCATATTCGAATCCGACAATGACCAGATGGTTATTGTTAAAGATATAGAACTCTACTCCATGTGCGAACACCACCTGCTGCCATTCGTGGGCAAGTGTCATATTGCTTATCTCCCCGAGGGCAAGGTTGTTGGCTTGTCAAAGATGGCGCGAATTACAGACATGTATGCGCGCCGATTACAGATTCAGGAAAACCTGACCGAGCAGATTGCCCGTGCCGTTGAAGAAGTCACCGGGGCCAGAGGTGTCGGCGTAATTGTCGAAGCAAAACATTTTTGCATGATGATGCGGGGTGTCGAAAAACAGAATTCCGTTATGAAAACATCGATGATGCTGGGAACGTTCAGAAGCGATTATCGAACGCGCACGGAGTTTCTGAATCTTGTCAGCAGCTAGTCGTTGCAATGAACGGCGATTAAAAACTTAAAGGCAATGAAGCTTCTATTGGTTGACGGACTGAACCTTGTCAGACGTATTTTTGCGGCCCTTCCCAAGCCCGAGAGCAACCCTGAAAAAAACGACCGTGAATTTGATCGTTCAGGCTATGTCCTCTCTGTCACACGATCACTGCAGCGTGCTCTGCGCCTGCACTCACCCAGTCACGTCATCGTTGTCTTCGAGCAAAGCGGACCAACATGGAGACACCGACTTTTTCCGGACTATAAAATCAAAAGACGCGCTACTCCCGAAGACGTCCGATCCAGCATGAACGAGGTCGAGAAGAGTTTCGCATCTGTCGGGTGCAACAGCTTTTCACTGATGGGTTATGAAGCTGACGACATTATCGCAACCGTTGCCACCAAAGTCGGTCTGCACCATGGTCAATGTGTCATATTGTCAACAGATCGAAACTACTGCCAACTGCTTTCACCTACGATTACTGTTTTCGATCATTTTTCTCAGCGATATCTGGACGCCGACATGGTTCAGGCAAAGTTTGGAATCAAGCCCTGGCAAATTCCCCATATGCTGGCACTGGCGGGTGATAGCACCGTGTCGATTCCTGGCATCCCAACCATAGGAAAACGCACTGCAGCAAAGTTGATTATGGACTATGGCAGCGTCCCGTCAATTCTTGAAGCGGCCGACAAAATTCCGGGCAAACTCGGCAGCAAGTTATTTTCCGGTAAAGAGGACGCAGCACTGGCGCTTAAACTGTTCACTCTGAAAAATGATATTGATCTTGGAATAAACCTGAACCAGTATCGATATCAGCCTGAATAAAGTATCAAAACCATTTGTCTCAATCCCTGAAACTGCATTCGTTCATTCCCTTCAGGTTTTTACTCTGGTTGCTTATTGCGGGCGCTGTGATGGTCTCAATAGGGTATTGGAGAGATACAATCGCTGAAATTGCGCTCCGGCAGGTTTTTAAACATCACCAGTTGACCGTAACAAAATTGCGCATTGACCACATTGGCTTTGCCGACACTCATGTCAGCGCCCTTTTTTTGGAAAATCAAGACAGAAATACCACATTCGCAGTCGACATAGAACATTTGAAGCTTCAGTACGACGGCGATCTGCTCAAGAAATCTAAAGTTAACTCAGGCACCGTTGAAAATATCAACGTCCGATTTACATCTGCAGATTCTGCAGAACACTCAAAGCTGGAACTGGAGCAAATATTTCAAACCATCGTGTCCGGATTTGACTCAGCTCTCAACGCAGCGCTACCGTTCAGAGAATTCAGAGTAAACAAGCTAAACATCGAAATCAACGACGAAGCCCCCGTGACATTGAATGATCTCACGGTATATTTGGAGTCGGAACCAAAAAAGGAAATCCGGATCGGAGGCGCAGAATTACCAGAGATAGCTTTTAAGCTTGATGAATCTGAAAATCGCATTTATGGCGATATTCGCGACGGAGCACACCCTCTCTTCGAGTTCACCGCCACTAGGGCACTTAATCAGCTTTCGATTCAGGGTGCTATAAATCCAGACAACGTTCGAGAACATTTGGGTCATTTATTGCCAGTCGACTTTGCAGAGTTTCTGTCGGAATCTCTGTCATTTGACATCGATGCGCAGCTCACCAGTAACGTGCTGACTGGAAGTGGTTTTTTTTCGACACCGTCATTAGAAATCTTCAGTGCTTCGGTTTCCGATCTGAATTTGGGATTCCGCTACAACTTGCATACGAACGAGAATGCATCGGGATCTACAACAAAAGTTTCGTTGGATCAGATCGAGTCGACCGCACAATTGGTTTTTGGAAACTCCATTAATGTTTCCAGACCCACAATTAGCTCGGGATCTGTTGATATCAACCTTGGATATGAACGTGATCGGATTAATGTTCAGGCCTTATCTTTTTTGTTGCCACTAACTGCAGAAAGTACCAAAGCTCTCGATGTTGTCGCCGAAAATCCGGATTTCGAAGTCAAGGGCAGTCTGTCGATCAACGAAAATTCACTGGATATCATTCTTGAAGACGGCTCAGCAATTCAGGCGGAGAAAATAATACCCGCGGATTCTGTGGTGATGGGCCCGGTGCGCGTCCAACCGGCTCATGACAATAGATTGCGTATTACAGACGGTTCTATTTCATTTCCAGACAACAGATGGGAGATTTCGCCATTTTCAGCGCGCATCAATGACACAGCTATCTCAATAGGGGAAATCGTATTGAAAGATGTCACACTGACCGCACAAAACGCAGAGGTTGCGACGCATTTTTCTACAGTTTCCGTTGAGACAGACGAGGGTGCATTTGATTTTTCCGACCTGACTTTGGGTTTAATCCACACAGTCAGAGAAGTCCAACTAAAGGGGGATGGCACCCTGGAAGATCTTGAGCAACGTTTCATTTATGACTATACCCTTGACTATGCTTCACGTCGCGGGAACGGAGCAGTCCACGTTGATTCCCCCCTTCCGATTGAGACGCTCTGGGACCACCTTCTCACCAATAGTCTGTTGCCCTCAGAAACAAATTACGAGAATGTGTCATTCGATTCCGGATATCTCATGGGCTCATTTCGAATTAATCACAGTCCGGACACTCAGACGTCGTTGCAGGCTGACATCGAAATTCGAGAAGTTGACGTACTGGCAAAAGGTAGCCGGATCCAGGGTCTTGAGCTGCGCAGCAGCCTTTCATGGCGCCAGACCGGGCAGCTTTCCGGTTCAGCGCAGATTAATGTCGATCAACTAGAGTCAGGCGTTACATTGAACAAACTGCAGACCGACTTGAACATAAGACCAGATCGGATCACCGTAGATTCGCTCAGCGCCGAAGCATTTGACGGCGAAGTTCTGGCCGCACCGTTCGACGTCTTTCTGCAACCGATAGAGGCAAGTATTCCAATCGAAATACACCAGTTGAACCTGCAAAACCTCGTCGACACTCAAAATCTGGATGGATTGCGCGCCGAGGGCAGCATAAGCGGAACCATCCCGGTCAGTTTTACTGATGGGGAAATTCGCGTGGCAGATGGAGCACTTTGGAACGCGGATGACGGAGGCCGAATTCAACTGACACTTGACGCGGACTCCTTTGGTGCCGCGAACAATCTGTTCACTGATGTTGTACTGAAAGCACTTGAAGATTTTCGATACGACTCATTTACGGCCGACGCGGCATTTGATCCGGACGGGCAACTTTATGTTGATTTTAAACTCAAAGGAATCAGTCCCAATGTGGATCCGGACCGCGCGGTTCATCTCAATGTGAACACCGAGCAAAATGTATTCGATCTGCTTGAAAGCCTTCGATACGCCAATAGTCTGAATGATAGAATTGATGAAAAGGTGCAGGAGTCTTATCAACAGTCCAACTGATGATAACGTCTCAAAACCCTGTTACCCGTTTAAACGTATGAAACCGCATCTCTCAGGATGCATGGATCAGCCATGAAACGAATCTTAGCTTTTACATACGCGGAATCGGTACGAGCGACCCGGCTTTTTTATGTGCTAGCGCTGGGAGCGGCTCTAACGGCTTGCGCCCCTACGGTTAAAGTCGCAGCTCCCGAAGAACCCATAACCATCAATCTGAATGTCAAGATCGAACATGAAATCAAGGTCAAAGTTGAGAAAGACCTTGAAGATGTTTTCAGTGAAGACAGTGATTTGTTTTAGGAGGATTCGACTCATGAAAGCGAAAATTCTAGTTGTCCTGCTCTCGTTGTTTATGGCTTTCAACGGCGCGATTGCGGCCAATCTAAACACCGCGAAAAGTAACGGCCAGGTCGGAGAAACCCCGAGTGGTTATCTGGAACCTGTGGGTTCACAGGCAGGTGATATTTCTGCCCTGGTAAAAAGAGTGAACGACCAGCGACGGGCTAAATACAAAAGCATCGCTAAGAAAAACGGAACCTCTCTTAAAGCGGTTGAAGCTATCGCCGGGAAAAAAGCCATTGATAAGACCCGCAAGGGCCACTACGTAAAAATAGGCGGCAGCTGGAAGAAGAAGTAGTCGGCCAAATAAACGAAGAATCAGTCTATGGCAGGTTGGGAACAGTTTGCAGTTGGAATCATTGCGTTGCTTGTAGCGCTCTGGTTCTTTCCGGGAATTAAACACATGCTCGAAAGGAGTAAAGATGCTCCAAAAGACTGGGGCGGTCTGCTTTTGCCAATTGGCGGTGTAATTTTGTTCGTGTTCGTTCTGATTTCTCTGGTTTGATTCTGGTGCGATTCTGACCTGGTCTCGAGTTGATTCAGTCGCTGTCGGATTGATGCAAACGAGCTGACTTTAGCTTTATCAGACTTTAAACTGCTGTCTTCCACAATACAGCAGGCAATTCGATATATGTCAGATCACTCGCCCGCACAGGCGGATAACGTGACCATGTCCTCCGGCGGACTCTATTCGCTGGCGACCAAAGGTGCCAAGGACGTCATCGACAAAGCCACTCCTCAGGTTCTGGAGGCAATTGATCGCATGAACCCCGAACCCGAACTGTCTGAATTTCATATGGTCGATATGGGTTGTGCGGACGGCGGAACGTCACTGCAAATGGTCGAGGCGGTAATACAAAAAGTGCGGCAGGCCGGGACAGAGACACCAATACGGGTGACATATTCTGATCAACCCCGGAATGATTTCAATGCTCTTGTCGGCATTATTCACGGTATCTCTGACTTTGATACGTACCTGAACCGCCACAATAATGTCTTTCCATCATGCTCAGGCGCATCATTCTATCTGCAGGGCGTACCGGACTTATCTGTCGATCTCGGTTTTTCGGCAACCGCCATGCACTGGCTAAGCCGCAAGCCTTGCGACATTGCCAATCATGTTCATATGGTTGGTGCCAGCAAGAGCGAGTTGCAGGTATTTGCGGAACAGGCGCGTACAGACTGGGAAACCATCCTGCTGTGTCGTGCGCGTGAGCTGAAACCCGGTGGTCGTCTGGTGCTGGTCAATTTTTGTATCGATCCCGATGGGCAATATCTTGGGAATACAGGCGGAATCAATATGTTCGACACCTTCCATTCCAACTGGTCTCAGATGCTGGATCAGAAAAGAATTTCACAGCACGAATATGCGCGCATGACACTGCCGCAATATTACAACACGATAGAAGAGTTCTCAGAGCCGCTGGTCGATACTGACTCACGGTGCTACCGAGCGGGTTTGCGTCTTGAAAAAATACAGACGGCGGTGGTTCGATGCCCGTTTGCTGCTGAGTTTGAATCCGACAACGATACAAAGAATTTTGCCGACGGTCTCATCCCAACCATACGCTCCTGGAATGAGAGCACTTTTCTGGGCGCGCTGGACCCGGCGAGACCCACCGATGAACGCAATCAGCTGATAGAAGACTACTACGAACTGTATCGTCAACAGGTTCTGGACGATCCGTCCGGTCACGGCATGGACTACGTTCATGCCTACATGACTATCGCCAGGGTTTAGTCCAAAGGTCGCATCAGGACCTTTTGCAGAGAACGGCTTCAGGTCTCCGGGATCAGATCAGGAAGAAATGTCGTGATAACCGGGAAATTCCAGAGAATGATCAGACCGATAACCTGAATAGCCACAAACGGCCAGATACCGCGATAGATATCGCCGGTCGATATGCCTGGCGGGGCAACGCCTCGCAGATAGAACAAGGCAAAGCCAAACGGTGGGGTGATAAATGAGGTCTGTAAATTAATAGCGATGAGAATCGTAATCCACTCCGGCGGCATCAGAGCCGGATCAGCCGCATAAATGACCGGACCAACAATTGGGATCACGATAAAGATGATCTCAATAAAATCAAGCACAAAGCCAAGAATAAACAGAACTGCCATAACCACCAGCAACAAAACACGTGGATCCTCAAAAGATCGCAACACTTCCTGAATGTAGTGCTCTCCACCAAAAGACCGAATCACCAGACTCAAAAACAGCGAACCAATAAGAATCACAAAGACCATACTGGTCACTTTCGTTGTTTCCTGCACCACAGGTTTCATAATGCCGCCGCGGATCAGAATCCAGCAGGCGTACAGCAAACCGAACAGGGCGATATGGTAGGTGAGGAGTGCAATCCAGATTGCCACCCTGTTTTCGAATGTAATGTGTTCCAGAGTCATGCGCAGATCAAAGTTGCCCCGCATCAGCAGCATGACTATGGTGGCGAGCGCCGCCCAGATAATTATCCGTGACCCATTCGACCCATTCTCGCCGCGCAACTGACGAGAAGCCGCCAGCATGATCGCGCCAGCAGCACCAAGAGCCGCAGCGGGTGTCGGGTTTGTAATTCCTCCAAGAATCGAACCCAACACCGCAATGATGAGAATGATCGGGGGTGAGACCACCGCCAGCGCCTCAACTTCAAGCAGACGAGGAACGGCATGGCGCAATCCGTAAATGATTAATCCAATCGGGATCAGGGCCTGCAGAAAGCGGACTCCGGACGAATCACCGGGTACAACAAACAACAGATCGACCAGCACAATCAGAACAAGTCCTATAATGCCTATACCCACCGGTAATTTTTTGTGATGAGGCCGTAAGGCAATCGACAATAGGAGAATGAAGCCGACAAACACGACGGTCGCCATAATTCCATGGCGAATAAGCGCTCCCGAACCATCTTCACTTGCTGCATCCAGTGGTTTGCTGCCGACAACGCCTGTCATAGTCAGTAAAATCCACAGCATGAACAACACCAGAACGGGACCCAGAACCGCACCTACCATCAGGTAGACGTTATTGTTGTAGTACTGTTTGAGATTGTATTTGCTATCAGACAGCTGGGGCACTGGCGGCGCCTTGTTAGGCTGAAGCAAGGCGTAGCCAAAGGCATACGCTGCGTAGAGAAACGCGAGAAACAGCCCTGGAATAAATGCCGCTTTAAATAATGTGCCAGTGGATAGCACGGCGGGCTCTCCAAGCATTTCAAGAACACTGACTCCAAGTTCTTTCGCGCGGGTTTCCTGTCCTATGGAATACATATCGCCCACAATCGAACCGAGAAGAACGATGACGATCGAGGGAGGAATAATCTGCCCGAGAGTGCCGGACGTCGCGATAACTCCGGTTGATAACTCTTTGGAGTAGCCGTATCGCAGCATAGTCGGCAGCGATATGAGTCCCATGGTCACGACTGTCGCTCCAACGATGCCGGTCGAAGCGGCCAGCAGCGTACCGACCAGAACCACCGAGATCGCAAGCCCGCCGGGTAAAGCGCCGAAAAGCTGAGCCATCGTGGTCAGCAGTTCTTCCGCGATTTTGGATCGCTCAAGCGCAATCCCCATGAGCACAAACAGCGGGACCGCAAGTAACGTCTCGACGTTTCCGCCGAATGCGCGTGAAAACACCCCTTGAGACCACGTCGACAACGTCGACAAAATCGCTTTTCGCCATCCGTCGGCGAAAACCGGAACCTGTTCTACGACATCGCCATTTTGCTCCAGTGTGTACAACAAACCGGCTTCGTTCAGCATAGCGATCGTTGCAAAACTCAGCACTGCGGAACCGGAGATTGCAAATGCCACCGGATATCCTGAAAGTATGCCCGCGAACAGGAATACAAAACAGATGATCAGGGATATTTCAACGCCGCTTAAACCTAGGAACATGTTTTAACTCTTGTCTGTCTTGTGTATACCAGTCGGCATTAGTGACTGGGAACGTGAATCACATCACTCTGCTTATCCAGATTGGGGTGAGCCTCAATCTCGTGATCTTCCTTGAGCGCAAGAATATTACGCAGCAGAAATGTAAATGCCTGAATCAGCATCATGGCGGCGAAGACAACGATGAGCACCTTAAATGCCCAGACCCAGGTGAACTCCGCCGTACCAGACGACTCCCACTTGAAGTCTCGCCATCTCGCTTTCTCTGACCACACGTTCATAGGACGCTGGGCGAAAACAGAGTTGGTGGCAAGTGGCCAGGCGAACCACCACAGCAATATCGAAGACGGGAACAGAAATAACACGGTTCCTACCAGATCAATTATTTTCTTTGTTCGGTAGGACACACCAGCATATATCAAATCTACTCGCACATGCCCGCCCTCGATGAACGTGTACGCAGAGGCCATGGCGATCAGAATCGCGTTATACAGCTTGAGCTGGCCTGATAGCCATTGGAGCTGCAGTTCAGATCCAATGAAATCAACACCGAGTGGCGCAAGAAAAATCTCGTTTCCCCGAAAGATCTGGCCAATCGCAATAATCAGAACCTGCTGAATCATCATTATCAGTGCAGCCCAACAGGCGACCTTGCCCACACCTCCGGTGAACATCTGCAATCCATGAACAGTTTTTCTTAAAAATGAAATTCGCCAGATGCCTACAGCGGTAACAATGATCATTAGTGCAATAACCATGCACAAAAATTCTGATGAGTACCCGGCGAGCGTCAGCGCTGACATCCTTTCTTTCAGGGTTTCCAGCTGCAACCACTGATAGATGTGATAGGGCAGCAGGACAAGATCAACGAATCCCATCAACAACGATTTAACGATGCCCCAGATTGTCAGCACGGTTTCCTCCTGATCGGTATGATCGTGTAATTATATGCGCGCCCAGTCGAGCGCTTTAACCGATTATATAAAAACAAGGCCAGGCAGTGCCTGGCCTTGTTCGGTCTTGATGAGGACGAATTAGCCCAGAACGCGGTTGCGCTGCGCGCTGTATGAGCCGTCTGATCGCTGGATCCAGTCGGCCGACTTGCGCATTGAGTCACGCATGGAATCGAATGTTCGTTTGAACAGGTCGTCATCCATATTCTCTTCCATTACTTCGTCGGTCGCTTTGCCAAATGCATCCCAGACTGAATCCGGGAATTCCAGAGTTCTGACACCACCCGCAATCAATCGGGCGAGTGCTGCACCGTTATTGGACATAAACTGGTTGTAGCTCCAGGCATTGGCGTCGCCAGCAGCAATTTCAATCAGTTTCTGGTGCTCAGGCTTAAGGCTGTTGAAGCGATCAGCGTTACAACCGAGCGCAAGTGCCGCCGCAGGCTCGTGAAAGCCGGAAGTGTAGAAAATTTTGGTGATTTCCTGAAAGCCGGCTTTCTCGTCAGCCCAAGGACCAATCCACTCTGTACCGTCAATCGCACCAGAGGCCAATGCCTGGTAAACCTCTGATCCGGGTATGGTTTGTACCGATGCGCCCAGTTTTGCCAAAGCCTTACCACCAAGTCCAGGCATACGGAATTTCAGACCGTTAAAGTCTTCTGCGCTGTTAATTTCCTTGCGAAACCAGCCGCCGGCCTGTACGCCGGTGTTACCGGCCAGGAATGAAACCAGACCGAATTCTTCACCAAGCTCGAGATGCAGTTCACGGCCACCCATATGGTAGTACCAGTTATTGATCTCTGTGCAGGTCATACCCATTGGCACTGCAGTGAAGAAACCGAACGCCGGATGCTGCCCAACATAGTAATAGTCTGCTGCATGGTACATGTCAGCCTGACCAGAGGTCACCGCATCGAATACTGCGGGAAGGCCTGACACCAATTCACCCTGCGCCTTTACTTCAATTTCAAGGGTGCCGCCAGACATGGCGTTTACAGAGTCCGCAACTCGCTGCGCGGCGTCAAATACGCCGGCCAGGCCTCTGCCCCAGGCAGTGACCATAGTGAGTTTTTCACGTCCTTGCGAAATCGCTGGTGCTGCAAGAGTCGTTGCAGCAGCACCTGCTCCTGCGACAGCTGCTTTCTTTAGAAAGCTTCGACGTTCTAATGTCATGAATATTCCTCGTGAGTTATTTAATGGTGGAGTTGAAAGTTAACCAACAAAATGGAGTGGTGCGCATGCTGACAGCAGTCAGACGCACGCATATGTTCGAAGCAAGCAAATATAATAAAAACGAGTCACTTCGAAGTATTGTTTAAATTGCATAACAAGTATTACTTAATTTTAGGCTTAATACAACTGTCTGCGGTCCTCATGCTTTCATAATTAGCGGCCGCTTTTCATCTCAGTTGCTCTGCAAATTAGCCTCACAACTCGATGCCTTTTCCAAGGGTATTGCCCAGTTCAATTCGAAGCCAGTCACCGCGTCTCTCAATCAGCTTAAACCGACTTCCCGAATTGACTTCACGGATTATTGTCGCGTCCTCACCGGTTCCGGGCGCGGCGCGAATCCTGACACGATCGCCAGTCACGGTTCCCGAATCGCCCGATACGTCGACAAATCGGGAAACAATCCATCCACCGAGTCTGCCCTCAGATAATATTTCGCCGACTACTCCGTCGCGCTTTAGAAACTGAATATACTCTCCAGCCTCAATTGTACCCACAAGATTTGCGTCCGGCTCCGGGCGTTCAAGTACCTTGTACCTTCGGTCTGCCTGAAAGAGATTTTCCGCATTCTGAAGCGATGCTGACTGACGGCTTGATTCGATCTCTGCTGATCCCGACTCCGCGCCAGAGGCGGCGGCGACACTTTGCATCTGCAGCAACGAACCTGATTTGGCGCGTTTCACCGCTACCTCTTTAATTTCCGGTTTTTCGAAAAATCGAGGGTCCTTTTTGATCCAGACCGAGACGCGATTGGGAGACAAAACGCGCAACCAGCCACTTTTTCGGCCCAGAACTGGCAAAAGCTCATCCTTGGAAACAATACTTATAGAACTAGAAGTCGAATCCGGTACCGAAAAAAGTGTGCCGCGAATTCCGGAAACGACCGCTGCGGCCGACTCCAGGCTTACCTCGTCCCCTCTGATCCACATGGGTACACCATCAAGTCCTCGAACTTCCAATCGATTATTGTGTTCACGCAATATCTCCACCCTGGTGTTCCTTGGAAGCGCACCCAGCGCCTGAACGGTCCCTGCCCCACCAAAAAAGTCGACCGATGGATAAACGATTGATGACTTGAATGGCAGCATCGCTTTGGGACTGTTGTCAGGGAAGATAAGACCCGGAACATCGCCCAGGCTTCCGGTTCGCACCGCCTTCAGCGCGAAGGATGCCTGCGTTGAACCCGAAGCCTCAAGAGACTCAAGAAAGCCCACGGCCTCGTTGCGGGTGACAGATGCGCCAATAACGTTTAGCCCGATCCAGGCCAGGTTGTATCGAGCGTCAGTAGATCCCTGTTGTCCGGCCAACCGAAGCCAGGTGATTGCCTGTTCAATTCTGGCGAAGTTTTTTCTGGGTGTGAATGCTGTTTCGAGAATCTGGGCAGCCAACTTAAGCTGCGCCTGAGCGTATCCCGAGGACGCGGCATCTTCGAGCCAGAGTTCAGCCAGGCCGCGTTTGTGGGTGTCCTGCGATTTTCTTAAAACGGCCCAAAGGTTATAAGCGGCAACACGATTACCCTCTCTGGCTGCGATTTCCAGCTGCTGTGCAACATCCTGTCCCCACGAAGCCGGCACTAACAGCATCGATGCCAGCGCCACTGTGCATGCGTGCAATCGAATCGCGGTAAATACAACGCTCATACAAAACCCAAAAGACTGACATCTCTGTCAATTACAGGTGGAACTAATTGTTATTTTTTGTTGAATTATGGCCCATATGATCGTGCTTGCCAAAAATCATTTTAAAAGTTTAGCGACTCCGCCGTGAATTCCCTGTCTGTTCCGTATCAGACACACAAAAAAACCGGGGCCTGGACCCCGGTTTTTCTATCACGCAATCGCGATCAGTAACGGTAATGATCCGGTTTATAGGGACCTTCGACCGGGACGCTGATGTAATCTGCCTGAGTCTGAGACAAGGTCGTCAGATTTGCACCAATCTTGTCGAGGTGAAGCCTCGCGACCTCCTCATCCAGGTTTTTCGGCAGCACATAAACCTGATTTTCATACTTGTCACCATCAGTCCAGAGTTCGATCTGAGCCAGAACCTGATTGGTAAAACTTGCACTCATCACGAAACTCGGGTGACCGGTAGCACAACCCAGATTCACCAATCGCCCTTCAGCCAGCAAGGTAATGCGATTGCCATTGGGCAGAACGATCTGATCGACCTGGGGTTTTATGTTTTCCCACTCGTATTGGCGCATACTGGCAATATCGATTTCATTATCGAAATGTCCGATGTTGCAGACAATGCTCTCGTCTTTCATCTGCACCATATGATCGTGCGTGATGACGTTGAAGTTACCGGTCGCAGTCACAAATATGTCGGCCTGGGAGCAAGCATCGTCCATCGTCACAACGCGATACCCTTCCATTGCCGCCTGCAGTGCACAGATCGGATCCACTTCAGTAATCCACACCGTTGCGCCCAACCCGCGCAGAGACTGTGCAGACCCTTTGCCGACATCACCGTACCCGAGCACGACCGCAATTTTTCCGGCGACCATGACATCCGTTGCCCGCTTGATGCCATCAACCAGCGACTCGCGACACCCGTAAAGATTATCAAACTTGGATTTTGTGACCGAATCATTCACATTGATGGCCGGGAACGGCAGATCACCGTTTTTAGCCATCTGATACAGTCTGTGAACACCGGTCGTGGTCTCTTCTGAAACCCCCTGAATTTTTTCCAGACGCGTGCTGTACCATGTTGAATCGTTCTGCAGGCGAGCCCGAATCGAGTTGAACAATGCAACTTCTTCTTCTGATCCCGGATTGTCCAGAACCGAAATATCTTTCTCTGCTTTGGTGCCCAGTATCAGCAGTCCTGTCGCATCTCCACCATCATCAAGGATCATGTTTGGGCTACCGCCGTCATGCCACTCCATGATGCGGTGAGTAAACGCCCAGTATTCGTCCAGGTTTTCGCCCTTGAATGCAAAAACAGGAATGCCCGCGGCAGCGATTGCAGCAGCGGCATGATCCTGAGTTGAAAAGATGTTGCAGGATGCCCACCGCACTTCAGCACCCAGTTCAACCAGACTCTCAATCAGCACGGCGGTTTGAATCGTCATGTGCAGTGAGCCGGCAATCCGCGCCCCTTTTAAGGGCTGGTCGGCTTTGTAGTTGTCTCGAATTGCCATCAACCCTGGCATTTCACTTTCCGCGATACGAATCTCCTTGCGGCCAAAGTCTGCCTGCGAAAGGTCGGCGACGTAAAAATCGTCTTGCAGTTGCTCTGCTGCTTGAGTAGACATAATAGTAAGTTCCTAAATATAGATTGATTAAATTAAATTCCAGCGGCTGCTTTCAGCGCATCCGCCTTATCAGTGTGTTCCCAGGAAAATTCCGACTCGGTTCGACCAAAATGGCCGTAAGCGGCGGAATTGCGATAGATCGGTCGCAGCAGATCCAGAGTCTGCACAATCGCTTTTGGACGCAGGTCAAAGTGCTCCAGAATCAATGACTCGATGACTTCATTCTCGACTTTTCCTGTTCCGAACGTTTCAACCATCACCGACACCGGTTGAGCCACACCAATGGCATAAGCGACCTGAACCTCGCATTTATCCGCAAGCCCGGCAGCCACAACGTTCTTGGCCACATAGCGAGTTGCGTAGGCAGCGGAACGATCAACCTTGGATGGATCCTTGCCTGAGAATGCACCGCCACCGTGGTGAGCGGATCCGCCATAGGTATCAACAATAATTTTGCGGCCGGTTAAACCACAGTCCCCTACCGGACCACCAATTACAAAGCGACCTGTAGGGTTCACCAGGAACCGCGTATCAGCTGAAATCATGTTGGCGGGAAGAACGGGTTTGATGATTTCCTCAATCACCGCCTCTGACAGATCATTGTGTGAAACACCATCGTCGTGTTGCGTCGACAATACAACTGTATCCACGAATTTGGGCATACCGTCCTCGTACCGAACGGTGACCTGTGACTTGGCATCGGGACGCAGCCACGCCAGTTTGCCCGATTTGCGCACGTCCGCCTGTTGCTTGACCAGACGGTGGGCGTAAGTAATCGGAAATGGCATCAACACATCGGTCTCGTTACACGCGTATCCGAACATCAGACCCTGATCGCCGGCACCCTGATCGAGATCAATGCCCTCACCCTCATTCACGCCCTGCGCAATATCCTGAGACTGCTTATCAAGTGACACAATGACCGCGCAACTGGCCGCATCGAAGCCCATCTCTGACGAGTTATAACCAATTTCGCTGATCGTATTGCGAACCACATCAGTGTAGTCGACATTGGCGTTGGTGGTGATTTCACCGGAGATCACAGCCATCCCCGTATTGATCATCGTTTCACAGGCCACTCGCGAATGGGGGTCCTGGGTAAACAGCGCATCGAGCACAGCGTCAGAAATCTGGTCAGCAACTTTGTCCGGATGTCCTTCGGACACTGACTCAGAGGTAAATAAAAACGATCTAGACATGGGGTCTCCAGCGGTATTCATACGTATTCGTTGTGGGAAAGATCTGACGCATCTCGGCAACAGATCACGACGGCAAACCCCGGCTGTTCGCAATCATCGCAACGATCAGGGTTCAAGCACCATATAAAGATATCTTTATATGCTGTGATGATACCACACGCCTGCCATTGTGAAACAGTTCCAACATTGAAAATATCAGTGCTTGCTGCACTATTTTGTCTATTCTCCCGTCGATTTCAGTTAGAATCGCTCCGCCGTCATCCGGCGGCAAAATTATTCGGGATAACCCACTGATTTAATGGGTTAAATACGAGAATATGCCTGACATTCATTCAACATCCGACGATTCGCTTGACGATCTTCGATCGAGGGCCCATCACAAGGCCAGAATCCTCACTGAAGCACTGCCCTATATCAGGCGATATCAGGGGAAGACCATTGTGATCAAATACGGCGGCAACGCCATGGTGGATGAGACCCTGAAATCCGGCTTCGCCCACGATGTGATTCTGATGAAACTGGTCGGTATGAATCCTGTGGTGGTTCACGGAGGCGGCCCTCAAATCAGCGAACTGCTCACCAAAATTGGCAAGGAATCAACGTTTGTCGACGGCATGCGGGTGACGGACTCCGAGACCATGGATGTGGTTGAGATGGTTTTGGGTGGGTTAGTGAATAAGGAAATTGTGAACCTGATCAATGCGCACGGCGGACGCGCCGTAGGACTCACCGGCAAAGACGGTAATCTGATTCGCGCACGAAAACTGCATGTCGAGAAAGACGATCCGCTGCTTGAAAAACCCGAAATCATCGATATCGGTCACGTCGGCGAGGTCGAAACAATTGATCCAAGTCTGGTCGAACTTCTGGATACCCAGAACTTTATTCCCGTAATCGCGCCGATTGGCGTCGGTCGCGACGGCGAAACCTACAACATCAACGCGGATCTGGTCGCAGGTAAACTCGCCGTGACCCTGAACGCTGAGAAACTCATGCTGCTCACCAACACACCCGGAGTTCTCGACAGCAGCGGCACACTGCTAACCGAGATGACAGCTGCAGAGGTCAATCGGAACATTAAGGACGGGACTATTGCCGGTGGCATGATCCCGAAGGTGGAGTGCGCATTGGACGCCGTATTAAGCGGGGTGAAAAACTCACTTATCGTCGATGGACGGGTGCCGCACGCACTTCTTCTGGAACTGTTCACAGACGCCGGTTTTGGTACTCAGATCGGGGCCTGATACCTGCCCTTAACCGCCGCAAATTGATATGTCTGTCTCGAAACTTCGAAATATCGCCATCATCGCCCATGTGGATCATGGCAAAACCACACTGGTTGACCGGCTTTTGCAGCAGTCCGGGACACTTGGCGAGCGGTTTGGTCCTGTGGAACGAGTCATGGATGCAAACGATATAGAGAAAGAGCGCGGCATCACGATTTTGTCCAAAAATACCGCGATTCGATGGAACGATTACAGGATTAATATTGTAGATACGCCGGGTCACGCCGATTTTGGTGGTGAAGTGGAGCGCGTGCTTTCGATGGTCGATTCAGTGCTGCTTTTGGTGGATGCTGTCGAGGGTCCAATGCCCCAGACACGCTTTGTAACTCAAAAAGCATTTGCTCATGGACTGCAGCCCATAGTGGTGATCAACAAGATAGACCGTGAAGGCTCTCGACCGGACTGGGTACTCGACCAGACCTTTGACCTTTTTGATCGCCTTGGTGCAACCGACGAGCAACTCGATTTTCCGGTGGTTTATGCGTCCGCCATTGAAGGCTTCGCGACCACCGATGCGGACACTCGCACAGACAGTATGGATGTATTGTTTGAGACAATTGTCACGCAGGTGAATCCACCGAATGTAGATCTGGACGGTGGTTTTCAGATGCAGATTTCATCCCTCGATTACTCACAGTATCTGGGCACAGTCGGTGTTGGCCGCATTACCCGAGGTCGAATTTCGAACAAAACCAACGTGGTGCGCATTGATCGGCAGGATCGACGCAAAAGTGGCAGGGTTTTGCAGATTTTCGGGTTTCACGGGCTTGAAAGGGTTGAGGTTGAATCCGCGCAGGCCGGAGACATCGTTGCGATCACCGGCATCGAAGACCTGAGCATTTCCGATACCCTGTGCAGCCCGGATCAGCCGGATGCGCTGCCGTCACTCAGCGTTGACGAACCTACAGTGAGCATGAATTTTCAGGTCAATACATCCCCATTCGCAGGACGCGAAGGCAAATACGTGACCTCGCGTCAGATCGGCGAACGGCTGCGACGGGAACTCATTCACAATGTCGCACTGCGCGTCGAAGATACCGATGACGCGGACGTATTCAAGGTATCGGGTCGCGGGGAACTGCATCTGGGGATACTTCTCGAGAATATGCGACGTGAAGGTTATGAAATCGCGGTATCGAAGCCGCAGGTTATCTATCAGGACATCGACGGCGTTCGTTGCGAACCCTGGGAAGAGCTCAGCGTTGATATTGAAGAAATCCACCAGGGCTCAGTGATGGAAGCGCTCGGCAAAAGAGGCGGTTCCCTGCAGGACATGCAGCCCGATGGCAGGGGTCGGGTCCGGCTGCAGTACAACATACCTGCCCGCGGACTGATAGGGTTTCAGACCGAATTTTTGACAACAACATCAGGCACAGGGCTGATTTATCACGTGTTTGACAAGTATGCGCCAACAGCCGGTGGCGAATTGAGCGCCCGACGCAATGGTGCTCTGATTTCAACCGAGACCGGCAAGGCTCTGGCATTTGCATTGTTTAATCTGCAGGAGAGAGGCCGGTTGTTGATCCACCCGAACACTGAGGTCTATGAGGGTCAGATTATTGGCCTGCACTCAAGAGACAACGACCTGATCGTCAACCCTCTTAAAGGCAAACAACTCACCAATATCCGTGCAGCCGGCAAAGATGAGAGCATCGTTCTCGAACCGCCCGTGAGACTCACTCTGGAATCTGCAATCGAAATCATCGACGATGACGAGCTCGCAGAGATCACTCCATCGAGTATTCGCATTCGCAAAAAACTCCTCAAGGAACATGAGCGCAAGCAGGCGTCGCGACTAAAGAAATCTGCCTGATCAATCTGACTGGATCGCTTATGCCCCTGGTTAAAGACGGTTTCGAAAATCTCAGTTATATCCGCATGCCACTTAACCGGCATTCGGCTGAGCGCGAACGCACCGAGTGGATTACGCAACAGTTGCTGAATCCATCGGCACTGTTTTTGCCTATCTGGAAACACCTGAATCTCACCGACATCAGCCGACCGGAAAAGCCCGGCCTGTTTCTGCTGGAGATGCCGCGGGTTCGATCCGATTTTGACAATGGCAAATACCCTGTTTATCTCGGTCATCTCGGTAACGATCCGGTGTTTTCAGCCGGGATCGATGCGGACGACGAGACCGCGGCAAACAACTGGGCGGCAGGCCTGGGTCTGAGCGCAAGATTTGTTGACCTGCGTCACATTGGCCCCCTCCTTAAGCAGCAGGAAAGCGCGATCATGGCCTACGCCAGAGGATTGCACTACTGGCACAGCCAGAATGGTCACTGCAGTCGCTGCGGTACTCACAATGAAAGTCGTCGCGGCGGACATGTGAGAATTTGCATGAACGCTGACTGTGGACGGGAGGCTTATCCCCATATCAATCCCGCGGTCATCATGTTGGTCGAACAGGCCAGACCCAATGACGGCATACCTCGATGCCTTTTGGGCAGGCACAGCGGACTACCAAAAAAAGTGTATTCAACGCTGGCCGGCTATGTTGACCCGGGTGAGACGCTGGAAGAAGCCGTCGCGCGGGAGGTGCTGGAAGAGGCGGGTATCCATATCGACGACGCCCACTACCTGGCGTCTCAACCCTGGCCATTTCCGTCTTCGATGATGTTTGGATTTCACGCGACAACCTCGCAAAGCAGAATCAGTGTGGACAATGATGAGCTAGAAGATGCGCAGTGGTTTACCCGCGAAGAATTGCTGGGGTTTGGAGAGTACGACGATCCGGATTCCACTCTGGCGCTGCCTCGTCGCGATTCGATTGCGCGCAATCTGATCAACCTTTGGATTGACAAGTACGGATAAATTCACTTTGCATCAACTGCTGCACCGCGTGTCAGACTGCGTTTTGACCATCCCACTATGTCGCTCGCTGAGTCTCTACTGAAATCAGCGAAATATTGCAAAAACAGTATGAACTCTTCCCGAGAACGTGCTGTTCGGCGCATAATCCCGACGCTGCAAGCAGTCAGAGCCCTTACCGACACGCTCAACACATTCTGGAAATCTCTAACCGACTGATGGCCAAAGCGCATACCGAAACTGTTACAGACGTTCATCACTGGTCTGACACCCTGTTTACAATTAAGACAACGCGCGATCCTTCTCTGCGATTTCGAAACGGCGAATTCGCCATGATTGGAATTGAAGTTGACGGCAAGCCATTGATGCGGGCCTACAGTATGGCGAGTTCCAACTATGAGAATTATCTGGAGTTCTACAGCATAAAAGTTCAGGACGGTCCGCTCACATCGCGTCTGCAACACATCAAAGTCGGCGATGAGTTACTGGTCAGCAAAAAGCCAACGGGCACACTGCTTTGGGATCACCTCAGACCGGGCAAGCACCTCTACCTGTTGAGCACGGGAACCGGACTGGCACCGTTTTTGTCGATCATCAAGGACCCGGAGATTTACGAGAATTTTGAGAAAGTTATCCTGGTTCACGGCTGTCGATATATCAACGAGCTCACCTACCAGCAATTGATAACTCATGAGCTGCTCGAGAACGAGTATTTTGGTGATGCGGTGAAAGACAAACTGATCTACTACCCTGCTGTCACACGGGAACCGTTCAAAAACTACGGCAGAATCACCACACTTCTGGAGTCCGGCAAGCTGCTCAACGATATTGGCATGCCACCGTTTTCGGTTGAAGATGACCGATTTATGCTGTGTGGTGGTCCCAGCATGCTGAAGAGCCTGACTGAAATCCTCGACGGCTTCGGTTTTCAGGAGACTCGAAAAAGTGACTATCGTGAGTACGTCATTGAACGCGCGTTTGTCGAAAAGTAGTCCGGTACGGAGAGCGATGCGGTGAGCACTGCACTGAAGTCGGCAGACCTGAACAGCAACGGTTAACACCTCGTCGAGCTATGCCATTTTTCCCTGACTCGAATCATCGGAAAGCATTTGATTCGGACGGGTTTGTGGTTGTCGACAACCTCATCGATCAGGACACTGTAGCCGGCCTCCATGATGCTTTTGAAGACGTGTTCTGCGGACGCTTCCAGACCGGCGTGCGTCCCGACGAGGTCAACTGGCAGCAGGGAGAAAGTGATCCCAAGCTGACCCGTCAGATTTGTAACGGCTGGAAAGCAAATCGGCGAATCGCAGAGACCGTTCTGAATGAGAATCTGGGTCGGGCCGTCGCTGAGTTTGCCGGGTGGAGTGGAGTTCGAATCATGATCGACAATGTCATATGGAAACCGCCGGGCGCGAAATCGCTTGGCTTTCATCAGGACAACGCCTACTTGTCATGGTTTACGCCCGGTGAAATTCTGACCTGCTGGATCGCTCTTGACGATACCAGCGCATCGGGTGGCACAATCGAATTCGCCCGTGGTTCCCATCGATGGGAACTCGGCAAACCGACCGGTGAATTTCACGCCCCGGCCGACTACAGAAAAACCGTGCGTGAAGCTGCGGCCCGAGCCGGTGTCGACGCTGAAATCTGTCACGTCGAGACGAAAGCGGGTGGCGGCTCCTTTCATCACGGCGCGACCTGGCACGGTTCGGGACCCAATCTTGCAGGTATTCCCAGACGTTCACTTGTGCTGCATGCCATGCCGAGCGAGGTCAGATACGTCCCCTCCAATTTTGAGCAGGGTATCGGGCCAATTTACAGTCGTTATAAACGTCTCGGTGACAATTCGATGGACGAAAACTTTTTCCCCATTATATGGCGATCCGACGGCTATCGAACCCCGCAAATAGAGGATCATATTAGAGGCGCGGAATCCTAGCCTGAAGGCTGCTTGAAGGTGCGGATTTGCTGGGCAATATCGCTAACCAGGTATGGATTCTGTCTCCCGAGCGCAGTCGTCGGAGTCAGGGCGTCTCCTAATGTAGGCTCACTACCGCAGCGTCAATTTTTTCAAGACCTGAGGAAATTTCCTGTTCGGTGATGATCAGTGGTGGTGCAAGTCGCAGCACATCGGGTCCCGCCACCAGCGCCAGCAAACCCTGATCCATACACGCCTTCATAAGCTCGCCGGCACGACCTGCATAAGTACTGGAAAGCTGACACCCGATCAACAGACCACATCCTCGAATTTCGGTAAACATGTGGTGTCGTGAATTCAAATCTGCCAGTCCCTGCATCAATTGATCGCTTTTTGGTGTTACCGATTCAAGCAAACCGGTCTGTGTGAGTTCCTGCAGCACCCTGTTTGCCACAACACAGGCCAGCGGATTGCCACCAAACGTGCTGCCATGAGTACCAACGGCCAGGCTTTCACTGATTCTGGCTGTAGTCAGCATTGCCGCCACGGGGAATCCTCCACCAAGACCCTTGGCTGTTGTCAGAATATCCGGAACGACGTTACTCCATTCATAGGTATACAGTTTTCCGGAACGTCCAATGCCGGTCTGAATCTCGTCGAAAATCAACAACGCATGGTGACGATCACACAACGCTCGCGCCGCACGCAGAAAGTTGTGGTCAGCGGGGTTTACACCGCCCTCACCCTGAACCGGCTCCAGAATCACCGCACAGGTTCGATCGGAGATTGATTCCTCGAGGGCAGAGATATCATTCCACGGCAAATGCGAGATACCTCCGGGCTTAGGTCCAAATCCATTACTGTATTTTTCCTGTCCGCCGACGCACACGGTAAAAAACGTTCGACCGTGAAAGCCGTTTTCGAACGCAATGATTTCGTCTTTTTCAGCGCCCGCGTTTTCAAATGCGAAGCGCCGAGCGAGTTTCAGCGCGGCTTCGTTTGCCTCGGCCCCGGAATTGCAGAAAAAGGCTCGTTCGGCAAATGTCAGTCCGCACAATGTGTCAGCCAGCTCAATGGCGGGCTCATTTGTCATCAGATTGCTGACATGCCAGAAACGTGACGCCTGATCGGCCAATACCTCTTGCAGCACTTTCGGGGCGTGACCAAGTGCACTCACCGCAATACCTGCGGCAAAGTCCAGAAATCGGGTGCCATCACGATCCCACAGCCACGCACCCTCGCCGCGGTCAGGGACTATTTCCATCGGTGCATAGTTGGGCATCATCACATTATCGTGACGTGCGCGAATTTTCTGATTCCCCTGGCGTAACTCGGAGTTCGCGGATTGATGCGATATAGCGGTCATTCAAGCAATTTTGTGACGTTGTAGCAGCTGGCATTTTACCCGCATCGGTAGCACAATATCGCCCAGTTTTTGATCCCCGAAGCGCAATTCAACTGCATAGGCACAATGAATTCTGAAGAACAAATTGAACGTGAGTCCATGGAAGTGGATGTGGTGATCGTCGGCGCCGGACCTTCCGGATTGTCGGCGGCCTGCCGACTCATGCAATTGGCCCAGGAAAATGACCACGAGCTGGCCGTAGTCGTCCTTGAAAAAGGATCTGAAGTCGGCGCCCACATTCTGTCGGGCGCTGTATTCGAGCCCAGAGCGCTTGACGAACTGTTTCCCGACTGGAAAGACCGGGATGCCCCCCTTAATACTCCGGTCACCGGTGATGACATTTACATGTTCAAGGATGAGCGCAGCGCCCAAAGGATGCCAATGTGGATGGTTCCGAAGCCGATGCACAACGAGGGCAACTACATCGTCAGCCTGGGCGAAGTCTGTCGGTGGCTCGGTGAACAGGCAGAGTCACTTGGTGTGGAAGTTTTCCCCGGTTTTCCGGCCTCAGAAGTTCTGTTCCACGAGGATGGAAGCATCAAAGGTGTCGCCACGGGTGAGATGGGACGAGGTAAGGATGGCGATGCAAAAGCATCGTATGAGCCCGGCATGGAATTGCACGCCCGGGTCACGCTGTTCGCAGAAGGGTGTCGGGGGAGTCTTGGCAAACAATTGATTGAGCATTTTGACCTCGCCGAAAGTTCAGAGACTCAACACTACGGTATCGGCATCAAGGAACTTTGGAAAATAAAACCAGAGAACCATCAAAAAGGACTGGTGGTCCATGGCGCGGGTTGGCCACTGGCCGAAAATGGAGCCACCGGTGGATCGTTTCTCTACCATCTGGGTGATGACCTGGTCTCCCTTGGCTTGATTACAGATTTGTCTTACAAAAATCCTCACCTTAGTCCTTTTGATGAGATGCAGCGGTTCAAACATCACCCTAAGATCAGTCAATACCTCGAAGGTGGTGAGCGAATCGCCTACGGCGCTCGAGCTATCACCAAGGGAGGACTCAATGCCCTTCCCAAAATGGTAATGCCGAATGGACTTTTGATCGGGTGCGATGCGGGAACACTCAATTTCTCCAAGATCAAGGGTTCCCATACGGCAATGAAGTCCGGGATGATCGCCGCCGAAACTGTTTTCAAAGTACTCTCTGAAGACAATGCATCTCTTGATGATTATGAGAGCAACTTTAAAAGCTCCTGGCTGTACGAAGAACTCTACAAATCACGTAACTTCGGGGCAGCCATCCACAAATTCGGCACCTGGATCGGCGGTGCCTACAATTTCATCGACCAGAACATTTTCAACGGTAAGCTTCCGTTTTCCCTGAGAGATCCGTTATCCGACCATGAATCGCTGAAACCTGCGGGTGACTGCAAGGAAATTACCTATCCCAAACCCGATGGTGTGCTCAGCTTTGACAAGACCTCCTCGGTCTATCTTTCCAGCACAAACCACGAAGAGGATCAGCCGGTTCATCTAAAACTCACCGACACGAGTAAGGCTGTAGCCATCAATTTGAGCAAATATGCCGGTCCCGAGCAGCGCTTCTGTCCGGCGGGCGTCTATGAATACATAGAAGAAAACGGTGAGCCAGAGTTGAGAATCAATGCTCAGAATTGCGTTCACTGCAAAACCTGCGATATCAAAGACCCGACGGGAAACATAAACTGGGTGACGCCCGAAGGTACAGGCGGGCCAAACTACGCCGCAATGTAACCGTATCCCACGCCATCTTCTTGGCGTGTTGTGTTGGTTTGCGGCGACAGTGGGTCAAGGAATGCCCTAAAAACCCGGAGTTTCGCTATAATCGAGCTTACACAGCTGGTGGAGAACACCATGTCTTCACTGAAGACGGCGTTACCAAACAATAGCCTGCACTCGCTTTTTAGATCCGCTGGGACTCGCTGTCCGGACGGCCACGGAAATCGTACCCCCAATTGGGTATTTGTTGCGCGACACGATGATCTTATCCTCTCCTGAAAAGACAGCATTCGTGGCCGCGTGGGTGTCTTTGATACTTGGTGTCAGCACAGAAGTATCCGCTCAGGACATCTGGCGCTACACCGTCGAGGAAGAGTTTCGGAAAATACGGCTGGCTGTCGAAAAAACTCCGCCTCTGATTCGACAGGAAGACGACATTCCGGCGCAAGCTCCAGATCAGGCAATTTCCGCCACCGCCACAGAATCTTCAGCCCAATCGCAACCTGACCAGGATTCCACCGTGCAAACTCCGGAATCTGAGGTCAGTGCAGAGACTCCTGCGGTGGCTGCAGCGGACTCATCTGAACCGGTTTCTGAGACCGAAACGTCTATCGGCTCGGACGATGAGAATACAGTGTCGGCTGAGAGTGTTGAAACACCTGAGATTGAGACCGCCGCTGAAACACCTGACGATGCCGGAAATGCGGTCTCGACTTCAGAACAGAATACCGACTCTGAAGACGATAGCAGCACCCTGGACAGTTCAGAGGCCGTTACCAGCGAAAGTGCTGAATCCGACAACAATCTGGCAGCGTCTTCCTCAAGCGATGAAGGCGATCAAGCGCTATCTGATTCTGTCGCCGCTGAAGACAGCGAAGATCAGCAAGAAACGCAACCTGAGTCTGCTCCACAGGTCGCTGACGACGCGGCAAATACAGTCAGTGAATCAGAGGTGATTGAATCTGCAGTCAGACTGTGGGCGGACTCCTGGTCTCGTCAATCCGTCGACGAATATCTCGCCTTCTACTCCAGCGATTTTGAAGCGCCGTCCGGACTCACCATCGCACAGTGGACCCAGCAGCGAAAGCAACGATTGAGCACCCCCGAATTTATCGAGGTTGTGCTGGAAAGCCTTGAGGTGAAATCCCTTAGTGATAACCGTGCCGTTGTCGAGTTCGAACAGTCTTACCGGTCAGACCGCTTCTCGGACAAAATTATTAAGCGACTTGAACTCGCCAAACCAATGGACCGTTGGCAAATTGTTGCGGAAAGCACTTTAAAGACCCTCTAGCGCAAATTCTTTATACAGCAGCCGGACCTTTACGGAATCTTCGGGCTAGCAAACCGGGTTTCCGGCGGGGTCAAATCGACGCTTCATTGTAAATGCGCGAGCGACCGGGCCGGATTGTCTCAACAGCTCCAGTCGGTCTGCGGCCTCCTCGAGAGTGGGCATTGAATATTCCGGAATCCACCACAGCACCTGATGTGCCTGCTTTATCGGATGAAACCAGTCTTTTCGCTTTTTCAGAATATCCAGATGAGCTGATCTATAAACGAAGTCATACAGACTGTCGGTATCACGCCAAACTGAAAGATTGGGAATAATTTCTGGTCCGAAGTAATCGAGCGAAGTGGCGTTTCCGTATTCGTCCTTGAGACGCCAGACAAACCCTTCCGACGATTCAGCCAGAGAATTGATCCAATCCAAACTATCTACAAACGGCTTTAACCTCGGAGAGTCCAGGTTATCGACCAGATGAGCAATATTGAGCTGGGCTACATGGTGCATCAGGCATTGCTGCTCTTCTGGCTAACCGCAAGCCCTGAATTCAGTTCAGTGGTCGGTCTCGTCAACGTCGAGTTGACCGGTCATTCTGCGCCAGATGTGCGACCAGGACAATCCGGTTGCCAGGACAGCTGACAAACAAACGAGAATGATCCAGGTCACCGTGCTGGGATTCACGATATCAAGCCACTCACGATCAATCAGAAACCAGGTCAGCATTGCGAAGAACAGACTCGCGAGCAGCAGCCCGAAAAAACCAAGAGCCCGAAAGGTTGCACCCAGAAATATGGTCCAGCCGATGATTAGCACAACGCCGACAAAACCTTTTGTCACATCAAAGGTTTCGACACTGGACAACACCGGTTTCAGAGCCCAGTGATAGAAAGAATACGGCTCAGCCGGGTTGTAGGTTACCAGCACCAGGACCAGTGCAAACAGAAACCGCAACAAAAAGCTGACTATTGAAAAGGATCTTGCAGCCATATCAGTTTACCCATTCTCTCGCGTTTAAGAACATCCGGGTCCAGGGGCCGTCTTCTCCCCACTCTTCCGGAAACCAGGAATTCGAAATGGTACGAAACACCCTCTCAGGATGAGGCATCATAATCGTCACTCTGCCATCCGAGGAAGTAAAACCGGTCACACCCCGCACTGATCCATTTGGATTCAGGGGATAGTGAACAGCAACGTCTCCGCGGTTAGTGACAAATTGCAGGCATACCTTGTTATTGTCGTACAGCGAATCCAGATCCGAGCTGTTTGCGAAACCAGGCCTGCCTTCGCCGTGCGCAACGGCAACGGGGATTCGACTACCTGACATGCCTTTGAGCAGAACAGAGGGGGAATTCACGACTCCCACTGTGACAAATCGCGCCTCGTATTGCTCGGACAAGTTGCGTTTAAACGCAGGCCACCCGTCTGCACCGGGAATCAGCGAATGGATTGATGCCATCATTTGACAACCGTTGCAGACACCGAGACTGAAAGTATCACCGCGCTCAAAGAACGCACTCATACGATCGCGGACTTTGCTGTTATACAAAATTGCTTTGGCCCAGCCCTCGCCCGCGCCCAACACATCCCCATAAGAAAAACCGCCACAAGCCGCCAGGCCGACGAAAGAACTCAGGTCGCGTTGATCGCCCAGATCGCTCATGGTGATGTCTATTGCATCAAATCCGGCTCGGGTGAATGCAGCAGCCATCTCCAGCTGACCGTTTACGCCCTGCTCGCGCAGAACCGCGACCCGGGGTTTGACCTTTCGTGATACATAGGGTGCACTGATATCCTCCTGCGGGTCAAAAGACAGCACAGGGGAAATCCCGGGATCTTCGATATCCGTTAACCGCTCGTATTCACTTTTTGCACAGGCCGGGTTGTCTCGAACGGACTGCATATTGAATGTCAGTGCTGACCACCGCTGATGCAGGGCACTGCGCGTGTCGCGAAAAACCGTCGTGCCCCTGTGGAGTATGCTCACATCGTTACCCGTTGTCGGTTCCGCCACCCGGGAGGCGTGTTCGGAGAGTTGATGGGCGTCCAGCAGCTGCTCAAAACGGGATTCGTTAGTATGCTGAACCTGCACCAAAACGCCAGGCTCCTCATTGAAAAGCCATGCAATAGCGTCGTGCTGACCATCGGGAACACGAATGACGACACCGGTTCGACTGGCGAAGGACATTTCCAGCAAAGAAACCAGGAGTCCGCCATCTGATCTGTCGTGGTACGCATCAATCAGACTCTCATCTCTGGCATCACGGATCAATTCAAAAAGCGACAGCAGCTCAGCCGGGTGCTCAAGATCCGGACTTTCATCTCCGAGTTGTCCATACACCTGAGCCAGCGCCGATCCACCGAGTCGATTTCGGCCATGTGAAAGATCAAGCAGCCACAGCTTGGTTTCACCCTTGTCCATCTTCAACAGGGGTGTCAGCGTCTTACGGACATCGCTAACCGGAGCGAAAGCACTAACGACAAGTGAAACAGGTGACACAACTGTTTTCGACTCGCCGTCTTCCTGCCAGCTGCTTTTCATTGACATCGAATCCTTGCCCACCGGAATGGACAAGCCGATAGTGTTGCAGACATCCTGAGTAATACTGCGAACCGTTTCAAACAATTCAGCATCGTGCCCTGGTGAACCGGCTGCAACCATCCAGTTTGCAGACAGCTTTATGTCTTGCATTGAACGCACATCAGCCGCTGCCATGTTGGTAACAGCCTCAGCAATGGCAAGTCGACCGCTCGCCGGTGCATTGATGGACGCGACCGGAGTACGTTCACCTATTGCCATTGCCTCACCTGCAGCCCCAATAAACGATGCCGTGGTTACCGCAACATCCGCGACCGGAACCTGCCAGGGACCCACCATTTGATCCCGATGAATCATGCCCGTGACGCTTCGGTCACCAATGGTGACCAGAAAGGTTTTGTCTGACACCGCCGGGAAGGTCAGCACACGGTCAATAGCATCGGAAATATCGAGCGAACCAGAATCAAACGGGTGACGACGTGCAGAAACCGAACTGACTTGACGATGCATTTTGGGCGGCAGACCAAACAGCAGTGACATCGGCAAGTCGATCGGGGCGCGAGCATCTTCGGCGAAATACCGATCGCTCAGGGTGAGACGCTGACTGTTATCTGCTGCACCAACGACCGCATACAAACACCGTTCGCGTGCGCAAATCTGCTTAAAGGTCTCCAGTTTGTCTGCCGAAACCGCAAGAACATATCGCTCCTGAGATTCGTTACACCAAATCTGCATTGGCGACATACCGGGTTCATCATTCAATATCTCACGCAGCTCGAACGTTCCACCCTGACCAGCATCATCGACCAGTTCCGGAAGCGCATTACATAAACCACCAGCCCCGACATCGTGAATTGAAACGATCGGGTTCGACGACCCCATGGCGACACAAGCATCGATAACCTCCTGACAGCGCCGCTGCATCTCCGGATTGCCCCGCTGCACCGAGGCAAAATCCAGCGACTCATCACTGTCGCCTGACGCTACGCTTGACGCAGCACCGCCGCCAAGACCAATCAGCATGGTGGGGCCACCGAGGACGACGATGGGTGTTCCGTGGGTGATCGGTTGTTTTTCAACGTGTTGAGCACGAACCCCACCGGTGCCCCCAGCGAGCATAATGGGTTTGTGGTAGCCGAGGCGGACACTGTGGTCATCGATATCCTCACCCGAATATTCGAATGTTCGAAAGTATCCCGCGATGTTTGGTCGGCCGAATTCATTGTTGAAGGCTGCAGCGCCAATCGGACCTTCAAGCATTATCTGCAGCGGTGACGCAATTCGTGCCGGTTTTGATTCAGGCCCTTCCCACGGTCTTGGAAATTGGGGGTGACGAAGATGAGACACGGAATAGCCCACCAGACCCGCTTTGGGTTTACCGCCCCGACCGGTCGCTCCCTCGTCTCTTATTTCACCTCCAGAGCCCGTTGACGCACCGGCGAAAGGAGAAATCGCAGTCGGATGATTGTGTGTTTCCACCTTCGCGGTAAAGGGCAATGCCTCCGAAACATACTCATACCGTCCCCTAGAGTTCGGCATGAGCCGGCCACCCTCGCCGCCCTGCAGCACCGCCGCGTTGTCCTTGTAGGCTACCAAGGTGCCCTGCGGCGTGTTCTCGTGCGTGGTTTTCACCATTCCAAACAGAGAGGTTTCCTTTTCAACTCCGTCAATGGTCCAGCTGGCGTTAAAAATTTTGTGGCGGCAGTGCTCAGAATTCACCTGAGCGAACATCATTAGCTCAACATCTGTGGGATTGCGTCCGAGTGACTGAAACTGCTCACAAAGATAATCAATCTCCTCGGAACTCAGCGCAAAACCGTAGTCATTGTTCGCGTCAACCAGAGCCTGCCGTCCACCTGCGAGAATATCGACCACCTCGAGGGGTGCCGGCTCGGACTGTGAAAAAATTAATGACGGATCGCCGTCGATTGCAAGCAGCGATTCGGTCATCGGATCAAACAGAACGCCCTGCAAATCAGCCGCAAATCGTTCGATGTCCGCATCAGCAATGCCGCCGAGCGTCCATTCAATACCCCGCTCTACACGGATAACAGATTGCAGACCACATAACAAAAATATGTCAGTTGCCTTGCTGGACCAGGGCGAAATCGTACCTATACGCGGGACCGACAGAAACGTGCACCCGACGTCTGAAGGCGGATCCTGAGAGAACTCTCCATAAGACAAAAGCTGGCCCACTGTCTCCCGAGCGCGCTCATCGAGTGGTTCACGCAAAGACACGAAGTGTCGAAATCGTGCGCTGACTGAGTGACAATCAGGATAGATTGCCGAGACATCGGCAAGAAATTTTTCGGTTCTAAAGTCCGACGCCGCGCTGGCGCCAGTGTGAGTGTAAAGCGAGGGACTCAAAGTGCGATCCGCCGACCCGACCATCAGGCGACGTCCGCCTCCTTCATCGCTTTGGTAACACTGGCATGACACGAAGCAGACAGTGGCGTTAACGGTAGGCGGATTCCGGACTGCATCAGTCCCATACTCGCTAAGGCCCACTTCGCCGGGATCGGGTTGGACTCAATAAACAAGCTGTCATGCAGACCGCGCAGTTTGCCATCGATGCGTTCGGCTTCAGCCAGGTCACCCGCGAGAGCTGCAGCACACATCTCGTGCATGAGCCGGGGTGCCACATTGGCGGTCACCGAGATACATCCGTGTCCACCTGCTTTAATCAATTCCAATGTGGTGCCATCATCTCCAGACAAAATGCAAAAGTCCTCAGGGCATCTGCTGAGAAAGTCACCCACTCTTGGAATATCTGCAGTGGCGTCTTTTATGCCGACAATATTAGACACATTGGACAGTTCCACAACAGTATCATTGTGCATGTCGAGCGATGTTCGACCCGGAACGTTGTACAAAATCTGCGGGATATCCACCCGTTCCGCCAGCAGGGTAAAGTGAGCGATCAACCCGTGCTGCGTCGGCTTGTTGTAGTAGGGAACGACCAGCAGACAGGCTTCTGCTCCGGCTTCGGCTGAACGCTCCGTAAGTTCAAGCGCTTCATTGGTCGAATTACCGCCCGACCCCGCGATAATCGGAACCCGACCCGCGGTCAGCTCAACAGTTTTACGAATGACCTCAATCTGTTCGTCGATATCCAACGTGGCTGACTCACCGGACGTTCCCATCGAAACAATCCCGTCCGTGCCGCTCTCCACGTGAAAGTCAATCAGTTTTGCCAGGCTGTCGAAATCGATATCACCGTTGTCGAACATGGGTGTTACGAGCGCGACGTAGCTGCCCTTATACTTCGGACCTGAGTGCATAAATTTAGTCTGTGAATTTGAACGGTTCGGGGCTGTGAATGGTAATCTCCGAACGCTGCGTAAACAAGCTTTTCAGTTCAGGCAATACAAACAGTTGATGCCGCGGTCAGTCGGACAGGTGAATCACTAATCCGGAGTGTTGACGAATCGATGTCGCACCCGCATATTGAAAATCATGACACAAGCTACTCTAAACATCGGACTTCTGCTTTGCGATGACGTCGATCCTGAATTCAGATCGACATACGGAACCTATGCGCAATTTTTCAGGGAGAGTCTGCACAGGGTTGATAAAAACATTGTATTGACGCCCTTTCGCTGTGTAGAAGACGATTTCCCTGCTGATGTCTCTGATTTCGAAGGCTATCTGATCTCAGGTTCCCGTCACGGAGTCTATGACGGCTATCCATGGATTGACCGGCTAAGTGAGTTTGTCCGCACCTGCTACGCCAGGCAGATTAAAACCGTCGGCATCTGTTTTGGGCATCAGTTGATTGCACAGGCTCTGGGAGGTGTCGCAGAAAAAGCGGACGTTGGCTGGGGATTTGGCATTCATCGCAGTTTTATGACGAAATCGCCGGACTGGGACGGCGAAGAACAGGACAGCGGCTTTAATCTGGTCGTGATCCATCAGGATCAGGTTACAGCGCTACCGCCTGGTTTTGAAACGTTTGCACACAGTGATTTTTGTCCACATGGCGTAATATCAGACAACAAACTAGCCCTGGGAATTCAGGGACATCCGGAGTTTTCGAAGGAATTTTGTGCGTTCAGGGCAAAGTATCGGCGCGAGCTTATCGGTGAAGAGGTTTACGAAAAAACGCTGCAAAGTCTCGAAGAAATGCCATTAAACGCTGACCGTGCGCTTGGTTGGATCACCGCATTCTTTCGACGCGACGTTAAAACAACAACCTCCTGAGGGCTGCCAACACCAAACGGACCTCGGCGAACTGAAATGTCTTTCCTGTATGAGGATCAAGAACAACGGCAATGGATTGCATTTGTAAGGCATGCGCCGACCGCCTGGAATCGGTCGGGTCGGCTTCAGGGCAGGACGGATATTCCGCTTCTGGACGAATCAGTCGAAGCCCTTAAAAACACTCGCATCCACGACGACTATATCCGCGCAAACTGGTTTAGCAGTCCACTCGCGCGCGCGCACCAAACCGCCTCAATACTCTCAGGTCAGTCGGTAAATGTGGTCGATGAACTTACTGAGACGAATTGGGGCTTGTATGAAGGTCTCGACTTATCAGAGCTGAAAACCCGGATAAAAAAGGATCGACTTGAACCGTCGCGCGGACTTGAGATGAGACCTCCTGATGGCGAGAGCGCCGGAGACGTTCGCCAAAGATTGACACGATGGCTGACATCCGGACGACCAAAGTCCAATGCGGTGGCGGTTACCCACAAGGGCGTCATCCGATCCGCAATCAGTCTGGCATGCGGTTGGGATATGGAGTCACCATTCTGGATCGAAGTTGATTTTCGTCGCCCCCTGCTGTTTGAGTACTCACAGCAAAGCGACTCTCCAATCCGACTGCTTCACGCTAATCTTGAATGGGATCAGCCAGTTGTTTGCCCATGACGAGTCGGGGTTCAGTGGTGTAGCCCAACCGGTGATAGAACGCTTCTACTTTCGAATTCTCAGGTCTGATCATCAGATTGACTTTCCAGACGCCCTGATCCATCAACCATTGCTCCGCAGCCCCCATTAGCACTTTTCCGTGGGATTTATTTTGATACTTCGGTGTTACCGCCAGGTAATACACCCAACCGCGATGGCCATCGAAACCTGCCATTACAGATCCAGTCAACTCACAGTCGGTGACCAGCACCAGAATGGTACTGCTATCCCCTTTTAAAGCCGCTTGTATGTCCCGTCCCACCGGGTTCCAAGGACGTGTCAGGCCGCATTCCAGCCAAAGCGCACGCAGTCTATCGGCGTCCGTGTCATTTGCAGTGCGAATAATGTAATCCGTAGTCACCCGTTCAGAGTTTCACCATTAAGGACGGCAGTGATATTTTTTCGGGCGCTGGCTTCATACAAATTGTAAAAAAAGTCGGTGTGATAAATCCGCTCTTTTTCAATCAGTCTTTCAAAAAACTGATTCTGTCCCTGAAGATAATCGTCGTCTGAAAGATGACTCAGTTCCCGTCGAACACCAACACCATCACGCATAAACTTCTCGAATGACAGTCCCATACCGCTGAGATCAAGATCAACCACCAGCTTCCCGAGTTTCGATCTGGGAACGCCGCTATGTGTCGTATCATTAATCGCTTCGGATATCTGGTCTCGAACCTCTGGGCTGGCAAAGTCAGCAGACACGTCCTGCCAGTAGCGGGCTGACAGTGATTCATTATCGGTTGCACCGGGGCTGTAGATTACGTCGTGCATCCAGATTGCCATCTCGGCTCTGGCAATAGTTTCCGGTTCAAAATCACCGGAATCAGCGACACGATCCAGTTGGTCGAGGCAATGCCCGATGTGCACCAGAGAATGATATACGCGCGCGCTCTCCTGATACTGATCGATAATCCAGTGATACATTTCCCGAAGATACTCCTCGGATGCACTGGGACCCCGATCGCAGACACGATTCCAACAAGAAAGAAACCGATTCAGCTCCATAGGATTCAGACCCTCGCCTCCCTGGATCTGCTTTTAGTCGTTATTTTACTTCCCACTGCCAGTTTTTATAGTCAATAAACTATTATGCACGCACGACACCTCAAAATACCAGAGGTCAGGTCGATTTACACCCGTATAACCCGGGCACGTGCACAGTCCTTTTGGTGCGACGGGATATTGTTACAATGGGGTCGTAGCCAATAACTTGATGCAAGACCAGCTGATATCATGATTGTCAAACAAATCTGGACGGCCAACGCCTACAGAAACTTTAACTACCTGATTGCTTGTCCCCAGACGGGTGAAGCGCTCGCCATAGACCCTCTGGATTATCGGCAATGTCTGAGGGTTGCCAGCGACAATGACTGGACGATCACACAGATTGTGAATACCCATGAACACGACGATCACATCGGTGGCAACAATCATGTTGTCGAAGCAACCGGCGCCCGCCTGCTTGCTCACGCCGGTGCAGCTCAGGCGATACCTGACATGGATGAAGGACTTACAGCAGGCGACTCAATAAAAGTCGGCAAAACAGTAGATCTTGAGGTGCTCGATACTCCGGGACACACCATGAGTCATCTCTGTCTGTTGTCAAAAACCGACGTTCCTTCTCTGTTCTGCGGAGACACTCTGTTCAACGCCGGGGCGGGCAACTGCCACAACGGAGGTCATCCCAATGAACTTTACGAGTCCTTTGTTTCCCAGTTATATCGGCTTCCTGATCACACGCTGATTTATCCCGGTCATGATTATTTTGAAAACAATCTCGGGTTTACTCTGGACAGAGAACCGGGCAATCAAAAAGCCAGGGAACTCATGGCGACCGCCGCACAGCAAAATCCCGCTGAGGCGATGATTACATCGATTGCCCTCGAAAAGCAGGTGAATACCTTTTTTCGGTTACAAAACCCTGAAGTTATCGAGAGAATCCGAATCGCGTTTCCTGAACTGGGTCCGTCGCCAGACAGTCGATCCGTTTTCATTAAGTTGCGCGAACTCCGCGATAGTTGGTAGATAGTTAAATTCTATTGACCAATTCAGGAACTCCTGCTTTCCTGCGAGTCGAAATGTCCACTGGTTCAAATCATTGCTGCCAATGGACGTATCTGTTTCAACATCGCAAAGTCGTTCGGATCGACCACGTCTGTTCTCATTCAGACTGGGTTTCATGGTGATATTCGGTGTGCTTCCCTCAATCGGTATTGCCAGCGAAGAACCGCCACTTCAGTTCAGCCAGTGGTTGCTCAGCATTGCAATTGTGCTCGGACTTCTGGCTTCGGTATATGTGTATTCGCTCAGCCAAAAAATGGCCGGAGGCGCAATTGCGCGAGCATTGACCCTATACGGTACCGGAATGCTTTGCATTGTGTTTTCGCTATTATCCGTAACCTGGCTTAAGCAATTCATGCTTGGACAGCAAAGTTCGGTTCACGACATACTGTTTATCGTGGGTTTTATGTTTATGGTATTCGGTTCGCGTCATATTATCAGCGTCATTAAGTAATATCCGATGGCAGAATCGACCGACAGTAAACAAAAGACACTGGCTGCCTTCTGTGTGCAGTTACAAATACTCAGCCTGTCAAAAATGGTCGAAAAACTCGGTGGAGCCAATCTTGTCGAAAGCCTCGACCGACAGATTCAAGCGATAGGCAGACGCCAGAACCCGTACTTCGAAATCTCCAAAGGGCGGGTTAAACATCTAAGCGCGGATCGCAGCTGGACTGAGTACCGCGAATTGCTGCAAGCAGCCGTGGATTTTGCAGTGCACATTTGCGGCCGAGCCAAAATAAAGCATTTGTTTGCGAAGACAACACTACTGCTTGAGAAACGCACGCGTCACCGATTTCAGGAGACCGTTCAGAGACTGCAGATCAGATTCTAAGCCTCAACTTCCAGCTCGACGCAGTCACCTTTTCAGGACTTTCCGGTCGAGCCAAATCCGCCGTCGCCGCGGTCTGAGAGATCAAACTCTTCAACGACTTCAAACTCAGCCTGCACAACCGGTACGATCACAAGCTGAGCGATGCGATCTCCGGGATTGACGACAAAACTATTAGCGCCGCGGTTCCAGCAAGAGACAAAAAGCTGCCCCTGATAGTCGGAATCGATAAGACCGGTGAGATTGCCCAATACAATACCGTGTTTGTGTCCAAGCCCGGAACGCGGAAGAATGACCGCTGCGAAGTTCGGATCGGCAATATGGATTGCGATTCCTGTTGGAATCAGTTTGGTCTCACCAGGCTCAAGCCCGGTTTGCTGTTCAACACACGCGATCAAATCCAGTCCGGCTGATCCGGAAGTTGCGTATTTTGGCAGGCCAAAAGATTCGGTTATTCTATGATCGAGTATTTTTAATTCAATTTTCTTTTTCATACTGGCAATGCGGCCGCTTTTTCTCTTAACTTGAATTTTTGAATTTTCCCGGTAGATGTTTTCGGCAATTCGCCAAAGACAATTAACTTCGGACATTTAAAGTGAGGCAAATTCTCCCGACAATAGACAATCAACTCTGATTCGGTGATATCTGCGGCATCGGCAAGCGCCACAAACGCACAGGGGGTCTCACCCCAGTATTCATCGGGTCTGGCTACAACCGCCACCTCAAGTACAGATGGATGCCGATAGAGACAGTCTTCTATTTCAATAGATGAAATATTCTCGCCTCCGGAAATGATGATGTCCTTGGATCGATCCTTTAACTGGATGTAGTTGTCATCATGCATAACGCCGAGATCACCGGAATTGAAATGGCCATTTCGAAATGCCTTATTCGTAGCCTCTTCGTTTTTCAGATAACCTTTCATCACGATGTTGCCGCGAAATGTAACTTCACCCAGACTTTCACCGTCCCTTTCCATCGGTGCCCCCGATTCAGGATCACATACATCCAGTGACTCCAGCGCGTGATAGCGGACACCCTGTCTGGACTTCTTTTCTGCTTTGGCATCACTTTCAAGCTGGTCCCAGGACGAGTGCCACGCGCACATTACTGCAGGTCCGTAGGTCTCCGTCAAACCGTAGACATGGGTCACTAAGAAACCCTGGCTTTCCATCGCAGCCAGTACCGAGGCCGGTGGCGGTGCAGCTGCTGTCATCATCTTTACAGGTCCGCTTAGCGGACGACGATCTCTATCGCTGGCATTTATTAACATGTTCATGATGACAGGCGCTCCGCAAAAGTGGTCAATACCATGAGAGTCAATCGCCTCAAAGATTGTGCCTGCGTTGATATCCCGAAGACACACACTGACGCCCGCCAGAGCGGCCAGAGTCCAGGGGAAACACCAACCGTTGCAGTGGAACATTGGCAGAGTCCACAGATATACCGGATGATGAGGCATTGACCAGCCTACTGCGTTGCTGATTGCGTTTAGATAAGCGCCTCTATGATGGTAAACCACGCCCTTTGGATTACCGGTTGTACCGGACGTATAGTTCAACGAAATCGCATCCCACTCATCATCAGGCAATTGCCATGCAAAAGCACCATCACCGCATTCAATGATGTTGTCGTAGTCACTGCCGCCATCGCGGGGCTCGATACTTCCCGGTCCTGCCCAAATCACAGGAATGTGCCGATTCAACATTCCACACACCTCCATTGTCAGCGACTCTAAAGCCCGATCTACAATCAATAACCGACTTTCACCGTGCTCGAGAATAAACGCGACCATGCTCGCATCAAGCCGCGTATTGATTGCGTTGAGAACGGCGCCGGCCATTGGTATGGAGTAGTGAGACTCAAACGCTGCAATCGAATTTGGTGCAAGCACTGAAACTGTATCCCCAGAGCCAATACCCATTGCATGCAGCGCTGACGCCATTTTCACACATCGGGCGTACACCTGTGACCAGGTCAGTATACGATCCTCGTCAATTACCGCCGTATGGTCCGGATACACGGAAGCAGCACGCTCAAGGAATCCAAGAGGTGACAAAGACGCGTAATTTGCTTCGCACTTACCCAGTCCATACTCAAAAATATTGTTACTCATGTCATTTCAACTACTCGTTATGCAACGACTGCATCGCAATTAAAGCACTTTCGCGCCAAATGTCGCCTCGAATACAACGGCCGGACTCTCCGCATTACCGGTTCTAGATCGAACCCGCATTTTCGCCCACTTGTCCTTCTGCAGTGTACGCAAAAACTCGGCCTCTTCAGCCGTGTCAGGCCACAAGCCCAGAGCACTCAAATATTCATCGGTTACAGGCTTGATATACTCTGCTCGACTGGTCACAACGACAATGTCAACGGTGCAATCATTTCGGGCGCAGATTTCTGAAACCACGCACCACCCGGCCAGGGTACACAATGTGGCCAGTGAACCGCCAAAACCGGTTCCTTTGTCGTTGTGGTTGAGATTTAGCGGCACGCGAAGGCGCACGCCCTCCTCGCTTGTTGGTCCCGCTTGAAGATCCATCGTTCGGACCTGCGGGATATGTTTGCGCAGGTAAGCAACCCAGCCATCTGTCACGGTGATGCTGAATCCCCTTTTCGAAGGTTGGGTTTGACCGGCACGGGGCGCCGGTTTTCGTCGATACAAACATAGGTATAGCACGCTTCGGTCACTTTGAGATGCTGCAAATCAGACATCTTGCGCCGCACCCAGGTTTCGATGTGAACGGATACAGAGGTTGTGCCAATGCGCTGCGTTTCACAAAAACAGCTGACCTGGTCGCCAACAAACACCGGCAGGTGAAAATTCATACTTTCCACCGCCACCGTCACTAAACGGCCTTTGACGATATAGCTGGCATAAATGGCACCCGCCAGATCCATCTGCGACATAATCCAGCCACCAAAAATATCTCCGGCCGGATTGGCGTCAGCAGGCATAGCGACCGTGCGCAAAGACGGCTGCTTACCCGATGGATAGCCCGATGCCTTTGTGTCTGTGTCTGACATGATCAATAACCTGGTACTCTTCCGCCGTACTGTTGATGGATTCAGTAAGTTTTTAGGGATGGCTATGGAGGCACGCCGCGCTGCGAGCCCACAGGAAAACGTGCAACGCCACAATACTACATTGAAAAAGTACTAGGAAGCCTCTGCAAAAGCCTGGGCGAACCCAGATTGAGAGCTAAAATGTTCAAGATCAAGGCAGAAAACGCACGTAATAGTCATTCTATTGCGAAGTTTTCTAACAAAGATATTGGACATTTTAGACTCAAATGGGTCGGTCATGATTTTTGCAGAGGCTCCCTAGAGCACAGGGTTGAGATAGTGTCGCCCTGACGAGATTGCATTTGCCTGCTCAAGCAACAGCTGATAGTGCTCTTCATTCTCGAGAAAATTGGTGTTCTCGGCATTAACCATCAGCAACGCAGAATCGTGGTATGCGAGGAAAAATCGCGTGTATGCGTCCGTAAGCTGCTCCAGATAAGACCGTTCCATATTGCGCTCAAACAATATTCCACGTTTGCGTATTCTTGAAACCAGAGTGTCAATAGGTGCCTGAAGATAGATCACCAGATCAGGTTTTGGCACCTCCGGCAAGAGTTGCTGATAGACCTGCTCATAAAGATAGAGCTCATCCTCATCGAGGGTTATTCTTGCGAAAAGGGGGTCTTTCTCAAGCATAAAGTCTGCAATATGAATCGGTGAAAACAAATCCCCCTGCCGCAGGCCTTTGAGCTGTTTTACTCGCTGAAAAAGGAAAAACAGTTGCGTCTGCAGAGCATATTGACTTGGTGAACGATAAAATCTCTCAAGGAAAGGGTTGTCGGCGGGTTGTTCAAGCAGCAAGCCCGCGCCCATAGACGACGCGATTTTCCGCGCGAGCGTTGTCTTTCCCACGCCGATGGGACCTTCAACAACGATATATTTTTTTGTACTGATGACGCCCCCTGGATACGTGTTTCGGCGGTATTTTTGATCAACTTGGATTATAACCATGCGTGACTTGATTGCGAGAGCTGACCCTGTAGTCGAGGCTTATTTGGTAGACTCCGCTGCGGAATCCGCACGCTGAATTGGTTGCACAGTGAATCATCACGGATTCTGACGCTGGAATTCCGGCCCTATTTGAACCTCATGTCGATCGAGAATTTATGAAGCTGCTTTTCGACCTTTTCCCGCTGCTGATCTTCTTTGCCGCTGCCAAGTACTACGACATTTACATCGCTACTGGAGCCGCTATAGCAGCCACTTTCGTACAGGTCGGCTATTTCTGGATGAAACATCGCCGCTTCGAAACCATGCACCTGATCACGTTGGTTATTATTGTTGTGTTTGGCGGATTGACGATCTATCTGCACGACGACACATTCATAAAGTGGAAACCAACCATCGTCAACTGGATTTTCGCGGGGGTCATTCTGGCGATGCTGATCACCCAAAAAACCGCTCTGGAGCATGTTATGGGCTCACAGATTGAATTGCCCGGGGCCGTATGGCGAACTCTGAACTGGGCATGGGGAGTATTTTTTGTATTAATGGGTTTCCTGAACCTCTACGTCGCCTTCTACTATGACCTCAACGCAGATGAGGAAACGCGCACCCAGACCTGGGTAAATTTTAAGGTTTTCGGTCTGACCGGACTGACGCTTGTGTTTAGTGTCCTGCAGGTGATCTATCTGGCCCGACACATTCAGACCGACGAACCGAATTAATCAAAAATCTGAACATCACTATGCTTTATACAATTTACGGTATTGACACTGAAAACAGTCTGGAACGTCGGCTCGCCGCCAGGCCCGATCACGTGGAGCGACTAAAGTCACTGTTGTCAGAGGGCCGACTCGTGATCGCCGGACCCAACCCCGCTGTCGATAGTGAGGACCCGGGAGAAGCCGGGTTTTCAGGCAGTGTGATTATTGCCGAGTTTGATTCGCTTCAACAGGCCCAGGCCTGGGCGGACGCAGATCCGTACATCGCAGCAAATGTTTATGAGCGCGTTGAAGTCAAGCCTTTCAAACAGGCGTTGCCCTGACGCAGGTTCAGTCATGCGTGTTCGCCGGGCAGGTATGCTACTTTAACGACCGCAACTGGGCGGCACTAAAACCGGCCTCCAGTCGAGCCTCAGTATTCATTTCACCATGGCGCCGTGTGGGCATATGCTGACTGATGGTACGGGCAAGCTCGATATCGGGATCCAGTCCCTCTGCCGTGCAGGCAAATTCAAACCAGCGGTTACCAATCGCCACATGACCGATTTCTTCGTCAAGAATCTGTTGCAGAATCGCTGCACTCTCTCGGTCACCCACTGACTGCAGGCGACGAATCATGCCTGGAGTAACGTCCAGTCCGCGTGCTTCAAATACACAGGGTACGATTGCCATGCGAACTTTCAGACTGTACGCGGAACTCATGGCTGCGTCCCAGAGTCCGTTGTGCGCTACAAAGTCTCCGTATGAAAACCCCAGTTCGCCCATCCGCCGGACCAACATCTCATGGTGACGACACTCGTCGAGAGCCACTGATAACCAGTCCCGGTAAAAACGCGCAGGCAGCCCGCGAAATCTGTAAATAGCATCCAGCGCAAGATTGATGGCATTAAATTCAATGTGGGCGACCGCATGCAGAAAACACGCGCGGCCGTCATTCGAGCCCAGTCCTCGTCGCTTGAGTTTGGAGGGATGTACCAGACTGACGTTTGCCGGCAAACCGGGATAGTCAATCGTCAGAACCTGCTCGTCACTGCAGCTTGCAAGCACACAATCATCATCGACGGTTTCGAGAAGGGTCCGTATTTCCTTAAGGCTGTCTGATTTTTCCGCCAGACTTCGGGACATCAAACCGGCACTCGCCCGATCAAACACACTCCAATTAGTTTCTACCCCCATCGCTTGGCCGTTTCAGAGTTCTGATGAGTCGTGGTTCCAGACGACCGCTCCCTCCGCCTCCTGATCAAGCAGATCAAGCCACTTCTGATGGGAAGCCAATTCCTCATCGGTAGCGCGTAAAACCGGAGTTTCGATTGCAGTCAAGTCGGCTGGTTCACCGGAGAATGCGACGGCTGAAACTGAGGAGATGTCAATTGAATCTCCAATCAGAGTAGTTTGACCTCCGGTCATTGCCAGATAGACGTCGGTCAGTATCTCGGCGTCAAGCAATGCCCCGTGAAGCGTTCGCTGCGTATTGTCAACTTCATAGCGGCGGCACAGTGCGTCGAGGTTATTTTTCTGACCCGGATGCTTCTGCCGAGCCATCACCAGTGTATCCAGCACAGAGCAGTTTTCGCCAATGCGATCCAAACCCAGGTTTGCACGCTCGAATTCGGCGTTAAGAAAGCCGACGTCAAAAGGCGCATTGTGGATAACCAGTTCTGCACCGGTCAGATATTCAAGCAACTCTGCAGCAAGATCGGCAAACAGAGGTTTGCCTTGAAGTGACTCCAGTGTAATTCCGTGAACCTCAACAGCGGCTTCGTCGATTTCCCGCTGTGGATTGATGTACTGGTGATAATTGTTGCCAGTCAGCTTTCGATCAATGACTTCTATACATCCGATTTCAATAATTCGATGACCCTCCGAGGTCTCAAGACCTGTAGTCTCGGTGTCCAGAACAATCTGTCGCATCTATTCGTCGCCTAATTCATCTATAGCTTCATTCGCCAGTTCATCAACTCGATCATTGCCTGCGTCACCAGAATGACCTTTAACCCAATGCCAGTTGATATCGTGCTGTGATTGCAATGTATCGAGCTGCTCCCACAGTTCCCTGTTTTTGACCGGCTTTCGCGCGGCCGTTTTCCAGTTATTTGTTTTCCATGTCTGCAGCCAGCTGGTGACACCGTTTCGGACGTAGGTGGAATCGGTATACAAATCAACGTCGCTGGATCTTTTCAACGCTGCCAGAGCATTTATTGCTGCTTCCAGCTCCATCCGGTTATTGGTGGTACTTCGCGCGAATCCTTTGAGTTCCCGATAATATTCGCCCGACTGCAACGTGGCGCCCCATCCACCCGGTCCCGGATTACCCCGACAGGCACCGTCCGTATAGATCACCACCCGCGAACTCATTTAGGCACGAGATGCAGCGTAGTGCGCGCCGCGTGACGGGCGGCAGGTTGATTAGCCGTACCGGCGATACCGGGAATAAGCTGTTGCCAACGCAACCGGTTTTTGTTGCCGCCGGAAACTGCGACCTCCCTTTTACGTCCGACAATCAGCCATATCGCTCCAAGCCCGGGCCACCAGCGACTTCCTGCCTTTTCCAAAAAGCCCAGGCGTCTTCGCCACTGTTCGTTTTGAACCGGTGGTTGAAAACCGATAATTTGTGCGCCAACGACATCGAATCCAAGCAGCGACAACCAGTCCTGCATGCCACCCACGCGGTAGTAACGTCCGCAATAGGGCGTATCGACTTTGCGCCACCGCGCAGGGCGGATGTGTTTCAACCCACCCCACAGACTGACCAGGTTAAATCCTGTAAGCACCACACAGCCTTCGGGGATCAGTACCTGACTGGCTTCACGCAATACTTCATGTGGATCGTTACAAAAATCCAGCGTATGCGGAAGGTAGAGCAAATCGATACTTTTCTCTGCAAACGGCAGCGCCCCCGACCGCGAAACCACACCGCTATGGTGCGCCGCCGCAAGTGCATCCACGGAGCGATCAACCAAAAAGCGGTGCCCAACTTCAACATCGGCAGCAAAAGAAACTGCCGGTAAGCCAAGCTGAACACTGTAACGGTAGTAACCGGTCGGCAGCAGCTGTCGACAAAGCTCAGCCTCCCGTATTAGCGCCTCGGAACCCAGCGAGCTCGAAAACCATGCGGTCACGAAGAATCCTCACGAGGCCGCAGGTGGACGTGCCATCGTCTCTCGGCGAGTTTAAACAGATAGACGATCCCGAATGTGAGAATCAAATAAAACAGTCCGGCCGCAATAAAGGATTCAAACGGCACAAAATGACGTGAGTTCACTATTTTTGCCGCCCCGAACAGATCGACCAGCGTGATGACACCCGCCAATGCTGTTCCGTGAAGCATGAAGACAACCTCGTTGCCGTAGGCCGGCAATGCCCGCCGCAGGGCGCTCGGAAGTATGACGCGCCGAAATGCCTGAAAATCTGACATTCCGCACGCTCTGGCGGCCTCAATTTCGCCTGCAGCGGTCTGGACTATAGCGCCGCGAATAATCTCCGCAGTATACGCTGCTGTGTTTAGCGAGAACGCAAACAAAGCGCACCAGTAAGCCTCCCGAAAGAACTGCCAAAGGAAACTCGCCCTCAGCCACTCAAATTGCGCGAAGCCGTGGTAAACCAGAAATATCTGAACCAGCAATGGCGTACCGCGGAAAAAATATATAAATGCGCGGGGAATCGTCCCGATTATTGACCGTTTCGATGTCGCGGCGAGGGCAACCGGTATCGCCAGCATAAAACCTGCAATGATTGAAATAAGCAGCAGTTCTACGGTTAGCCAAAGACCGTCAAAGTACAGGGGCAAATTGCTGATAATGACGTCGATATCCATATCAAACCTTACGGACGCCGACACTGTAGCGCCAATCCAGCCAGCGCAGACCCAGATTCGAAACGGCTGTCATCACTAGATACAGCAATGCGGCCAGTAGATAAAACGAAAACGGCTGTCGAGTCGATCCACCAGCTGCGCCTGCATTAAACAACAAATCATGCAATCCGATCACAGACACCAGCGCCGTTGCTTTCATCAGCACAAGCCAGTTGTTACCAAACCCGGGCAATGCGTGGCGCATCATCGCCGGGAAAGTAACCCGTCTGAAAACCGACAGTGGTCGCATTCCAAATGCTCGTGCGGCCTCAATCTCGCCGGCGGGAACAGCTAAAATGGCACCTCGGAATGTCTCACCCATGTAAGCGCCAAAGATAAATCCGATTGTGATAACTCCTGCTGCGAATGGAGAAACATCGATATACCCCCACCCCATTTTGTCGCCGAGATTGTTCAGTAAAATCTGACCGCCGAAAAAAATCAACGTCATTAAAACCAGATCGGGAATTCCGCGAATGATCGTTGTATAGACACCGGACACCACCCGCGCAATAACTGAATTCGACAATCGGGCAGCAGCAGCGGCCATGCCGAGCACACAGGCCAGAAACAGTGACAACAGCGCGACCTCAACGGTCAGCACCATTCCCTTTAGAACCAGTGGCAGATAGGCAATGACTTCGGACATTCCAAGCTCTTTAATGTGACGTATAGATCATATCAAATGCGTCCGGTCTCGCGCAGACAAAAAAAAGCCGCCCGTTACAGGCGGCTTTGATTTGTTACTGCGATTCCGATCAGTAAATGTCGATCGCGAAGTACTTGTCGTTGATTTTCTTGTAAACACCATTGGCGCGAATCGCCTGAATGGCATTGTTGAACATCTCAACCAGATCGGTGTCTTCTTTGCGAATGGCGATTCCGGCACCTTCACCAAAATAAGCCGGATCCGAGTATCCCTCACCAATCAGCTCCCAGCCTGCACCCTGTTCTGTGGCAACAAACCCTTCGTCCATGGCAATACCATCGGCCAGAAGCAGGTCAACACGACCAGCGACCGCGTCCAGATAGGCTTCATCCTGCGTACCGTAACGTTTCACCGTAACCGCATCGCCGAATTCTGCAGTAATAAAGTTGTCGTGGGTAGTCGCACGCTGAACGCCTACAGTTTTTCCAGCCAGCCCCTCTTTTGTCAGGCTGATATTGGCGCCTTTAGGTGCAGCAAAAAAAGCTTTTGAATTGTAGTACTTGCCGGTGAACGCAACTTTTTTCTTACGCTCTTCAGTAATCGACATGGACGCAAGAATGGCGTCGTATTTTTTTGCCAGCAACGCCGGGATAATGCCATCCCAGTCCTGCGGCACCAGCGAACATTCAACGCCCATTTCATTGCACAATGCAATGGCAATATCGATGTCAAAACCCACCAGCTGACCGCTCTCGGTAATCGCGCTGAATGGGGGATAGGCGCCTTCAACACCAATTCGGACCTCTTTCCAGTCGCCTGCATTTGCGGTCGCGACCAGTCCGGAAAGTGCGGCAGCAAGGACTGTTGTAAACAGCTTTTTCATGATTTTCTCCTCAGAAAATAAAATTCAGATTTATCGTGGGTAAGTCGGATATCAGCGTCAACTGACAATTTATTTGGATTTTCAATTGGATTGAAGGCTCCAGAGCCAGTTTGGTTTGACCAATTCACATCGATCAAGCCGCATTACTTTAAGGTGCCCGCCAAAAACTGTCTGAATCGATCCGAAGCCGGATTCTCAAATACCCGGGACGGTTCACCGGATTCTTCAACTGCACCTTCGTGCAGGAATATAACCCGATCTGAGACATCTTTGGCAAAACCCATCTCGTGAGTTACAACCAGCATAGTCCGGCCCTCTTCGGCCAGACTGCGAATGACTTTCAAAACCTCACCAACAAGTTCCGGGTCAAGCGCCGATGTCGGTTCGTCAAACAGCATCACCTCAGGTTCCATCGCCAGCGCGCGGGCGATCGCGACACGCTGCTGTTGTCCACCAGAAAGATGCGAAGGATAGTAGTCTTTTCGATCTATCATGCCAACCCTTTCCAGAACTGCATCGGCTCGGTCTCTGGACTCCGCCTTGCTCATTCCAAGAACCGTTATCGGAGCCTCCATGACGTTTTGCGCCGCCGTCATGTGCGACCATAGATTAAACTGCTGAAAGACCATCCCCAATCGACTGCGGATGCGCTCAACCTGTCTGGGATCAGTCGGTGACCGGGAGCCGTCCCGATTGTCTCGCATTTCGATCAGCTCACCATGAACTCTGACTTCACCGCTGGTCGGTGTTTCGAGCAAATTAACACAACGCAGCATAGTGCTTTTTCCGGAGCCGCTGCTGCCCAGTACAGAAATCACATCATGCTGATTTGCAGTCAGGTCAATACCCTTCAGCACTTCGACATCTCCGAATTTCTTGTGAAGGTTGCTGATTTCGAGCGCGGGCACGCTTTCGGTCATGTTTTGCAGCTGGGTTGTTAGAATAGTCAAACCTTAATTCTTTCCCCGCTACAAATCAAACATGGCTCTGTCGCCCACCATCGAACTCGCCCGCGACCTTATTCAACGCCCTTCTGTGACGCCTGACGATGCAAATTGCCAGAACATTCTTCAAAAGAGATTGTCCGCACTTGGATTTCGCAGCCAGTCTCTCAACTTCGAGGATGTCAGCAATCTCTGGTCGATGAGGGGTAGTTCGGGTCCATTGCTGGTGCTCGCGGGTCATACCGATGTCGTGCCAACGGGTCCGGTCGATCAGTGGTTGCACGATCCGTTCTCCGCCACAGTCGATGGCGATATGCTTTACGGTCGCGGAGCCGCAGACATGAAAGGCAGTCTTGCGGCTTTCGTTACCGCGATAGAGGTATTCGTCGCCTCCCACCCGGACCATCCAGGTCGCATTGGATTGCTTATCACCAGTGACGAAGAAGGTCCTGCACGATGGGGGACACGCGCAGTCGTTGAGCACTTGCAGGCTCAAGGCACCCACATCGACTACTGTGTGGTTGGAGAACCCACCAGTGTCAATCAGCTTGGAGACACCATCAAAGTGGGGCGACGAGGATCACTGGGCGCCACACTCCGCGTCGAGGGCATTCAGGGGCATATCGCTTATCCTCATCTTGCCGACAATCCAATTCACCGGACGCTGCCCGCGCTCAACGAAATTGCAGCAGTCATCTGGGATCAGGGGAACAATCACTTTCAGCCTTCAAGCCTGCAGTTTTCCAATATCAGCTCTGGTGCCGGCGCTGCAAACGTTATCCCCGGGACGATCCAGGCCCAGTTCAATGTCCGCTTCTGTCCGGAGACCAGTGAGCATACGATCAGGCAGACCGTCGAACAGATTCTTCAGTCCCACGATCTTCGCTATACCATCGACTGGAACTTGAGCGGTCTGCCCTTCGAGACCCAACAGGGTGATCTGGTCAGGGCAGCGACTGCCGCCGTGATGAAAGTGACCGGGCAAAGACCCGAGCTGTCAACCTCCGGCGGCACATCGGATGGACGATTTATCGCCCCAACAGGTGCCCAGGTCATCGAGCTCGGCCCGGTAAATGCCACCATTCATCAGATCGACGAATGCGTTTCCATCCGAGATCTCGATAGTCTAAGTGACTGTTATGTCGCCATTCTGGAGAATGTTTTGCTCGCGCCCGATGACGACTAGCGCGGCGCGGTTAAATCCTACACTGACACACATTCGGGTATACTCCCGGCCCCATTTTTTACAGGAAGATACTCAGTCCCATGGGCGAGAGACCTGCACCCGTTAACTTTGTCCGGCAGATCATCAATGATGATCTGGACTCAGGGAAACACAGTGAAATCGTGACCCGCTTTCCACCCGAGCCAAACGGATATCTCCACATCGGTCACGCCAAGTCGATCTGGCTCAATTTTGGTATTGCGGACGATTATCAGGGCCGCTGCACTCTCCGGTACGACGACACCAATCCGGTAAAGGAAGCGCTGGAATTTGTCGACGCTATTGAAAAGGATGTGCGGTGGTTGGGTTACAACGTCGACGCAATTGCGCACGCGTCTGACTATTTTGAGACCCTGCACGGATATGCGCTGGAGCTGATCGACAAGGGACTGGCTTATGTCGACAGCCAGACTGCAGAGCAGATCAGAGAAAATCGGGGCACACTGACTGAACCCGGAGTCGACAGTCCGGACCGAAACCGCAGCGTTGACGAAAATCGCGATTTGTTTGCCCGAATGAATCAGGGGCAGTTTGCCGACGGTGAAATGGTGCTGCGCGCGAAAATCGACATGGCTTCACCCAATATAAATATGCGCGACCCGGTGATTTACCGGATTCGCCATCACGCACACCAGCGAACGGGCGATGAGTGGTGCATTTATCCCATGTATGACTTCACCCATGGGCTCAGTGATGCTATCGAGGGCGTCACACACTCGCTTTGTACACTTGAATTTGAGGACCATCGAGCGCTGTATGACTGGTTTATTGACAACATCACCACTCCCAGTCGGCCCCGACAATACGAATTCTCCAGAATGAATCTGGACTACACCGTAATGAGCAAACGGATGCTGACCCAGCTGGTGGAAGAAGGCGATGTGCACGGATGGGATGATCCCCGGATGCCCACGATTTCGGGATTGCGCAGACGGGGGTACACGCCCGGTTCACTGCGCAACTTTATTGGCTCGATCGGAATCACTAAAAAAGACAATGTGATTGAGATGGGCGTTCTGGAAAACAGCATCAGAGAGGACCTTGGCCCCATCGCGCCGCGAGCTATGGCCGTGCTGAGACCATTGAAGGTCGTACTTGAAAACTACCCGGAAAACGAAACCGAAACTCTGATTGTCCCCAATCATCCTGGGGATGAGTCTTTTGGCACCCGGGAACTCACCCTGAGTCGTGAACTCTATATCGATCACGACGACTTTATGATGGATCCTCCAGGCAAGTTTTTTCGTCTGGCACCTGGTCGGATGGTCAGACTTCGATACGGTTTCGTTATCCGATGCACTGATGTTGTAGAGGACGAATCGGGGAACATTGTTGAGCTTCGTTGTGAGTATCTGCCGGAGACCCGTGGTGGCATGCAGCCGGAAGGCAAGAAAGTCAAAGGCATTATCCATTGGGTCAACACAGCGGACTGCATCACGGCCGAGGTACGACTTTATGATCGACTCTTCGTTCAGAGCAATCCGTTGCAGGACAAGGATCGAAATTTCCGTGAGTTTTTAAACCCCGGATCTTTAGAGAAGATAGTGGACGCAAAACTTGAACCCGCTCTGTCCAGCCCTAAGCCGGACACTCGGTATCAGTTTGAGCGGGTCGGCTACTTCTATCCCGATCCCGAACACAGCGCAGACCGCCCGGTTTATAACCGGGTTGTTACGCTCAGAGACGGTTGGGCAAGGGTTAACAAGTAAGCAATCAAAAATTTATGCAATTTCTAGCGGAATACGGCCTTTTCCTCGCGAAAGCGGCCACCATTGTGATCGCGATACTGCTGACTGTCGGAGGCGTACTCGCATTAGCCTTGCGCAACAAGAAACCCGGCAAGGGTGAACTGGAAATCACACATCTGAACAAACAGTACGAAGACATGGAGCAGGCGCTGGATACAGCCCTGTTGACTGAGTCCGGAATGAAAATCAGGCACAAGGAAGCAAAAAGGAAAGCCAAGGCGGAAGCTAAAGCAGAGAAAAAAGCACACAAGGCGCGAAAGAAATCAGAGTCAGATGACGCCGATACAGAAGACGTGCGCAAACGAATGTTCGTGCTGGATTTTGACGGCGATATTCGCGCCAGCGATGTCGCCTCGATTCGCGAGGAAATCAGCGCAATTCTTACCCTTGCCACTGAGTCAGACGAGGTGCTCGTTCGTCTCGAAAGCGGTGGCGGGATGGTACACAGTTATGGACTGGCCGCATCGCAGCTGCAACGAATTCGGGATCGCGAAATCCCACTCACCGTCGCGGTGGACAAGGTGGCCGCCAGCGGTGGTTACATGATGGCGTGCGTGGCCAACACAATCATCGCCGCACCGTTTTCAATTATCGGCTCTATCGGGGTGCTGGCGCAGATTCCAAACTTCCACCGCGTGCTGAAAAAAAATGATGTCGATTTCGAGCAGCTGCACGCTGGCGAGTACAAGCGCACATTGACCATGTTTGGAGAAAATACGGATAAGGCGCGGGACAAAATGCAGTCTGAGCTGGAGGAAACTCACCAGCACTTTAAAGATTTCGTTAAACACTGCAGACCGGATCTGGATATAGACAGCGTCGCAACCGGGGAGCACTGGTTGGGTGTGCGGGCTTTGGAACTCGGACTGGTGGACAGACTTATGACCAGTGATGATTACTTAATGAGCGCACGAAACGACACTGATCTGGTCAAACTGGAATACCGGGAGCGTCAAAACCTTGCTGAGAAACTTCAATCCATGGTTACACTCGGATGGCGGCAAAAGGAAAAACTGGTGCAGGATCTGGACAAGCCGCTGGCGCTCTGAAACCCAATAACGGCCCCCATGATTTATTCTCTCAATCGCATATGCCCCGAAATTCATGACGACTGCTTTATCGCGCCCAGCGCCGATATAATCGGTTCGGTCATTGTTTCAGAGAAAGCGAGTGTGTGGTTCAACGCCACAATCCGTGGGGACAATGATGTTATTAACATTGGATTCGGCTCGAATGTGCAGGATAACGCGGTACTGCATACTGATCCGGGTTTACCTTTGACCATTGGTCAGAATGTCACCATCGGCCATAGTGTGGTCCTTCACGGATGCACCATAGGGAACGGCAGTCTGATCGGAATAGGCAGTGTTGTCCTCAATCACGCCAGCATTGGCGAATCGAGTCTGGTCGGAGCGCGGTCATTGGTTACGGAGGGAAAATCCTTTCCACCCAGAAGCTTAATTCTGGGTTCTCCCGCTAAAGCCGTTCGCGAGCTGACGGACGATGAAGTCGAGGGACTGGCCATGTCGGCAAATAGCTATCAGGAGAAGTCCCGGCTTTACCGGGAATTGTCGACCGATTGAACTCAAGGAACCTCTGAAAGACTCATGCATGAACAATTCGAGATCAAAAGCACCCGGCAAAACTCGCAATAGAATTTTTAATACTCAAGGTGTTTGACTCAGGCTTATGCTGAGGTTCTCTCGGTATTTACAGCTCCGGACGTTGTTTTTCCTGCAGTCGGCATTTTCAATGCACACGCAAAGTTTGCGATCAGAAACCGGCACAATCGATAGTTAATACCAGCACAGGTCCCAGCGGTACCGTTGCGACCGACGAGCCGTTTTGGGCATCATCAACCCTCATCACTATACTGGTCCCCGGCGTGTGTGCAACGGCGCTTACAGACACCACAGGATTGATATCGTTGCCACATTCATCTACGACCGGAAATGGCACAGAGGGTCCGCCAATGGTGACGCGCGCGGTCCGAAGTTTTGATCGCCGGCGCGACAACCGGGTCACCACGGCTTCACTTCCAGTCACCGCAACGTTCCAGGTTGCTTCGGGCCTCGGAGGAGCGGTAGGTTCCGGCATCGGAGTCGGTTCAGGCCCAACAGTCGTCGTTGACGGTGGGTTCCCCGCATGCACATCGGATAACAGTAAGCCTGTCAGACTCACGATCATGGTTTCATCGTCACTGAAACGACTCACCGATACTCTCGGCGGCGCACCTGAGTAATTGAACGAACCGTCAGTACCGTCAGACCCGGCACCGCCGTCATTCGTAGTTGTCGCATGCGCGGGCAGGGAAATATGTTCGACAATTGGTTTCGTCCACTGATTGTCCAACTGACTGGCACCGGCAACCCCACTGAGTCCGAGGAGGAGTTTTCGTCGCTTGCGACTCGCAGAGGAATGATGATTTTTATCTGACTTTGACATCGGTGTACCCTTAATCTTTGTTGATCGTCACACGGCACCTGAATGGCAGCGCGTGCAGCTAGATGTATTTTAACTCAACCCGGTTAAATTCGAAAAACCGTTAAAAAACTAGAGACTCCAAACAATATCCTGCAGGATATCATCCCAGGACTCCAGTCCTACGGAAACACGAATCAGACCCTCCGATATTCCGGCAGAATCTCGCTCTTGCTGTGTGTTGCGACCGTGAGTAGTGGTCGCCGGATGGGTAATCGTCGACTTGGTGTCGCCGAGATTTGCCGTGATCGAGAGGAATCGGGTGTTATCAATCACGCTCCAGGCTGCGTCCCGACCTCCCGCCATCTCGAACGATACGATTCCTCCAAAACCATTCAGACTGCGATCGGCCAGTATATACTGCGGATGACTCGGAAGTCCGGGATAGTGCACTCGCTGAATCCCCGGATGGGCTTGCAGTGCTTCAGCAAGCTTTTGTGCGTTTTTACAATGTTGGTGCATGCGCAGTTCAAGAGTTTCAAGTCCGTTACTGAACACCCAGGCGTTGAAAGGAGACATGCAGGCGCCCGTTGACCGAAGACAGGAAAACAGCGCTTCATGCAGTTCCTTCTTATTCGTAACGGCCGCACCGCCCACACAACGGCCCTGCCCGTCCAGATACTTGGTCGCTGAATGCACCACTATATCGGCGCCCAGAACCAGGGGTTTTTGCAAAACCGGAGTGCAAAATGCGTTGTCGACAACTAACAGGGCATCAGCGGAGCGCGCAATAGTTGCAATACTCGCAATATCCGCAAGCGCACACAGCGGATTTGAGGGCGTCTCCAGGTAAAGCATCCGAGTCGTCGGTCTTACAGCCGTTCTCCAGGCTTCCGAATCAGCAAGGTCTACAAAGGTGACGTCGATACCGAAGCGGCTGAAGACTCTGGTGAAAATATTCAGAGTAGCACCAAAAAGACTGGAAGACGCGACCACATGGTCACCAGTCTTGAGGATTGACATGAACACTGTCGAAATCGCCGACATGCCCGATGCAAACGCAATCCCGTAGGCGCCGCCTTCCATCCTGGCCAGTCGCCGTTCAAAGTTCCTGACCGTTGGATTAGTAAACCGGGAATAGACATTTCCCTGCTCCTCGCCGTTAAACATTTGTGCAGCGTGTTGCGCCGAATCAAACACAAAGCTTGAGGTCACAAATATTGCCTCGTTATGTTCGCGCTCCGGACCCGGCTCACAACCGGTGCGAATCAATTGAGTTCTCTGGGAGAGAGTGTCCAGTGAAAATGCCATATCAATAACCCAATAATTAAAATCAGTCGATTTAAGTGGGCGTAAAAAAACCCGCTGTCAGCTTTTGCTGTTAGCAGGCAGTGATAACGAGACACCGTATTGTTCGAATGCGGAACGCTCCAACAAACCTCTTTAGCCGAACTTTTTACGCGCCCGCAAGCTGATTATCAAATCGGCGCGTTTCGATGGTAATTCGCTGGATCAGCCAATGTCAATCGGTATAATCACCGTCCACCCACACACAGCATATTTGAATGAGCGAGGCAGCCACACCTGAATCATTTCGCGCAGGTCCCGACGCCAACGGACATTTTGGAATTTTCGGTGGACGTTTTGTTGCAGAGACGCTAATGCCCCTGATTCTTGAAGTTGAAGAGGCATACAATCGTTATCGCAACGACCCGGAATTCAGGACTGAAATCGAATACTATTCGCGCGACTACGTAGGTCGTCCGAGCCCGATGTACTTCGCCGAACGTTTGACCGCAGAGCTTGGCGGCGCGAAGATCTACTTTAAACGTGACGAACTGAATCACACCGGCGCCCACAAAATCAACAACACGCTTGGGCAGATTCTGTTGGCCAAACGTATGGGGAAAAGACGCATTATTGCTGAAACAGGTGCGGGCCAGCACGGCGTCGCAACGGCCACAGTATGCGCGCTGTTCGATCTGCCCTGCGTTGTCTACATGGGCGCTACAGATATTGAACGCCAGGCCCCCAACGTATTCAGAATGAAACTGCTGGGTGCTGAAATTGTTCCGGTGACCAGCGGTACCGCTACATTAAAAGATGCGATGAACGACGCACTAAGAGATTGGGTGGCCAATGTCGAAGACACGTTTTACATCATTGGGACGGCGGCCGGGCCCCATCCCTATCCTGAAATGGTTCGGGATTTCCAGACCGTAATCGGCAATGAAGCACGCGAGCAGCTGCATGAGCGGGAAGGCAAGCTGCCGGACCTTCTGGTGGCCTCAATTGGTGGAGGGTCCAATGCCATCGGCCTGTTCCATCCTTTTCTTGACGACCCTGAAGTCCGAATTGTCGGGGTCGAAGCCGCCGGACACGGTATTGAGAGCGGAGAACATGCAGCCTCTCTAACCGGTGGTCAACCGGGTGTGCTTCACGGAAACCGAACGTTCCTGCTTCAAGATGAAGACGGTCAAATTACAGATGCTCACTCAATATCCGCGGGTCTGGACTACCCGGGAATTGGTCCTGAGCACTCGTGGTTGCACGAAAGCGGACGTGTGGAATATGTTTCCGTCACTGACTCCAAAGCACTGGAGGCTTTTCAGCGATGCTGTCGTGCAGAGGGCATAATCCCGGCACTCGAGCCGTCCCACGCGCTTGCCTACGTTATCGAACAAGCGCCCCGAATGCGCTCCGATCAGATCATCGTGATGAATTTATGCGGCCGTGGCGACAAAGATGTTTTCACTGTCGCGGACGCTCTGGGTGTAAAAATATGAGCCTGTCCCAGCGACTGCAGACTCGCTTCGAAAAGCTAAAAGCATCCGGACACTCGGCATTTGTAACGTTCATTACAGCTGGTGACCCAGATCTCGAGACCTCGTCCAGGATACTGCAAGGGCTGCCTGCCGCAGGTGTGGATATCATCGAACTTGGGATGCCCTTTTCTGACCCCATGGCCGATGGTCCGGCGATTCAGGCAGCAAACATTCGTGCGCTTGATAACGGCGCCACTCTGAGAAAAACCCTCGATATGGTTCGCTCATTCCGTCAGAATGACGATGAGACGCCAATTGTTCTGATGGGCTACTACAACCCGATTCATCGTTTCGGTGTTCAGGACTTTCTGCAAAATGCAATTGATGCGGGTGTAGACGGACTGATCATCGTTGACCTGCCCCCCGAGGAAGACGACGAGTTGTGTCATCCATGTCTGACCGCAGGCATTAATTGGATTCGGTTGACCACGCCAACCACAGATGCAAACCGTCTCAAGGTGGTACTGAAACGCAGTTCAGGCTTCGTTTACTATGTCTCAATTGCCGGAATCACCGGAACCAAATCAGCACTTCAGAGCGACGTCGCCGAAGCTGTAAATCGAATCAAACAACACACCGATTTACCCGTAGCGGTCGGTTTCGGTATAAAGACCGTTGAGCAGGTGAAAGAAACCGCCAAAGCTGCAGATGCTGTCGTCGTCGGCTCGGCGATCGTCAATAAAATAGCGGAAGGCGTCGACAATAAAGCAGCCCCCGACTCAATAGTGCATGCTGTTCTGTCGTTCACGGAAGAACTGGCGGCCGGAACCCGGTAGCTGATTTCGTTCACGTACGCCAAATCACAAAAAAAGCCGGAAGCAATGCTCCCGGCTTTTTTATGAGTCTGGTGAAATCTTCAGTCGATCAGGCTTTTAACCAGCTGCTCGGCCTTCTCTTTTTGTTTATCACTGCCTTCATTGATGACTTCCTCAATGAAGCCTTTGGCAATATCTTTCTCACCAAGCTCGATGTATGCCTTGGCTAATTCCAGTGCAGTCTCGGATTCATGATAAGGCTCAAGTTTTCCGATGGATTGCTCGCTGGCCTCCGAGAGATATGAGTCTTCGTCAAGCGCGTCAATGTCGGTCATATCCACTGCATCACCGATTTCACCGGTAATGGACTGCAGTGAGTCTTTTTCTTTGGTTGTTTCCGGCTTGATCTCAAGATCAAGTTCATCTTCACCAAGATTCAGCTCCAGATCCTGCAGCGCCAGCTCCTCATCTTCGGTTTCCGTCTCATCCGCAGCGACACTGGCAATCAATGCCTCCTCGACAGGTCGATCGCGCTCTTCGGCAGCCTGGATGATCTGGCTCAATGTCGGGGCATCAACCGGATCGGGTTTGGCGTCCTCGATTTCGGGCATTTCAAAATCACCTTCGTCCAGATCCCGGATGACCGTATCGTTGGACTCCGAATCACCAAGATCGAAATCTTCAATAGAAATACCCTCATCGGCGAGCCCGACCTCAGGTTTCTCGTCGGCCACAAGCGGATTCTCTTCGGCCGGGGTGTCCAGCTCCAGCATGTCTGGCATATCGAACGAGACAGTGTCCGACTCGGACTGATAAATCGGGTTTTCGGGGCTGATTTCACGCCCCATGTCCATTACTTTATGCCAGCTGGAAGAAGGCGATGCACCCATACGACTTCTCAGTTCTGACGCCAGCGCATCAAAAGCCCGTCGATCATCCTGCTTGTGATAAATCTCCAAAAGCTTTTCTGCAAGCTCTTCCCGCTCAGGATGACTGTCATACGCCTCTTTCAGTACCTGAATCGCCTGCTCATCGCGGTCATAGGCCAGATACACATCCGCCTCAGCAAGCGGGTCGACGACTCCAGCCTGTATCACCTCGTTTTCTTCTTCTGCAACACCGGTGACACCTTCTTCACTGAGAAAAGACATGCCACCACCGATGGTCAGCTCGAGCGCACTGTCGCTACTTGCCAGGTCAACTCCGGACGACTTACTGAGCCGCTGCAGTGACGCGCCTGACAGATCGGAATTTGCGGTGACCTGCTCGCTTTCGATGTCGAGCATGCTTTCTTCAAACTCTCGGCGCGATTTTCGGCGACGATAAATAAACAGTCCTGCGAGCAGGGCAATCAGGCCGGCCGCAACTTTGAGCGCATAGTCAGACACTGATGACAGCACACCGCCAACCGATCCAAGGCTGTTGCTTAAAAACCCGGTTGCGCCACCCAGAATGTCCTTCGCTGAATCAAGAATTCCGGATCCGGATACAACCTGACGTGTTGGAGTGTCATCCTCCACCGTTTCTTCTGATTCGACGTCATCCGCAGCATTTTCAACTGCAGCAACTTCAGCAGCTGCCGACCCGTCAGTTTCAGTTTCCGTTGCAGACGTTTCACTGCTCGTCAACTCATCGTCCGCAGCAACAATCTCTTCATCTGTAACCGCTTCCACTTCCGCTTCAGTGGATACAAGCTCAGACTCGCCACCCGCCTCAATTGCAGGGGTTTCGGAATCGTCAGATCCAATTAAATCGTCCTCAGTCTCTGAGAGAACATCCTGAGTTAACGCGAGACCGGTATCTTCTACATCGAGCAATCTGGATACGCGTTCAACCTGTGCCTGGATAGCCTCAAGTCTTGATTTGACCTCATCGCTTTCAACACCCGATGCGAGTAATGAGGCATCGAGCTCTGCCAGTTGATCTCGCAGCGCGTCGACCTGCTCGGTACTGACATCATCAATACCGATACCGTCGAGTGCTTCAGCTGTTTCCTGTCCGATGCTTAATCGGGCCTCGTCGTCTTCAACGCCTTCTTCTTCAAGTTCTGACAGATCAGTCAGAGGAATTTCCGGGACTTCGACGGCGGCAATATCTTCTTCCTCAACGGCCGTCAGAGGCTCGACATCCTCGCTCACCAGAGGCTCAACCTGCTCGGGTTCTTCGGCTTCATCAACTACAGGGGGTTCCAGCGCACCGATTCTCGCCAGAAAATCATTGTATTCGTTCAGTTGACTCGCAAAATTACGGGTCGCCTGAGCCTGACCCAGCGCAGCCATATCGTCGAAAGAGGGGATCTGTAAAACCGCACCTTCGCGCAGTCGATTCATGTTGCCATTTATAAATGCATCGGGATTGGCGTTCTGAATCGCAGTCAGACCCTGAAACATGGTGACACTCGAAGGCCTGTTGAGTCCCGACACAATCGACGAAAGTGTGTCGCCGCGCTGCACCGTAACCGTCCCCTCGGGTCCCCCAGTGGTGCCTGCGGGTTCCTCCTGACTGTCGTCGACCGGTTCAACACCGATTGCTTCTGAGGCCACCTGTTCGCTCGGGCTATCGGTGGTTGGAACGTTGACCGTTGCTGCTGAATCGCCGCTGTAGAGCGGTGGATCGAGCAAAGCGGTGTATTCTCTGACCACCTTACCGCCCGCCCACTGGGCCGAAAGCAGAATGTGCAAAAAGGTGTCATTTATCGGGTTGTCCGAGCTGATCGAGACAAAATAATCGCCAGACGTGCCCGGAATAATATCGAATTTCAGAAATGCCGCAGACTGGGGATAGGGAACCCCGGCTCTGGCAAAATCGGATCGGCTGGCCAGCCCTACCGTCATTGTTGCCAGTTCACCATCGTCTACCGAGTTAAGCTCGACTTCCAGATCAAGCGGCTGTCCAAGCTGAGAATTAACGGACAACGTGCCAAGACTGACGGCAAAGGCACTGTGCGGAATGATCAGGCTCCCGACCAGAAGTAGGGCTGCAAACACACGGCCCCCAGGGTTAACGGAGTCAAGACGGCGTCCGGCCCTGAAAAGCGGTTGCGGTTCAACCATCGAGCGTACGTTATTCAAGATTGTTATCATAATAGTTGTCTACCCTGCGATTCAGGCGTGTCGATCGCGCTCAGTCCTCTCACACTGCCGGCGACCGACTGCCTTATTCAGATGGGAACATCCCCCATATAACTAGCGTTGGCTCTGCAGATTAAAAGATAAAGCGTGAGGACCGGTCCCGGAGGACGTATCATAAGTTCAGGCCTGAAAACACTGAGTTTCCAAAAACCCGAGAACCCGATTCGCCCAACAGCCTTCCCCCAATGCAGGAATGTTTGATTGTCGGGCGGTTACACGCGAAACAACCAGGGCGCCTCAGCTTTCCTTCTCTGCTCGTACTGTCTTATCAGATCGGACTTTTCAAGTGTCAGCCCAATGTCATCGAGACCGTTCAGGAGACAGTGCCGCCGGAATGGCTCAACCTCGAATGCCAGAGTGTCGCCATCCGGCAACGTGATATTCTGACTTTCGAGATCAACAACCAATCGAAAACCCGGTTTTTGTTCTACCTTCTGGAACAGGTTGTCGATGACTTTCTCATCTAAAACAATAGGTAATATACCATTTTTGAAGCAATTGTTATAGAAAATGTCGGCAAAGCTCGGCGCCAAAATACATCTGAATCCATAGTCCAGAAGTGCCCACGGAGCGTGTTCCCGAGACGAGCCACAGCCGAAATTCTCGCGCGCGAGCAGGATCTCGGCACCCTGAAATCGATCCAGATTCAACACGAAATCTTCGTTGAGGGGCCGACCCTCATTTGATTTACCGGGCTCACCGTGATCGAGATACCGCCATTCATCAAAAAGATTAGGGCCGAAGCCGGACTTTTTGACGGATTTCAGGAACTGTTTCGGAATGATCGCATCGGTGTCTACGTTTGCGCGATCCAGCGGCACCACCAGACCATCCAGCAGAGTAAAAGCCCGCACTGTGCTACCCTCGAATGTCTGTAAAATGCCCCGCGCACGCCGCCGCAGCAGCCATGGCAGGAGAAACCAGATGGGTGCGACCGCCCTGCCCCTGACGACCTTCGAAATTTCGATTTGAGGTCGATGCGCAGCGCTCGCCGGCAGCCAGACGATCGGCATTCATCGCCAGACACATGGAACAGCCGGGATTTCGCCATTCAAATCCTGCATCAATGAAGACCTGATGCAAGCCCTCTGATTCAGCCTGTCGTTTCACCAGCCCCGAACCCGGGACAAAGAGTGCGAGTTTTATATTGTCGGCAACTTTTTTACCTTTAGCGACCGCCGCAGCCGCGCGCAAATCCTCGATCCGGCTGTTTGTGCAGGAGCCTATAAACACCTTGTCAAGCATGATATTCGTCATCGGCGTATTGGCCTCGAGACCCATGTATTCAAGCGCTCGTTCAGTTCCCTCCTTCTTCACCGGGTCTTCCATCTCTGCGGGGTCCGGCACCCACCCATCGATGTCAGTCACCATTTCAGGCGAGGTGCCCCATGTAATCTGAGGGGACAATATCGATACGTCAATTGTAATTTCTTCATCGAAATGGGCGCCCTCATCGGTATGCAAATCCTGCCAGGCCGCAACTGCCATTTCCCATTCGCCTCCGGCAGGTGCATAGGGGCGCCCCTGCATGTAATCGATGGTGATTTGATCCACCGCAATCATTCCGGCACGCGCACCGGCTTCGATTGCCATATTACACATTGTCATGCGACCCTCAATCGAAAGCGCTTCAATGGCAGGACCCGCGAACTCCATCGCGTAGCCGGTTCCTCCAGCTGTACCAATGCGACCAATCAGCGCCAGAACAAGGTCTTTGGCCGTGATACCGGGAGCCATATCACCTTCGAACCAGATACGCATGTTTCTGGATTTTTTCTGGATCAGACATTGTGTTGCCATCACATGCTCAACTTCGGACGTACCGATACCGAAAGCGAGCGCACCGAAAGCACCATGGGTGGAGGTATGCGAATCGCCACAGACGATGGTCATGCCGGGCAAAGTGGCGCCCTGTTCGGGGCCGATGACGTGAACAATACCCTGCCTGGGATCTGCCATCCCGAATTCCGTAACGCCAAAGTGCCGACAATTCTGGTCGAGAGTCTCAACCTGCAGGCGCGAAACCGGGTCATCGATTTCTGCGCTGTCCGTTGTCGTGGGTACATTGTGATCCGGGACCGCGAGCATGGTGTCTTTACGCCATGGCTGGCGTTTTGCCAGATGCAGTCCTTCGAAGGCCTGAGGTGATGTAACCTCGTGCACCAGATGCCGATCGATATAGATCAGGTCTGTACCATCGGCTTCACTCGTGACGACGTGCTGAGCCCAGAGCTTGTCATAAAGAGTTTGAGCGCTCATAAATCCGCAAACGCTAAAAATAAGCTGTTAATAATATCATACTGACCGCCCATACCAGATTGACTTCACATGCGGCAGACCGCTAGCGCGCAATCTGCCCCCGGTCTCGCAACGCATGTTCCATCAAAGTCAGCGCGATCATGGCCTCGACGATCGGCACCGCTCGGATGCCAACACAGGGGTCGTGGCGCCCGGTAGTCACAATATCAACCTCCTGATTTTCGAGATCCACCGTTTTCCCGGGCACCTGAATACTCGATGTCGGTTTGAATGCCACCCTGAGCCTGATGTCCTGACCACTGGAAATGCCGCCCAGTATGCCCCCGGAGTGATTGCTCTCAAATCCGGTTTCAGAGATCAGATCCCGATGCTCTGAGCCAAGTTGTCCGATACTGCGAAAGCCTTCACCGATTTCTATACCTTTTGCAGCATTGATGCATAACATGGCTTTGGCGAGATCAGCATCGAGTCGATCAAACACGGGCTCACCCCAGCCTGCTGGTACTCCGCACGCCTCCGCATACACTCCGGCACCGACCGAGTCGCCCTGCCGCCGTGTCTGCGTAATCAAAGACTCCAGTTCTTCAATCGCGTCCACATCGGCAACAAAAAATGGATTTTTATTGACCTGCGACCAGTCTTTTACCGCAATCAACTTCGGTCCAATCTGATCGATACAGGCACGTACGCTGACCCCAAAATTCTCGCTGAGGTATTTTTTTGCGATGCCTCCCGCCGCGACCCGCATCGTTGTTTCCCGCGCCGATGACCGACCACCACCGCGGTAGTCACGGAGGCCGTATTTGGCCTGATACGTGAAGTCCGCATGCCCCGGTCTGAATCGGTCCTTGATTTTATTGTAGTCCCTTGACCGCTGATCCTGATTGTGGACGATCAGGCCGATCGGGGTTCCTGTTGTCACGCCCTCGAAAACGCCCGACAGAATTTCTACACGGTCATCTTCACGACGCTGTGTGGTGAATCTGGATTGGCCGGGCTTGCGACGATCCAGATCGGTTTGCAGATCGTCCGTCGATAGTGTCAAACCGGGTGGGCAACCATCGACCACGGCTCCCAGCGCAGCGCCATGGCTTTCGCCAAACGTTGTTACGCGAAACATGTCGCCAAAACTGTTGCCCGCCACTTGAATTACCGGAATAAATTGGGCGCCAATTGTACAAGAACTTGAGTTGAATTCGAGCCGGTAGCGCCGAGTCAATCAGCTTTGCAAAGGTACGGAGGGCCAGTCAATCTCGTCTTCAGGCAGCACTTCTGTTTCGCTATCGGAGAGTTGCAACCAGTTCCGCACGCTGCCCGATGACAATACAGTTTGCATGTATTCAGCGGAGGTGTCGGACACTGTCACCGGGAAACTTCTAAAACGCATGACCACTGGCGCATACATCGCGTCGGCAATCGAAAAATCGCCAAAAAGCCAGGGACCCTCAGCTCCAAATTTCTTTCGGCAGTAGCGCCAGATGTCATCTATTCTGTGGATATCTCGCGAAGTGGCATCGCTGAATGCAAAATCAGGGAAATACTTTTTGCAGTTCATCGGCATATCGTTGCGCATACTGCCAAAACTGGAATGCATCTCTGCCGACACTGATCGAGCCACAGAGCGGGCGACCGAATCTTCAGGCCAACCACGGTGTTTCGGGAAGCGTTCCGCGAGGGTTTCCAGAATGGCCAGTGTATCCCAGACTTCGACCTCACCGTCCAGCAACAGAGGGACCTTTCCTCCCGAAAAGTGCTGATCGAGCATGCCAAGAGTCTCGTCAGTGAACAGGCAGTGCCGCTCTATTTCTACTGGCAGATTATGATGGTCGATGTAAAACCAGGGTCGCATTGACCATGTCGAATAGGTGTAGTTGCCAATAATCAGTTTCATTTTATGCAGTCCGGTTTTAGATATGAGTTTAGTCCAGTGAACTCTATGACTCGAACGACTATTCGTAATTCCGGGAATTAGACGGGTTTATGTGAGCGTTTCGAATACAGGACCCAGAGACGACACAAGCTCATCGACGATAGCAGCTCGACCTGGAGCATCGCTGATAAGGTCCTGACGAATCTCGAGAATGAGAATTTCGACATCATTCGCCAGTGCGTGCACATCGAGTGAATAGCCTCGTGGCGACGCTGCAGTATAGGGTTGATTGTCTCCAACAACTCGATGCGTCAGCATTCCGAGCTGTCGTATCACTCGGACCGCGAGATCCTCGTCCCGATCCCACAATACGCCATAGTGCCAGGGTCTGTCCTTCCCGTTCATCGTTGGGGTAAAACTGTGAACCGAAAAAATGACCGGCCGTTTGAACTGCGCTTTGGCGGCAGTTACCAGTTTGCCGTGAGCCTGATGATAGGGCCGGAAAATTTCGTTAAGTCTGGTCTCGACCGCGCTTGCAGAAAGGTTCGCATTCGCCGGGACTGCCGTTCCATCACTAACGGCGGGCATAATGCTCGGGTCGTTTGGATGACGATTCAGGTCCACTACCAATCGAGAGTACACCCCGCAGATCAGCGGACATGAAAAGTGTTTTGCAAGTGCAATTGCCACTTGTTCCGCACCTATATCGTAGGCTATATGTCGCTGCAGATCCGTTGGATTCAAGCCAAGATTACCCAATGCTGACGGAATTTTTGAGCCGGCATGATCACAACTGATCAGCAGCGGGCTCTTCAGATTAGGCTGATGAACTGAGAAAGGTCCGGGATCGTCTGGGTGCAACAGTGGCATTGCCGTAAATTATTTAGACCGAAAAAAGGTGCTGTATTGTTTCAGAGAGAATACGCAGTTGACTACCTGCTTTTGTTGACCATCGCACTGATATGGAGCACCTCTTTTCTGCTGATTAAAGTTGGCGTAGAGACCATCCCTCCTGCAACGCTGACTTCAGGTCGCCTGATTGTGGCCGCGGTTCTGCTGGTGGGCTTTTTGATCTACAAAGGCGAAAAACTCCTGACCACGCCGTCAGCACTGCTGCTCTACTCGGTCGTTGGGGTGTTTGGCAATTCACTACCCTTTATTCTGATCAGCTGGGGCGAGTTAAGCGTGGACAGTTCCCTGGCCGCTATCTTAATGGGGATCATGCCAATCCTGACATTCGTACTGGCTCATTTTTTTATTCCGAGTGAATCCATGACCTTACGCAAGGTCATCGGCGTGTGCTTTGGTTTTGCCGGACTGGTGACATTGGTTGGACTGTCCGCACTTCAGGGCTTTAATGATCGCGTTGTTGGTCAACTGGTGATTCTTGCTGCGGCCTCCAGCTATGCCTTCACCACAATATTTGTTCGTTCCAGACCGGCATTTTCCGGCACACAGATGGCGACCGGCGCCACCATTGCCGGAGCCGTTACCAGCTTACCGGTTGCCTTTTTATTCGAATCCGTCAACCCGGCAACGGTGTCCAATCAGAGTCTGATTGCCCTGCTGATTCTCGCAGTCGGCCCAACGGCTATTGCGGCTCTGATTTACTTTCGTGTCATTCACCGCCTTGGCGCTACAACATTTTCACAGATTAACTATCTGGTGCCTGTACTCGGCAGCATCTGGGGAGTTGTTTTTCTGAGTGAGATCCTGCACTGGCGAATGATTGTCGCCCTGGTGATGGTTCTGTTCGGCATATTTCTGATCCAACTCCCCGCCGGCGCGTTAAGGCGCAATAACGGAGAGTGACTTCACAAACGATCAAACAGAAACGATTTACAGCACCACCACCTCATCACGCATTTTGTTGATATAACCCGCGAGCTGCATCACTGCCGCATCAGCACGTTCTTCGTCAAAGTGAAGCTCAACATTTGCTCCGGGCAACTTCGGCAGACGATTAATCGATATATGTTGCTTTAAGTCTTCAGGGACTGTGTTTTTAGCCAAAACCGTGACCCCCAGACCGGCACGCACAGCCGCACAAATACCACCGTAGCTGGTACCGGTATAAACTATTCGCCAGGGAATACCAGCCTCCTCGAGTGCCTGCAAAATTCTGAATCGATACACACATCCTTTCGGTGCAACAACCAATCGCACAACGTCCTCAGCGAAATCGATGTGCTCCTTATCCGTGACCCATACCAGGCTTTCGCGCCATCCCTGATCGCTCGGCAGCTGCTCTGACTCACGGTGAATGGCAACCACTAAATCGAGTTCATCTCTGGATAACCGGCCCAGAAGTGTGGACGACAGCTCGCTGATAACCTCAAGTTCCACGCCCGGGTACGATTCAGCAAAACCGGTCAGAAAACCGGGTAAGTAGGAGATCGCAAATTCGTGCGGAATCCCCAGCCTCACCTTTCCACGAACATCGGGGCGACTGAGTTTTAACAGCACCTCGTCATTGAGTTTGAGAATGCGGCTGGCATAACCCAGCAGCATTTCACCCTCTTCTGTCAGCGTAAACGACCGACTTCTTCTGACCATCAGCGGCGTACCAACAAGCTCCTCCAGCCGGTTAATTTGCAGACTCACAGCCGGTTGGGACCTGCCCAGTTTCTTACCGGCACTGCTAAAACCGTTCTCCCTGACCACTGTCACAAAGGCCCGCAACAGATCCGTGGGAAGGTTTTTCATATCTGAATCAGACCGAATCAGGTAAACGCGTTAAACGTTATGGTGGTGTAGGTCTCTCGGACTCCGCTGATCGTCTGTACGTGGGTACCGACAAATCGGCCGACATCCTGGGAATCGTCGAGATAACACTTCGCCAGCAAATCATACTGCCCGGAAATGGAATACACTTCAGACACGGATTCCTGCTCCGCAAGGATTGCCGCAACGTCGTAGGCACGACCGAGTTCACACTTTAGTTGGACGAAAATTGTTTGCATCAAAAACGCCTCGTATAGGTCCAGTAATCAGAAGTTATCTGCCCGGGTTTGTTATTGCTAAAGCCAGCAGCAACGCTCGCAATTTCGTAAAAAGGTCGCTGTGCGAAGTAAATACGTTCGCTGAATCCAAATTGCTGTACAGATGAAATTTTAGCCTTAACTGCGGTAATCATGGCACTTTCGCAGGACGCCTAGTTTTCTACAGGCATCGATTGTGTCATTTCAACCAGTTGCTGCAGCTTTTCGTTGGCTTTGCCTGCATCCAGTATGTCGCGGGCATTGTTGACACCTTCCAGCATTGTGGACGCCAAATCAGCCGCGTACAACGTCACCCCTGCATTGACAGCGACCATGTCATACGCCGGCCCCCTGTGACCTCCCAGAGCCTCTTTTATCAGTGCCAGACTGTGTTCCGCGCTATCCACAATCAGCGGTTCCAGTGACTGTCGCTCGATGGAAAAATCTTCCGGAGTTATTTCAAATTCACTAATCTCGCCACGGTAAAACTCCGCTGCACGGGTGCCGGATGCAATTGATATTTCATCCAGACCGTCATCCGAGCACACCACGACGGTGTGGGCACTGCCAAGCTGTCCAAACACTTCAGCGAGCGGTCGCACCCAGTGCTGATCGAAAACCCCGACCAGCTGATAACGTGCGCCAGCCGGGTTGGTCAACGGACCCAGCAAATTGAAGATACTGCGCACACCAATTTCCCGACGCGGGCCGATTGCATGTCGGGTTGCCGCGTGATGAGTGGGGGCGAACATAAATCCCACCCCACACTTGTCGATGCAGTGACCCACCTGACTCGGGGTGATCGAGATGTTCACACCCGCGGCCTCGAGAACATCGGCACTCCCGGAATTACCCGTCGCCGCCCTGTTTCCATGCTTTGCCATTCGCGCGCCGCCGGCGGCTGCAACAAGAGCGCTCGCCGTAGACACATTGAACAGTTTGGCACCGTCACCTCCGGTGCCAACGGTGTCTGTAATCTGATCTGACGCCGTCTCGACTTTAGCCGCCAACTCTCTCATCATTTGCGCAGCACCGACGATTTCTTCGACAGTTTCACCCTTGATTGTTAACGCAATCAGGAAAGCACCAATCTGGGCTGGCGTCGCTTCACCCTGCATGATTTGCCCCATCACGCTCTGCATCTGCCCGCGAGATAAGCTGGTACCGCTTGCAAGAAGTTTATTTGCTGAGGGCAGATCAAGCATCGTAACGATCCGATTAAAATTGGACGAATATCAAACCTATCACAGATCGGCGATTTGCTGCATCTTCTCCCGATACGCAAAAATTGCGGGGGTGCCGCCGGTATGCATAATCAGGCACCGCGATCCCTCGCCAATCTCTTTGCGTTTAATTTGATCGTAGAGGACTGCACAGGTTTTTCCGGAATAGACCGGATCCAGCAATATACCCTCCATAGTCGCCATATCCCGTATGGCGTGAACGACCAGATCAGACTGCAAACCGTATCCGGGGGCAAGCGCCCGATCGTCCAGAAGGATATCGCTGTCCGCGACTATAGCGTCCATATCCAGCATCTGCTGCAAGCGCTGTGTGTGACGTTTTATCCGCGGGAACTGATCGACTACCGGCCTGCGGACACACGCACCCAGCACCGGTATTGATGACCCGGCAAGCCTGAGTCCGCAGAGCAACCCGGAGTGGGTCAGTCCACTGCCTGAGCCCACCACAATGACATCCGGGCTCCAGTTCATTCCCTCGAACTGATCGATCAGTTCGAGGGCTGCCTCCACGTAACCCAAAGCGCCGGTCGGTTTGTGGTCGCCTCCAAGCGGAATGATATAGGGCCTGCGACCCTTGCCAGTGAGGTCTTCGGCCAGAACAGCCAGCGCCGAATCTGCACCATCCTCATCCTCACCTTCCGCATAGTAATGGATGGTCGCACCGAAAAGGTGATCCAGCAGCACGTTCCCAGATCGCTGATAATCAGATGAGCGGTTGTCAACTCGATCCTCAAGTTGGATATGACACTGAAGACCGCATTTTGCGGCGGCCGCCGCCAGTATGCGCATATAGTTCGACTGCACAGCGCCGGTGCTTAAAAGTGTGTCGCATCCCTTGCTGATTGCATCACCAATGTAGTATGAAAGCTGACGGGATTTGTTGCCTCCCATAGCAAGCCCCGTGCAGTCGTCGCGCTTGATGCGAATGTCAACATCGATGGTCGATTCGGGCCATCGCTTTAGTGCATCGATCGGAGTCGGCAAATGACTCAGCGGTTCATTGGGGTGCCGGTCCAGGGCGTTTCTAAGTGCTGCTTTCGTGGACATCTGGATAAGGTAATGAAGAGTCAGGACTGAGTTACAGACACTACCAGCAGGTAGATACCAATCAACAGTAACATGGACAGAATGATTCGGCGAAATGCCAGTTCGGGGATATGCCTGGACAGACGGTCGCCTGCCACACTGCCGATCACCGCCACCGGCAACAACCAAAGAATCAACTCCAGGACCGGAAGGCCAATACCGACCGACAGTATTTGCATCGCCACCGCAGCCGGATAGGAAAACGCAAACACCAGGAAAATAACCGAGCGAGACACTCTTTTTTCTGCACGAATGGCCTGCAGGTAAATCGCAAGGGCCGGACCCGCCATGGCAAGTGATGTCACCATCGCCCCTGACGAGGCGCCGGCAATGTAGCGATGGAATCGGCGATCAGTGAGCGCAGCGGATTTCCGATTTCCGGTCAAAACGGCAATCAGTGCAACGAATATAGTCACGGCAACCGCCAGTTTGATCAACGACGAATCCGCATAAATAAAAAAAACAATGCCGATCGGCAGACCAAAAACGGTCGACACCACCAGGTCTTTTACCAGGTCTCTCGGCGCATCTTTCCAGACTTTGGGTAACGTATAGACGGTAACAACGAGAGTCAGCAGCATGCCGCTCTGAATTGCTGTAGTGCTGTCCAGAAGCAACAGATAAAAAGGAACCGTCAACAGCGAATAACCAAACCCGATGGCCGATTGAGCGATTGCACCAATCAGTGTTATCAGACCCAAAACCGCCCAGGTGTAGATGGTGATCTCCATCAACCGGACTGTTTCAGGTAAATCAAAGGATCTACCGGTTTGCCGTCTCTGCGAATTTCGAAATGAAGCTGAACACGATCAGAACCGGTATTGCCCATTCGAGCGATCTGTTGTCGCGCGGAAACCGACTGTCCCTCTTTCACCAGTATCTCATCATTGTGCGCATAGGCACTGAGAAAATCGTTGTTGTGCTTGATGATGATGAGATTACCGTATCCGCGCAATCCGCTGCCGGCATAAACGACCCGTCCACCTGCTGTCGCCAGAACTGGGGTTCCGCTTTGGCCGACAATCTGGATACCATTCCTGCCTTTGCCCGGGGAATAGCGCCCGACCAGTTTGCCTTTGGCAGGCCAGTTCCACTGACTGGGTGGTCGATTCGGCACAGCGCCTGATTCCGGAGGTGATGGCTTTGGCTTTGGTGGACTCTCAACAGCATTGTCTTCAGCGGGCAGAGGGCTGACCACAACGGTTGACGAAGATGCCGACGGTTGACTCGTTTGTGCAGTAGATGTGCCCGGGGGTCTCAACCGCAAGCGCTGCCCCGATTTCAGTGCGTAAGGCTTTCGCAATCCGTTCCAAAGGGCAATTTTTTCGAAATCCAGACCGAATTCCCAGGCGATACTGTAAATACTGTCACCTGATTTAACGACGCGCTCAGGTGGGATTTTGCGAAAGGGGGATTTATCAATCACAGGCACAGCGACCTGCGAACATCCGCCAATCAGCACAGTAATCGCAACCAGCGCTGATCTGATATACGCCCTGATAAATCGGTTATATGGGTATGAAGACACGTTTGTGTTCGCTGCCACCAATTACTGTGAGGGGTTCAATGTCGAAAATAGAAATACGCAACCGCCGCAAGCGCGATCATCAACCAACCGAGAATCTCCATCCACTTTCTCAGTAATGGCTCAATTTTAGGGCCACCCCACCACAAAACCCCCGCTACCAGAAAAAACTGGGATGCTCGTCCAATCAACGATGCTATGACAAAAGGGCCTAGCGCGAGACCCATAACTCCCGATGCGATGGTGCACAGTTTGTAGGGAATCGGAGTCAGCCCCGCCAGCACCACCAACCAGACCCCATCCTGCAGAAACCGCTGCTTGATGGCATCAAACTTCTGCTCCGCGCCGTAGAACTCGAGAACCGGTTGACCGACCTGATCGAATAAAAAATACCCTAGAAGGTAACCAAAGACACCTCCAAGGACGGAAGTCGCGGTCGTCCAGGCTGCGAGCCACCATGCACGGTCTCGCTGCGCCATAACCATTGGCGCCAGCATCAGCGCCGTTGGGATCGGAAAAACTGAAGATTCAAGAAAGCTGATCCCACCCAAGTAGCGTGTTGCATGCCTGTGTGCGGCCAGTTTCAAAACCCAGTCGTACAGTGGTTCAAATATTTTCACCCAATTCTCCGTTTACCGCCGGCCGTTCAACATTGGCACAAACTTGACTGCTTCTCGCGTTTGCTCGACAAAGTCAGTTGCTGTACGGGTCACTATTCTAAGGTTCTGCAGTTCCGAGCCGCCGACTGGAATTACCATGCGACCTCCGACCGCAAGCTGATCCAAAAGTGCTGAGGGCACATTTGTTGGCGCCGCAGTGACCACAATCGCATCAAACGGCTTATTGCTCTCCCAACCTGCAAAGCCGTCCCCGTTCAGGTAGCTCACGTTTCTATAGCCCAGTTCCGGCAGAAGGGATTTCGCTCGCGCCTGCAAAGACGCAATACGTTCAATCGAAAACACCCAGTTCACCAGCTGGGACAACACAGCAGTCTGGTAACCACACCCGGTCCCGACTTCGAGCACGCGTCTGACCGGCGTATCTGAATCAAGCGCCAACTGCGTCATAAGAGCCACGATATAGGGCTGGGAGATGGTCTGATTGAGTCCTATTGGCAAGGCGGTATCCTCGTAGGCTTTATGCGCCAGTGCCTGATCGATAAAAAGGTGTCTCGGTGTCTGTTCCATCACGGCCAGAACCCTCTCGTCCAGAATACCCTGGTCACGCAATCGACTGATCAGACGTCTTCGGGTGCGCAGAGAGGTCATACCGACACCCTCGCGGGGGGTTGCCTTGGAGATACTCATTCGAAACTGGTGTTTGGTCGGGGTGATTGAGATCAGTAAGCGATCTTATTGTCGATATTGATTCTGCTTGTGATGAATTGAATCAAGCCAGACACCCACCGTGTGCAAACGATCGTGTCTCGTCATGTCTATTTGAACGGGGGTCACGGAAACGCAGTTGTTTGCAATTGCGTAAAAGTCAGTACCAGGCCCGGAATCCGCTTCTTCACCTACAGGTCCAATACGATATATGGTATCACCGTCCGAGTCCCGATCTCGAATGATAGGCTGGGATTGATGGCGGGCACCCGCCCGGGTCGCGCACCAACCGGCCAGAGACTCGTAGTGGATATCCGGGACGTTCACATTGAGAATACTGTCCTCTGGTAAAGGCGCGTCCTCCAATCGCTGCAGCAGATCAACGATCACCTTTCCCGCAGTCTGGAAATGCTCAAGATTCCAGCTCGCAAGCGACACCGCTATCGCCGGTAGTCCAAGAAAACGACCTTCAATCGCAGCCGCGACAGTCCCGGAGTACATAATATCGTCCCCCATGTTGGCTCCGGCATTAATGCCTGAAATCACCATATCCGGGACATCTGTGAGCATTCCGGTGACCGCCAGATGGACACAGTCGGCAGGTGTACCATCCACCACCACAAAACCGCGATCATCGGTTTCGGTGTAAATAGGCTGGCGCAGCGTCAGAGAATTACTTGCACCGCTGCAGTTCTGCCGCGGCGCAACGACTGTGGTGCGGGCTACTGTAGACACATGCCTGTTCAATGCATCGATACCGGGCGCCAGATAACCATCGTCGTTGCTGATAAGCACATGCAGCGGTCGTTTCATATTTGCAACGCTCACGGTCTAGGCAGGGCGCAGCCGAAAACAACAGCTCCCGGGTGGTTCAGGAACAATCCGCATCGGTTCGCCCAATTTCAGCAAAAAGTTCAGTTTCGGACAAAAAACGGCAGATATTCTTACTGATCTTTTCCTGCCCTTCGGCTGTAGGATGCAGACCGTCCGCTTGATTAAGTTCCGGCACACCGCCCACACCATCGATGAAAAACGGAAGCAGGGGCACTCCGGCCGACGACGCCACCGCGGAATATGCGCGCTCGAACCCCTGCGTGTAGGCGACACCGTAATTTGGCGGCATCTTCATTCCGAACAGAATCGCTTTCGCACCCCCGTCAAGGATCGTACGGACCATCTCTTGCAGGTTCTCACGCAGACTCTTCAGCGAACTTCCCCGCAGACCGTCGTTTGCCCCGAGCGCCAGAATTACCCAGTCAGGCCGATGCTTTTGCATCATTTGTCCGGTTCTGAAAACGCCTCCGGACGAT
>JBCCGE010000003.1:0-102181 GCA_039029455.1 Pseudomonadota bacterium | reverse complement strand
GATTTTCGCTGGAACCGAGAAAAGATGGTCCTATGAATTATTATACTCTGTTTCTATTATGGGGTTTTGGGGTTTTGGGGTCCAGTGCTTCCGGCGTTGAACACTCTTCCTCAACCACCTGCAGCACTCGTGATGAGTCAGCATGCAACGCTTCGTAACCGGGAACGATTCGGCTATCCACATATGAAAGACTGAGTTCAGTGATTTTGTCAACGTTATGATCCGCACTAACAGGCGATTGCATGCCAGCGATGAGGAGCAGAACACCAACCAGACTGCGTAAGGTCTTATTCATATCATTTACAGTGAATTGACAAAATTGAGGAGCTTTTGTCTCTCCAACTTGCTCAGCTCCATATATTGAGTTTTCGCATTTTCCGCTTCCCCGCCATGCCACAATATGGCTTCCTGCAGATTTCGGGCGCGCCCGTCGTGAAGAAACCGAGTATGTCCATTGACAACCTCGGTGAGTCCAACACCCCAGAGTGGTGGTGTTCGCCACTCTCGGCCATTGGCTTGTCCCTCCTCACTTCCATCAGCAAGTCCATCACCCATATCGTGCAGCAACAGGTCAGTATACGGCCAGATCAATTGCTCAGAATGTTCAGGTCGATCACTGATAGCCGCAGTTTGGTATGAAGGCGTGTGACAAGCGGCGCAGCCGACACGATGGAAATACTGTTTGCCCTCCAGGATTGTCGAATCTTTCGGGTTGCGACGGGCAGGAACGGCCAGATTTCGTGTATAGAACAGCACAAGATCGACAATTTGAGCCGGAATCTCAAGATTTTCGTACTGTGGGCTGTTGCCGTGAAGTGCTGTGCGACATTTCTGTTGCGCCTCCGTGCAATCACCTGCGTGGTCCGGAAACATTGGCGTCGACATGCCGATATCCCCCAGGAATGCGCCCTGATTCTGCTCATTGATTGTCGCCACCCCTGCCTTTAATCCAAATCGTCCGACAGTCAATCGATTCATGTCGCGACTCCAGACCATATTGGGTCGACCCGAAATTCCGTCTTTGTCGGCATCATCGGGGTCCGCCTGACTGAGGATATCCTGTTCATCTATGGCCTCCAGCAGACCCAGACCAATCATCTGTGGAGCAACTCTGGGTGAAAGTCTGATCTCGGGATGCAGCGGACCGTAAGCAAGGTCCTCGATTCGGTATTCCGGTCGCATCAGGATTACTTCCTCTCCGTCCTTAAAACTGACGGGGATCGGTGTGTGCTCGATTCGCAAACTGCCTTCTGTTTTAAAACCCTGTATTGACGCTCCCTGAAGCTGGTGACCATATACCGGATCGGGTGCTGCCAGCAGGCGTCCGGAAGCAATCAGTTGGTTTTGCTCGGCTGTCTGCGGTGGGATCGATAACCGCAACAGCAGTGACTCAGACTTTTTTTCATTGCCCAGCGGCGGATGTCCGCGCCCGTCTTTGACATGACAGCGCTGACATCCCCGGGAATTAAACAGTGGCCCGAGTCCATCTGAAGCCTGTGTCGATGCGGGCGCCGAAACCCACACCCGTCGAAAGAATCCGTTGCCGACTTTAAAATCGAGCTCCTGATCAAAGGCAAGGTTAGCCGAGCTATGAGAGAAGCTGTTGCTGTTTATTTTTCGCGTGTTAGTGGTATCGCCGCCAGGCCTGTCCTCGCCATTCTCGAAACCCAGTACATAAGACCCCTGTGATACCGTAAGCATCACAGAACTCACGGCAGCGATGATTAGCAGCGCGCGTATATTCAAGGGCTCAATGTCAGGTACAAACACAAAGCCCCGAATATATCGGGGCTTTGTCGAGCGTGGGTGATATTACCTCCCCGCTCCGGCGTTATTGTTCACAATCTCTAAGCACCCACTTTTTCCGGTGCATCAAGGCTGTCAGAACCCTCGAACTCGATTTTGTCCAATCCGAGCGCATTGACTGCTGAATCTATTGATTTGGTCTGGTCAACCAGGGCATCAATTGCCGCCTGTACGGCCTGATTTCCTGCTTCATTGCCCTCACCGATCATTTGATCATAGGCCTGCCCGGATTCTGCGTTGTCAACCAAAACCTGCATCGCCTGCATTGTCGCTTCAATCTTGCCGCCTAACTCGTCGGCCACTCCAGCAGAGTCTCCGCTCAGTAGTGCGCGAACACCAGGACCTTGAACGACCTCACCGCTTGTGCGCGTGTACGAACCTTCAAACACATTTTGAATACCTTTGGCGTCGTAGTAATGAGAGAAGTGTGTATTGTCTGCAAAGCAATCGTGCTCTTCTTCAGGATCGTGCAAAATCAGTCCCAGCTTCATGCGTTCGCCTGCCAACTCGCCGTATGACAATGATCCCATACCGGTCAGGATCGTATTGATACCGGCAGTTGTATCGGCCATCAAAGCCGATCGCGCTGCGCCGCCTTCAGCCCACTGAGCCGCCATCCAGGTCAGATCGTCCACCAGTAAGTCTGTCGCCGTTTTCAGAACCTCCGCACGGCGATCGCAGTTGCCGTTGGTGCAATTTGACGCGTCGTAGTCGGTTGCAGGCCGGTTACCGGCACCCGGGCCATTACCGTTCAAATCCTGACCCCACAGCAGAAACTCGACTGCGTGGTAACCAGTCGCCACATTGGCTTCGTTACCGTCCGCTTCCTGAAGCTGCTCCTCGAGCAGGGTTTTCGTGATCGTGGACGCATCGATGGTCTGACCAGAAAAATCCATTGTGGAATTGGCCACTAAATTTGCCGCATAAAACACATTTTCATCCGATTCGGTGCCGTAACTTCCGGTATCCACGTAGTCCAGCAAGCCTTCATCCAGCGGCCAGGCATTCACTTTTCCTTCCCAGTCATCAACAATGACATTGCCAAACCGATACACTTCAGTTTGCATGTAGGGAACACGAGCGTCTCGCCATGCCTGCCGAGCGGCCTCCATATTGGCATCATTTGGCGTCGCTAAAAGCGCATCGATTGCACCATTCAGCGAATTCGCCAGTGCCAGCGAGTCTTCGTAACCGGCCTGGGCGATATTCGCATAATTCTCGAGCACCGCTACGCGATCGTCCGCCTGTGCCGCTGTCGGTGATCCAGCCACCAGCCCTGCCAGCACGGCGGGCTTCATTATGGATTTAATATTTTTCATATTTCGTTCCGCAACAATTTATGTGTTTCTAAAAAAATCGGTTGAATTCAGTTTAAATCGAAGGCTGTAAACGCAATGGCGGCACAACCTGTGTTCGTTCAGTGTCAATGCTCTCGGCCACCACGCCCTAAAGTCACGCCCGCAGAAAATCGTGCTTTAACTGACGTCAGAGCCTGCTATATCTCGGGTCAACGCCTGACTCGGCGACCATTTTGATCGATCAGGAGTCTGCCCGACTGTGTGTCAGAGACCTGTGAAACATCACCTGACCCGCATCTCCCACAAACCCAAAACGCTGCATTGGTCTTGCGAACCCGCGCCCGTCCGGACCTCAGCTGTCATTGCTCCTGAACAAGCGCACTGGCGCTATTTTTGGAGCTAAAACGCAGTAAATAATAAATAGGGGTGACAGTCAATACGTTTGCGGTTGAAAACGTTATTGCGAATCATTATCATTCACGCTTTGCGTTTAATTACTTTCAGTTCCGGGTGTAAAGACATGAATCCGCTTTCAAAATTGCCCGAAACACTGTTAAGAGTCCGTGTTCGCAAGCTGTTTCTCTGCGGGCTCGACCGTTTTCGATGGCAGGGAGAGCGGCTGCCAGATCCGTTCTCCGTATCTGCAGCCGTCATGATGACGGCATCTACGTACCAGAGAGGTTCAAGCGATGAATGAAGCGATTGGCGAATATTATGTGGACGGTCGGTGGGTGAGCCCGAGGTCGTCGGTGCGCAAGGCGGTGGTGAATCCGGCAGACGAGAAAAATCTTGGACATATTTATCTGGCAACCGCTGAGGATGTCGCGGACGCGGTAAAAGTCGCTCACGGAGCTTTTCCGGAGTATTCGACAACCAGCAAGTACGAAAGGCTGAAATGGCTGGACAACCTCCTCCAGCTCCTTGAAGACCGTCGAGAGGATATGGCGAGGGCAATATCTCTGGAGATGGGCGCACCAATCCAGCTTGCGCGACACGCACAGGCGAATTCGGGTATCGGTCACACCCAGCAGTTCATCAAGGCGCTCAGATCTCAGAAAGATCGGGATTTGCTGCCCAATGATGATCACCTGGTTCACGAACCCGTTGGCGTCTGCGGACTCATCACACCCTGGAACTGGCCATTGAATCAAATCACTCTAAAGGTGATTCCGGCACTGGCTGCCGGGTGCTCATGTGTTTTGAAACCCTCTGAATACACTCCTTTGTCCGCCACTCTGTTTGCATCGCTTATTGATCAGGCCGGCTTTCCAAAGGGCGTGTTCAACATGATCCACGGTGATGGCGAACTGGCGGGTCGAACACTGGTGCAGTCGCCGCTGGTCGATATGGTGTCCTTTACGGGTTCCATTCAAGCCGGTCGTCAGGTTTACCGCGATGCCACCGAGACGATTAAGAAAGTCACGCTTGAGCTCGGCGGTAAATCTCCAAATATCGTATTTGCCGACTGTAATCTGACCGATCGGGTCACCATGTCAGTGAAAAATTGCTTTCAGAATTCCGGTCAGTCCTGCAATGCACCTACCCGGATGCTGGTTGAACGCAGGTGTCTTGATCAGGTACTCACCATCGCGACAAAAGTCGCCAGCGACCATTGTTGCGGGCAGCCGAATCAGGAGGGAACTCATCTCGGGCCGCTGGTGAATAAGAATCAGTACGAGCGCGTGCAGAAGTCGATGCAGCGCGCTATCGATCAGGGAGCGAAACTGCTTTGTGGCGGCCCAGGCAGACCAGATGAGTTGGATCGCGGCTACTTTGTAAAGCCAACGGTTTTTTTCTGTGACAATGATGAGTATGACATCGTGCACGAGGACGTATTCGGACCCGTGCTCGTCATCTGCGGTTTTAATACCGAAGACGAAGCTGTGGAAATGGCAAACAATTCACCCTATGGACTGGCCGCTCATATCCAGACCCGCAGCGTTGAGCGTGGCGAACGCGTGGCGGCGCGACTCAGGGTCGGGGCGATTCACATTAACGGCGGTGAGCTTCAGTACGGCTCTCCGTACGGTGGCTATAAACAATCCGGCAATGGACGAGAGGGCGGCATCCACGGATTGAATGAGTTTCAGGAATTGAAAACAATTCACTACGCAGAGGTGGCTTGATAATGTCTGCGCCTGCATCGACCGCAGATGTTTTTGGACGCACAGACAAGAATGGCGCTAACACCAAGCAATGCGACAGACAACAGCTTCTGATTTCTGCAGCTCTGCAGGATTTCGATACGGTGCGGTTCTTTATTGAAGTCAGGGGATTACATCCTGACGCGACGGTAAATGGAAAACCTACCGCCATCTGTTACGCTGCGCTCAAGAAAGACCGCTGTCTTCTCAGATATCTTTTGCTGAAAGGAGCCAGCACCAACATACGCGACCGGATGGGTATGACACCACTCCACTACGCCGCGCTGGGCGGGTGTATGTTCTGTATCTCTTATCTGCTTTCAAGTGGTGCACACGTTAACGCAGTCAACATGAGTGGCAAGACGCCACTCGCAATGGCGCTTGAAAACCCACGCCTGTCGAATAGCGTTCGTCTTTTGAAACGACACGGTGCGAAAATCCTGAACGTCGGCCACATGTCTGCTCACTACCACTAGTTCATTCAGACGTCTGAATAAGTTCCACATCAGGCTGGCAGACAGCGTCGGGTTTAGTGAATTCCTGAATCGAAAAAAGCACGCGTATAAACCCTCATTTGTTGCAGAGTCGCATTCAACTGCGGCGCGGACTTCTGCATTGCTTCGATCTGAAATATCAGGTGCGCTGCGAATCCATAGCTTAAGCGCGAAAGCATTTCAGTCGACAAGACTCAACAATGTCATGGTTGGAGTGTACGGTCTGAATTTTTCGTGCCACACTGACCAGACCTGACAATAATTACAATTGTGACATCAGACGACTCCAGCGCGTATAAAAAAGACTACGGATCCGCTGCTGTTCTGGTCCTGGCCTCAGTATTTTTTTTCACCTTTACGACGTTCATCGCCAAATCGCTGGGGCGCGCAGATCTAAATCCGCTTCACCCGATACTGATCGCATGCTTTCGCTTCATCTTTGGCTTCCTGACAATTCTCCCTATCTGGTTGCTGCGGAAACCGCACGCGTCCCGCCGGAATCTTAGCTTGCACGCCGGACGGGCAACGTTTGGCTGGCTTGGACTCGCCTGCCTTTTCTACGCTGCAGTCAAGATTCCACTCGCCGATGCCAACGCAATTAGTTTTCTAAGCGTTGTTGTGGCTCTGTTTTTGTCAGCGTGGTTGCTGGGAGAGTCAGTCAACCGAACTCGATGGCTATCTGCGGTGGTCTCACTGATCGGCGCGGTCCTAATCATTAAGCCCGGCAGCAGCCTCTTCGACCCGTATGCACTGTTCGGACTGATGGCCGCACTTTTTATAGGTATCGAGATTATTTTTATCAAACGACTATCTGATCAGGACGATCCGATAAGAATTCTGTTTCTGAACAATCTGGTGGGCGCAACAATTTCGGTTGTTGTTGCTGTCTCTGTCTGGACATCGCCAACTGCAGCCCAGTGGTTCGGACTGGCCGCCATTGGTTGCATCATGATTGTTGCTCAGTTTCTCAACGTTCAATCACTGCGCCGTGCTGACGCTTCCTTTGTTGCACCGTTCTGGTTGACGGTTCCGGTATTTGCGCTGGTATTGGATATCTGGCTTAACGGACAGAGCATCGACCCGCTCAGTCTTAGTGGAATCGCAATGGTAGCCAGTGGAGGTGCCTTAATTTACCGGACCCGAAACTAGTTTCGGGCCGGTGTACGCTGTGGTTACTTCAGCCATTCAAGCCGCTGAACCCATTTTTTCGGCGAGGAAGTTCTTCTCGCCCAGTTTTTCCAGAAGACCTATCTGGGTTTCAAGCCAATCGACATGCTCCTCTTCGCTTTCCAGAATTCTTGCCATCAAATCGCGACTCACGAAATCACAAACAGACTCGCATACCACGATCCCGTCCCGTAAATCCGGGATCGCATCCATCTCGAGAGCAAGATCCGCACGAAATATTTCCTCTGTGTTCTCGCCTATGCGGAGTTTGCCCAGATTCTGCAGATTTGGCAGTCCTTCCAGAAAAAGGATACGGTCAATAAGTTCATCCGCATGCTTCATCTCATCAATAGACTCATGATGCTCATGACTGGCCAGCTCACCGAGCCCCCAATCCTTGAACATCTTTGCATGCAGAAAATACTGGTTAATCGCAACGAGTTCGTTCGCCAGAATTTTGTTTAACGCTTGAATTACTTTTTTCTCGCCTTTCATTTTGTGCTCCGCAAAAAAATACCGCACCGATTTGTGCGTCGCGGATTCTACAAAACGAAATTTTTTCGTGGGGGAACGTAGTACGAACGATTCGTATCGCCCTTTTTAGGTGCGATCGGAGGCGAGCTGCGACCGATCTCGACTAGACGGCGGCTGACGCCGGAAGGATTTCAGCGGGGGCCGAAACGGGCAGTGACGGTGGCGAAACCCTCAGTTCAGATTCTGTGTACAGAATTTCACAGGCTGTTTGTGCGCATGTACCACACTGTGCCGCCACCCCCAGCGTGGTGCGCAAACCATCCAGTGTGCTTACACCCTGACGGGCGGCCTGGACAATCTGACGGTCGGTAACACCGCTGCAAATACAAACGTACATTTAGGGATGGGAAGAGGGGCTTTTTCAAAATACTAATAAAAATGATAATGATTGTCAAAAGCAAAAGCGAATGATAAGCCTGTGCGGCTCCGCCCCGGCTTTGCGAATCGGGGTCAAGCTAAATTTGGCTGGAAAGATCGATCAGCAGCGCGCGTTATGACGCTTCGCTGGGCTTCGAATGATCAGCGGCGCGCCAATCGGGAGGCAGGGCGACTATTTCCTTTTTGTGCGCGGTTTCTGGACGTAGAGGACCAGCGAGTGATTTACCAGCTCATAACCATGCTCTTCGGCAATCATTCTCTGCCTTTCTTCAATTATTTCGTCGGCAAATTCGATCACATCACCATTGTCCACACAGACCATGTGATCGTGGTGGTCGCCATCTGCCAGCTCGAACACGGAATGTCCGGTTTCGAAGTTGTGACGGGAAACCAGACCTGCAGTTTCGAATTGGGTAAGGACTCGGTACACAGTCGCCAATCCGACATCGTCGCCCGCGTCCATTAGCCGCTTGTACACGTCTTCTGCACTTAGATGCGTGTCAGTCTCGACCGTAGACTCAAGTATTTTCAGAATCTTGACTCGTGGTAAAGTAACCTTAAGCCCGACTTTGCGTAGATCGTTGCTTTCTTGTGGCATCTTAATATTTGATTGCAAGTAATGTGGTGGAACACAGACGTCGTATTGTAACAGTCTGCGACCTATTGCCGGTATAACCGACCATGAAGCAAATTTTGACATCGTTCGAAGACCTGAAGTCGCAGGCTTTACAGTGCCGAATTTGTGAACCCCATCTCCCAATGGGTGCCAACCCCGTATTTCGGGCACATCCATCCTCCAGAATTCTCATATCCGCACAGGCGCCGGGCGTTCGCGTCCACAATTCATCGATTCCTTTTAACGATCCGAGCGGTGATCGATTGCGACAGTGGATGGGGGTCGACACCGAAACGTTTTACGACACTCGCATGATATCCATCATTCCTATGGGCTTTTGCTACCCCGGGACGGGGAAGAGTGGCGATCTGCCGCCGCGACCGGAGTGCTCAAAACACTGGCACAAACCGCTCTTGGCTTATCTCGAATCGATTGAACTCAAGATCATAATTGGCCAGTATGCGCATCAATTCCATCTTGCGGAGTCCCGCTCAAAGACATTGACGGAGACAGTGCGAAACTGGCGCACATTCATGCCGCACACAATTCCACTGCCGCATCCGAGTCCTCGCAACAATATCTGGTTAAGAAAGAACCCCTGGTTCGAGAGCGACGTCGTGCCCGGCCTGCAGGCCAGGATCAGGGAGATTCTTCACAAGTCCTGATTCAATCCAAAACCCGCAAACGCTCGAGTGCCTCTCGAATATTCTGCGGCACAGGCTGGGGGGTCTCCGTCGCTCGATCAATGTACACGTGAACAAAATAGCCCGTCGCTGAAGGTTCTGCAGCACCGGCTTCAAACAGCGCAATCTCATAGCGCACACTGCTGGAACCCAGATTCGATATCCCCAGTCCGCCTTCAAGCGTTCTCATTCTCGGAATAGGCTTTCGGAAGTGGCAGTTGCTCTCAACTACAAAAGGAATGATCGGGTCGGCAATCCAGTCCGTGCCCAGATCCGCCAGATTATCCAGAATCACATACTCAAAGTAGCGATAGTATTGTACGTTGTTGATATGCTGCAGCATATCGTAGTCGGACCATCGGGTGACGATGGTTTTCAGCAGCGGATAATTTTCTCTTGATACTGACTGACTTTCCGGAGGCATCGAACTTCCTCGCTTACGTACGGATACAGATTGGCTACCCAGACGGGTCGGAAAACCGGCGCGACGTTAACTCCCCGCCGGTATCAGTTTTGGATTCCAGAAAACCGTGTCCTTCTCCTGAACTTCTCGATAGAAATCCCGAGCCGTAAACGATTTCTGCTGTTCCAGATAACCTTCTTTCATAACACGTAATACAAATGCATCCGCGTGGTCCCAGTCACTCTCGTCAATCGACTTACGTACGTCAACGGGGGTGTTCCCAAGAAAAATCCAGTCATAACTTGCGCTTTGGTCACCACCCTGGACCTGGAACATGACGTAAGCGCCCAATGGATCCGATTGAATCTTCATCGGTACGGTAGTCACACCAGATGACGCGCAACCTGTGACGATCATAAACACTATCGATACGACCAGCATTCTTGCCAATGTAGCTGGACTTCTTTTTACCTGCTTCATGCCTTTACTCCGATACTTTTTCGAGTTCGACTTCAACGAATTGAGGGTTGGTGAGTGCATCACCCTGATTGCTGTGACGCAACGTTACCCAAAATGATGCGGTTTTGTCGCGATAACCATCTTTTTGCAACCTGATGTTAACGAACTTTCGTTGCTCCTCGTCCTCTTTGTACCAGACCTTCACCGGTGTGATTCCAATGACCGTGTCATCGTCCATGTTGACAACTTCAACGCCGGTGGGCACCGTCTGGATCAGTGCTGCGCCATGGTGTGCACCACATGCTGAGAGCAACAGACAGATCGCCAGCATGGATATAGTGTTCCTCGTCCTACGTACGCGAGAGTGTAAAATCTTCATTGACATCGACAACAGGTTAGACAGACTCGGAGTCTAATTCACAACGAAAAAATAGGAAACATCCAGAAAAACCCGCAGCCGCTAAAGCCGCGGATTCAACCGGTATAACTTATGGAGCCTCTGATCCAAACGCAATTTATGAATCAACAGACAATCGATCTGCGAAGCGACACTGTTACAGTGCCGGATGATGCAATGCGGCGCGTGATGGCCTCAGCTGAGGTTGGCGATGACGTATACAATGAGGACCCGACGGTCAACAGGCTGCAGGCATTTACCGCAGAGCTCACCGGTCACGAGAGAGCATTGTTTTTTCCATCCGGGACGCAGAGCAATCTGGCCGCAATGATGAGTCACTGTGCGAGGGGTGAAGAGTATATCGTTGGTATGAATGCTCACACCTACAAGGATGAAGCCGGCGGGGCTGCAGTTCTTGGCAGCATTCAGCCTCAACCGATAGAGTTCGAATCCGACCGTACACTGTGCCTGGAAAAAGTTCGGTCTCACATCAAAGATGACGATGTACATCACGCCCCGACCCGGCTGTTTGCCCTTGAAAACACCTGCGGAGGGCGTAGCCTGCCGATGGAATATTTGCGTGATGCCTCAGCATTCGCGTCCGAAAAGGGCCTCTCCTTTCATCTTGACGGCGCCCGGCTCTTCAATGCAGTGGTCGCGGAAAGCGTCAGCGCGAAAGACATTACCGGCCTGTTCGACTCGGTGTCAATCTGCCTCTCAAAAGGTCTCGGGGCTCCGATCGGCTCAATGCTGGCAGGATCGAAAGAATTCATCCACAAGGCGCATCGATGGCGCAAGATGGTGGGCGGTGGTATGCGTCAGGTTGGTCCGTTGGCGGCGGCAGGCCTGTATGCCCTGGAGCACAATGTTGACAGGATCAGTGATGACCACGAACGAGCCCATCGCCTCGCTTGTGCACTGCTGGACGTCGAAGGCATCGCCGTCAATGATGACTGCGCCCACACCAACATGGTGTTCATTTCCTGCACGGACAACAAAGCACTCATTTCGCACTGCGCGGACCATGGGCTAAAAATAGGGGGCGATATTCGGCTTGTCACTCACAAAGATATCAGTGACGCCGACATCGATCGTGCCGTTGAGATCATAGCCGCATTTTTTGACTGACCCGGTCTAAACAGACTGCCAGATCTTCGAGGCTCTGATTTCTCCGGTTTCCCAACCCTGAGAGTTTTTGACGACGGGATTGAAAAAGCTTTTTAGCCTCAACGCGACCTGTTCATCCATAACTCCAAGCCGGCCAAGCAATGCCCCCAGCGCAACTTCGCTACCGCGTGGGTTTCCGTCATCAATTTTTATTGCGAACCCCAGACCGCACTTGGGAATTACACCTCCGAAAACCGCCTCTGCACCTGTTTTTACCAACACCTCTCCGGATGTCTCCCTGATCACGGCAGTGCAGCATCGCTGTGTTCCGGCCATCATTTCAGGGTGCGTACGCAGAGCCAACGTCAGCCGCTGAATTGCGTTTTGCATTGAAGATGGAATACCGTCAGGTTCCACCAGCGAAAAACGCGCGAACCCTATTGCAAGAGAGCGCATCGGCATACAGACCGCGGGCATGCCGCAGCCGTCGCGCTCCCACGGATAATCGAGGGCATTCTCCTGCAGCAGTGTCGATACAGATTGCAGCCAGATCTGTTGCACAGCGTGCTCATAGAGACTGTATCCCTGTGTGGGCTCACCGAGATAACGAGCCATAGTCAGCATACCGGTATGCTTCCCGGAGCAGTTCATGTGCAAGCGTGAGCCGCTGTCACCGGACTTTAGTAAAGTCTGAGCCGTGGGTTCATGCATGGGCAGGGCGGGGCCGCATTCCAGGTCTTCGGCAGTAAGCTTAAGCTTGCCAAGCCACCGCTGGACGGCCTCTACATGAAAGGTTTCGGCATTGTGCGATGCACAGGCGAGGGATAGGTCGGGTTGGGTGAGTTCGTAATGGTCAGCGGCGCCACTTTCCACAAGCGGAATGGACTGAAAAAATTTTAGCGATGACCTTGGGTATATGTTGCGCTCGACATCGCCGAGGGCGAGAACAGCATCACCGCGGTAGTTTACGACCAGCGCTGAACCTCTGTGGACAGACTCGACAATTCCACGGCGGCACACCTCGGCAAGCACTGGATTCATGGCGACCATCGCATCAGTACAGCACTGTCCGGGCAAAGCCGGGAAAACTGGGCGCTGAGTTGAATGCCCGACGGCGCCTCACTTCTGTCCGTTATTCTGTAACCAAATTTGTCTCTGAAAAATTCAGCGCTATCGATTGTTAGCAGATACAAACCGTCAGCGATCAGGTTTTCGAACGCACCGTGCAGTGCGTTGACAAGAACAGTGCCGTAGCCGGAATTGCGTCGGTCGAATCGGGTGACCACAGATCGCAACAGAAAACAGTCACCCACAAACTCTATTCCACCCGCCGCAACAAGCTCGCGATCCTCGATGACACCCAGGCGAGAGGCCCAATTGACCGCATTCAGGTCGTCTGTCGGCAACCCGGACGCCTCCAGCAAGGCCGACCAAAGCGGCAGATATTGATCGTCTATTACTTGAGTTACCGACACAAATATTGGAACGGGATTGGATCGCAACACAGTATAAAACAACGTAGACTCCGCTTACTGATAAATCGCTCTATTCTGTCGTTATGAGAACCTCTCAGCTTCTGCTCGCCACATTGAAAGAAACACCGGCGGATGCAGAAATCATCAGTCATCAGCTTATGTTGCGTGGTGGTCTCATCCGTCGGGTTGCCGCTGGAATATATAACTGGCTACCTCTCGGTATGAGGGTACTCCACAAGGTGGAGAGCATAGTCCGCGAGGAAATGGATCGTGCCGGTGCGCAGGAAGTATTGATGCCCGGCGTCCTGCCCGCTGAACTCTGGCAGGAGTCCGGCCGCTGGGATGACTACGGTCCGGAATTGTTGCGATTGAGAGATCGCCACGAGCGTGAGTTCTGTCTGGGTCCGACTCACGAGGAGATCGTGACCATGATCGCCCGAAATGACATCAGGAGCTATCGGCAGTTACCGGTTAACCTGTATCAGGTACAAACCAAGTTTCGCGACGAAATTCGCCCTCGATTTGGGGTCATGCGCGGGCGTGAATTCATTATGAAAGACGCCTATTCATTTGATATTGATCAGCCCGGACTGCAGGCATCCTATGACGCGATGTACGACGCCTACTGCACAATATTTACGCGAATGGGACTCGAATACCGTGCTGTAGTTGCGGACAACGGCAGCATCGGTGGCAGCGGCTCTCATGAGTTTCACGTCATCGCAGATTCGGGTGAGGACGCTATTGCCTTCTCTGACAGCGGTGACTATGCATCCAATATAGAAATGGCAGAAGCACCGGCTCCTGCCACCGAGCGTGCTGACCCCGCTGAAGACATGCGACTGGTGGATACGCCGGAAACCAGAACCATCAGGGCGCTGGTTGAAAAATTCGATCTGCCGATCGAAAAAACCATTAAGACGCTGATCGTACATGCAGATGAAAACGCTGACCATTCACTGGTGGCGCTGTTGGTGCGCGGCGATCATGAACTAAACGCGATCAAGGCAGAGAAGCTGAGTGGAATAGCAAGGCCATTGAAAATGGCGGACGAAACCGAGATTCGAGAAACTATCGGCGCCGGCCCGGGCTCACTGGGTCCGGTCAATCTGCCAATTCCGTTTATCGTTGACCGCACGGTTGCGGCAATGTCGGATTTTGGAGCCGGGGCCAATATTGAAGACAAGCACTACTTTGGTATCAACTGGGATCGCGATGTTCCACTCGACCGCATTGAAGATATTCGAAACGTTGTGGAAGGGGATCCGAGTCCCGATGGTTCGGGTACGCTGACTATTGCCAGAGGAATTGAAGTCGGGCACGTGTTCCAGCTGGGCACCAAGTACAGCGACGCACTCAGTGCGACGGTTCTCGATGAAAGCGGCAAAGCCGTGAATATGATGATGGGGTGCTACGGAATCGGTATCACCCGAGTCGTTGCCGCCGCCATTGAACAAAACCACGATGAAAAAGGCATCATCTGGCCATCAAGTATTGCGCCGTTTCAGGTCGCCATCGTTCCAATCGGACTGAAGCGATCGGACGCGGTGAGATCTGAATCTGAAAAGCTTTACAGTGCATTAGTGGAGTCAGGTGTTGAGGTGTTGTTTGACGATCGGGACGAGCGTCCGGGTATCATGTTTGCCGATATTGAACTGATTGGAATACCGCACCGAATTACGGTCGGTGAACGCAGCCTCGACCGCGGGGTTTTTGAATATCGTCATCGCTCCAATGGACAGGAAAATGAGCTTGCAATAGAGTCCGCCAGTGAAGAAATCGTGAATCTAGTTGGGAATATTTCTTAATTATTTTCGATTTGCCACTAGCGCCCAAGATAAAGGTGTTACACTCGTCCGACAAATTGAGTCGTCACGGCTCTTTAAAGATAAACAAGTTGTGCCCTGCCACGGGCTGCAGTGTTTTGCATTTCAGGGTCATTATTTTGACCAACATAATTTAGAGGTAAGTATGTCAGGCGAGTTGTTAACCGGAACCGTAAAATGGTTCAACGATGCCAAAGGGTTTGGGTTTATTACCCGAGATGGGGGACCGGATGTTTTTGTTCACTATCGCGCAATAAACGGTCAGGGCCGCAAAACCCTGCAAGACGGACAACAGGTTACGTATGAGTTAACCGAAGGGGAAAAAGGTCCGCAAGCGGAGAACGTCACTCCGCTGTAATCTGACTTTCGGGTTGTCAGTGATCTGAACGACCTGTTTGCACAGTCAGTAGTTTTAAACTTCGGTCGATATGGTTTTTATTGTCCGATGTGGATGGTCGTGCACGATCGGGACGTCTACGGATCGGCATTTCTCCGCCAGCAGTTTCCATTTCAAAAATCGAAGATTTAGTTACAGCGGCACGAACTCATTCAGGCGATTGACGTGCCGTTTACAACGGGTTTTTGTGGCTTCAAGAGAATTACGCCATTTTCGCCAAGGGCGCCAAGTACAAGCACCTCAGACTTCACGCCGTTAATTCGAATCGGTGGGAAATTAACAACCGCAACGACTTGAAGACCCACCAGTTCTGAACTGGAGTAGCGCTCCGTAATTTGTGCCGAGCTTCGTTTGATGCCCAAATCATCCCCGAAATCGAGGTCCAGAACGTAGGCGGGCTTTCGAGCTCCCTCGTTGGGTGACGCCGCGATAACCGTGGCAACGCGCATATCGACTTTCTGAAAATCGTCCAGAGATATTGAGTCTGTCATCAGTATCGAACAAGAAAATGTGTCAACGGAAGTTTCGCATAGCCGCGGCAAAATAAATAACCTACACTTCGCCCTCGTCGAATATTGGCTATTGCGATGATTATTGACCTCAGCAAACTGAACACCCCGCAAACTTATTTCACGTTGACACAAACCGTCGTGCCCAGACCCATTGCCTGGATACTGACGACCAACGACAACGACAGTCTGAATCTGGCTCCGTTCTCATACTTCAATGCAGTTGGCAGCGATCCGGCAACTCTGGCCTTCTCGATTGGATTGCAACCTGACGGCACTGAGAAAGACACCCTGAGAAACATACGACGCGACCCCCATATGGTCATTCATATCGCAAGCTGCTCCCAGCTCGTCGACCTGAACCAGTCGTCGGCAACGCTTCCCCCCGGCGAGTCAGAAGTCAGTGCATCGAATTTATCTCTGGTTTCGGAACCACACTTTCCGCTGCCGCGATTGGAAGAAGCGAAGATTGCTTTTTTCTGCCGACTTGATCAAATCATCGAAATCGGAAACAACAGACAGGCTTTGGTGCTCGCAGAAGTCGAATCGATTTACGTTCACGATGAAGCAACCGAAACGCTCGACAATGGACGACTGAAAATACTCGCCGACAAGGTCGAACCACTGGCGAGGTTGGGCGCGAGTGAATACGTCTCTTTCGGTGAGATTCTCTCGATAAAGCGACCGGCTTAGTGCCTATATTCGTCGAATGATATCTGCAGTAATTGCGGCGGGGTCGCCGTAACGCATGGCGATTCCACTGACAGAATTGCCGACCTGCAGCACCAGACTGGGAAAGCCGCCAACTCCCATACGTCGAACCAGAGTCAGTTCATCCTGCAACAGTCGCTCAACTTTATCTGACTGCAGAAGCTCCCGAAAACGCTCGGCATCCAGGTTGATGCTCTCTGCCACTGAAACTAGCGTGTCGATATCGGATGGGTTTTGGGCCTTAAGATAGTAAGCCCGCTGAATACCGTCGATCATTCTGGCCTCTGAATCCCGATCAATTAATCGCGCAGCGATCACGGCTCGACAGGCCGGATAGGTTGAACGTCTGGGCTCGCAATGAGTCCAGAAGTCGAAGTTGAATTCAGTGCCGGGAATACGATGCTGAATGGCACGCCAGGTTTGTTGCAAATAATCCTGCATTGAAACGGGCATCGGGTCATCGCTGTCTGGTGCCAGACCGCCCACTAATCGGGTCACCACAATCTCATTCGGAACCGATTCTGTAACCGCGTCCAGAGTCGGACGGAAGCCCCAACACCAGCTGCACATCGGATCATGAACGTATATCAGCGTAGATGTCTGCATAGATTTGTTGGCCGGGTAGTGATTTAACGACCGCCCGAGACGTCGATAAAAGTCCCGGTACTGTAGCTCGCTTCATTTGACAGCAACCAGCAGATTGCGTTCGCGACCTCATCAGCAGCACCACCTCTCCCCATCGGTATTTGGGGTGCCAGTCTCTCTATGCGGCCGGGCTCTCCCCCACTGGCGTGCATTTCTGTATCAATAAATCCGGGTCGAACCCCGTTGACGCGCAAGCCTTCATGCGCCACCTCTTTGGACAATCCGATGGTCAACGTGTCGACGGCGCCTTTCGATGCCGCGTAGTCAACATATTCATTGGGTGATCCCAGACAGGCTGCCCTCGATGAGACATTTACAATTGCCCCACCCGGGCCGCCCCACGAAATCGACATTCGCCTCACAGCTTCCCTGCAACACAAAAAGACACTGCGGACATTGGTCGCGAATACACGCTCAAATCGATCAACAGACATATCAACCAATGGCATTTGCTGCTCCAGAATCGCGGCATTATTCACCAATGCTGTCACCGGTCCGAATCGGTTCTCGGCCGCATCAAAAATTCGCTCTGTCTCGGCTTCCAGTGAAACATCTGCCGCAAAAGCATGTGCCCGCCCTCCGAGCTCCCTGATCTGTCGACACACATCCTCTGCCTGATCGGACCGCCGAACATAGTTTACGAGAACCGCGTACCCTTCTGCTGCGAGTCGCATCGCGGTTGCAGCACCAATACCCCGGCTGGCACCTGTCACGATAGCCACCGGTTTTAATTCGTTCGACATGACTAAAAATTCAGCAAATATTCATTAGACGTTCACCGCTTCATGTTACTTTGCATTCGTCCCGTAAAGCCACCGTATTTTCAGACAAATATTTCAACATGACTAATCTGTTACATCGCCCACTCCTCATCGCCTGCGTTTGTTTGATGAGTCTTTCGATATCGGCCATGGCCTTCGCTGAAAGTCACAGTGAAAACGGCAGCGAAGTTGTGGTCGAGGAAATTGAAACCGGGCAACCCGAAACCTCGATCAAAGAAGACGCATCTCAGGCCTGGGACAGCACAAAGAAAACCGTTGTAAAAACCGGACAGGCTGCAAATCAAAAAGGTGCTGAAATTCTTGATGCCAGTAAGGTAGGTGTCGCCAAAGGTGCGGATTATGTGAGCGAAAAATCGTCAAAAGCCTGGGACGCAACCAAGCAAGGCGCTTCCAAAGCCGCTGAAGCGACCGGATCTGCGGCATCCAAAGCCTGGGAAAAAACAAAAGAAGTCACTAAAAATGCGGTCGACTTCGCCGCAGACAAGCTGGGAGACAGCGAAGGCGGCGAAGCTCAGGTCGAAGAGCGTGTCATAACGGAATAAGTAATTGGCGTGACACCCCGACCGTGTACCCGATCAGGCACGCCACCTCGAACCGGGGACCGAAAAGCGGTTTCGGGTCCACTCCGGTTTAGCTTGAGGTATTACAGGATTTCTTTAAACGGCTGAACAAATACCATGTCACCGGGCTCGGCGCCCTGTGCGTCCGTATCCAGCATAATGTAGCAGTTGGCTACGGCCATTGAACTCAGTATTCCCGATCCCTGCTGACCGGTTGAATGCACAACCGTTTCGCCATTTTCGTCCACTGAGAGAATGCCCCGCTGGTATTCCGCTCTTCCGGGTCGCTTGCGCAGTGTACTCATACACCTGACAGACAGTTTAAGCTGAAACGAATCGGACTCACCGGAAAGTATTTTCAGGGCAGATTTGACGAACAATTGAAACGTCACCATGACCGATACCGGATTTCCTGGCAAACCAAAAAAAAGTCTGTTTCTGATTTTTCCAAAGGACAGGGGACGACCCGGCTTTATCGCCACTTTCCAGAAGCTTACGTCTCCAAGCTCGCCAAGAAGTTGTCTCACATAATCAGCGTCGCCAACCGATGCACCGGCAGATGTAATGATCATGTCCGCACAATCTGATGCCCGAACCAGTGCTTCGCCGATAGCTGCGGGATCATCACGAACAATTCCAAGATCAATAATGTCTGCATCGGCTTCCTTAAGCATGCTGTAAAGGGTATATCGGTTGGAATCATAGACATCACCTTCCTCGAGCGACTCTCCGATCGATCTAAGTTCGTCACCGTTTGAGAAAAATGCGACTCTCGGTTTGCGAAACACTGACAACTCCGTGAGTCCGAGAGAAGCCGCCACGCCAATATGTGCTGAGCCCAGGCGCGTTCCGGCGCGTATGACTGTATCCCCTGCCTTCATATCTTCGCCGGCATACCTGACGTTCTCTCCCACCCGAAGCGCCGCATTGATCGAGACCCGGTCTCCGTCGCGCTCAGTCTGCTCCTGTGGAACAACGGTGTCGGTCCCGACCGGCATTACAGCACCTGTCATTATGCGTACGCATTCATTACCGCCAACAGAGCCGCGATAGGGCGCACCAGCCAGTGATTCACCGACGACGCGCATCATTGGTTTGCCAACTTGATCACCGCCAGCACCCTTAAACGCATAGCCATCCATCGCCGAATTGGTATGGTTGGGCACATCGACAGCGGAAGTCACCGGTGACGCCAGCACCCGACCCAGACAATCCCGAATCGCAACGGATTCGACCTGTACTATCGGCTCCACGGACTGCCTGATTTTCTGCAGCGCTGTTTCTGCATGAATCTGCAGAGGATCCACGTCGCATAGCTCTGGGGGTACTGAGTTTTTCATCGGTTCTGTCAGGTATCCTCTCGGTTCCATTCGCCCGATTGGCCGCCACTTTTGTGAAGCAATCGAACCCCTGTAATCTCCATGCCACGGTCAACAGCTTTGCACATATCGTAGATCGTCAGCAATGCGGTCTGAACCGCAAACAGTGCTTCCATTTCCACGCCCGTTCTTTCCAAAGTTGCAGCCAACGCTCGGCAGCGAATCGAGGTCTCGGTTTCGATGACTTCAAAATCCACAGTTATTTTAGTAAGCATCAGAGGATGGCAAAGCGGCACAATTTCGGCTGTTTTCTTCGCCGCCATAATGGCCGCAACTCGCGCAATCGCTAACACATCTCCTTTCTTGTGCCCACCTTGTCGAACCATCAACAGGGTATCGGCATTCATAACAATAGTGCCTTCGGCAACCGCCGAACGCTGCGAGATCGGCTTGCCGCTAACGTCCACCATATGCGCCTCGCCGTGCTCATTAAAGTGAGTCAGTGTTGTTTTTTTATTCATTCGTGATCAGTTCTGCAACCGATGGGGTAAGCTGATATTGTATTGCGACCTCTCTCTGTTTGACAGGCGATTGCACCCTTATGCATGACCAATCTATCGTTTTTTCAATCGTTCTGATTTTTGCCGGTGCGGCCGTATTTGCGACCGTTGCACTGTATCTTCGGCAGGCCATGCTGGTCGCTTATCTTGCACTGGGTGTAGTGCTGGGACCGTGGGTTACCGGGTTGGTCAGCGATGCCGAACTGATTCAGGAAATGGCTCGCATTGGAATAATTTTTCTGCTTTTTCTGCTGGGCCTCAATCTGATACCGGCAAAGCTGCTGCAGCTGCTGAAAGCAACAACGCTGGTGACATTGTTTTCGACGCTCATATTCGCCGGTTTTGCGATTGGCGTAGCGTCTGCATTCGGGTTTCGCGGCAATGATCTCACACTGATCGGAATCTGCGCGGCGTTTTCGAGCACAATAATCGGGCTGAAACTTCTGCCAACCACAGTACTGCATCACCGTCATACCGGCGAAGTCATTATCTCTGTCCTGCTACTTCAGGACCTGCTTGCAATATTGGCCATGCTACTGATACAGGGCGGCGGAGAGCTGCCCCTGATCGATGCCGGCCTGAAAATTCTTGCGCTTCCGGTTGTCATTGCACTGGCCTGGGCGGGTCAACGTTATATCCTGTTGCCACTGTTAGTTCGGTTTGATCGTATCCAGGAATATGTTTTTCTTTTGGCCATCGGCTGGTGTCTTGGCATTGCTCAGCTGGCCCATACCGTCGGACTGTCTCACGAATCGGGTGCATTTATCGCAGGCATCGTTCTGGCCAGTAGCCCGATCTCACTGCACATCGCCGAAAGCCTTAAACCATTGCGAGATTTCTTTCTGGTATTGTTTTTCTTCGCACTTGGCGCAGGAATCGATCCTTCAGCCCTGAGTCAGATATGGCTGCCCGCCCTGCTTATTGGCGTTGGTTTACTGGCTATCAAGCCGGTCGTGTTCCGGTTCCTGCTGGTCAGGCAATCAGAGAGCAACAAGCTGGGTTGGGAGACCGGGGTGAGACTGGGACAAATGAGTGAGTTTTCTTTGCTGATTGTTTTTGTTGCCGTGCAAAATCAGTTCGCAAGTACTGATGCCGTGTACCTTGTTCAATTCGCGACCATCCTCAGTTTCGTGATCTCCACCTACTGGATTGTAATGAAGTACCCGACGCCCATTGCAGTTGACGAATCTCTGCGTCGGGATTAGACCAATCACACTCCTTTGCGGATTCATCGCCGCTGACACTTCAACGAAACTGCCTACGCGGGCAGACCGGCGCTTCGTAACTGATTCAGGTAACGCTCAAGGTCCGAGGTCGACTGATAGGGGGCCGAGACAGCCGCAGTTTTCAGATTAAAACCCGGACTGCTTTTCTGAATCAGCCGAACCTGCTCGGCGGCTTCCGGCTTTCGACCGAGCGCAGCCAGCGCCACTGCCTTTAAAGATAATCCGGTGGTGTAGTCCGGCGAGAGGGCATCAAGCGCTTCCAGCTGGGCCAGAGTCCCGTTGTAATCCTCATTCACATAGTGGATCCTTGCCGCAAACTGTTTGTACCAGTTTGGGTGCAAAGGGTTTGCATTCATCGCATCCTCCATCACCTCCAGTGCCTGCTCAGATTTTCCGCAATAGCAGAGAATCAGCGCATAGAACGCCTTTCCATCGGCACTTCCCGGATTCAGATCCACCGCTCTTTGTAGACTGCTTCTGGCCCGGGCATGATCGTGTAGAAACAGGCTGGTCATTCCAAGCGCAATGTGTGCAATATGGTTGCGTGCATCAAGGTTTACCGCACGAATGCTGTTCTGCTGCGCATCTTTAAACATCCCTACCGGATCGGAGGTCCAGCCATTTTGCGCGAAAGCAATCTGGGCGAACGATAACAGCGCGTAAACCTGACTGTATTGATCATCCAGTTCAATCGCCGCCTTACACAGCTCTATTGACTTCTTGATGTCGGCCTGACTGGTTGCTTCAAGACGCAGCCTGGCTTCGACCATCATTTCGTATGCACCCATTGCCCGGGTCGGATTTCGGGAAATAATGTAGTGGGCAAGCTGCAGAATACGTCGATCAATACTGTTTACAACGGTATACGCAATAGCATCCTGAAGTCCGAAAATTTCCTTTCCGTCGCGATCATACTGTTCGCTCCACAACTGCACGCCTTCTCGTGCATCGATCAACTCAACGGTCACTCGGATTCGGTTGCCGGCAGCCTGAATATTGCCTTCGACGATGTACCGAATTCCAAAATCCTCCCACAAAGACTCTCGTGACGCCTGTCTCATCTTAAATTGCTGACTGGAGTTTGCCGCCATGACTACAAAGTTCCTGAAACGACCCAGTGCAGTGGTCAGGTCCCTTGACAGGCCATCGGCGAGCACATCGCCTGCGGAACCATCCCCGCTGAATCCAAATGGCATTACGGCTATTTTGGGCAGGTGCTGATTCCCGGACACAGACGAGTCGGAACGTGACCCTGCTGATTTTTTTCCGCTGATTGCTTCGTAAAGATCAGTCAGCTCCCGCCCCGGAGACAGACCAAAATCCGATTGCATGCGATCGACATACTTTCGATAGTGGTCAGCAGCCGATCCCGAATTCGACTGATCGGCCAGAGCCCGCATTAACCAGTAGACCGGACGTTCACTGAACGGATCAATCGCAGCCATCACTCGCGCGACCTGCTCGGCTTTTATCGGCTCACTGCTATCAACCAGATGCTCCGCATAGGGTTGAAATCCGGCAATCGCCAGTTGGTCAATCCGCTCTCTCTGACGATTAAACCACTCTGTGTATACCGGATCGGGCGTGGGTCGACCCTTGAGGAACTCACCCCTGTACAACGCGAAAGCTTCAGCCGCAGATACCATATCACCGTCGGCAAGGAGGGTCTCGAATCGAATGACATCGACCTCAACTCCGTCCAACGACAGACAGATCTGGCGATTATCAATCTCCAGCGACAAATCCAGAATGGCGAGATGTTTCTTGAGTTTCAGGCATTCCTGTCTGAGAGACCCGAAAGCCTGTTCCTGTGCGCTGCGGCTCCAAAGCAAGGAAGCAATTTCAGATCGCAGCTGTGACTTTCCCTTCTGTAATAGCAAGTAACTCATCATTGCTTCGGACTTTTTGCTGGGCATACGGAACCCTTCGACCGGTGGGTCGACAAGTTCAAATCCTCCAAGCAGTTTAAAAATCGCCATGCCGCGCCAGAGTAACCGACTATTAATTGATATTTTATGGTTATCGATCAGTGATTTTGACGAATTTTTAACGGATTTCCTACCGTTGTTGTGACAGGAATCACGGGAATCAAACCTTGAGACTGCGAAAGTCAGCGCATCAACACAACTACAATTCGGTGTGAACAGTGAGAATGGCAGAGATCAATCGGTTTGATCCGGTCAATAAGGAAAAGGTCGTCGTCGAACTCGGGTTGCGTGCGAGCGTCCCGCCGATTCGGTCTTTTTCCGGATTTCAGCACCTGTACGATGCATTCAAAAACAGCGTGGAGCGACAGTTTGCGAGACGAGCGCTTTATCGATTGAGCGTCGAGACCCTCAGAGATATTGGAATTGAGCGCTATGAAATTGATTCACTTTTTCGATAGAAAAGCGCACAACAGATTGTGACTTGCATAAAAAACTTGCATAAAAAAAGGGCTGCCGTAGCAGCCCTTTTATTCAGCAGTTTTTCCTAGTGGACGTTCACGGCGATCGTCTTGACCTCCGCTTTCTCCGCTTTTGGAAGAACCACTTTTAGAACACCATCAACATAGTCCGCCGAGATGTTCTCCACATCAATCGCGTCGCCCAGGCGAAGCGCTCGGACAAACCTGCCGCTGCGACGTTCGGTACGAATCACTTTCTCTCCTTCTTTCGCTTCCTTGACCGAATCCGTGCCAGCCGCGATTTTGAGCACGTTTTCCTTCACCGACACTTCAAGGGACTCCTTACTGACTCCAGGGATTTCGGCATGCACCTCGAAACCGGTTTCTGTCTCCACAACGTCGATCGCAGGAGTTCGCGCGGAAACGCTATTCGAATCGGTTCTGGCCGGACTGAAAAAACCGTTAACAAGGCGATCGAAGTCACCAAACAAATCAAAGCCATTTACAGGCGATCTTACAATTGAATTCATGATGGGCTCCTCATTAATGAGCTAAATTTAGGTTAACTCAAAAATGGGGTTAAGCCTCGTCAATTCAAGAGATTTTCTTGTTATGAAAAAGCTCTTGCGATTAAAAAATATGCCCCCATATATCTTTATTAATCTGCTTAGGAATCCGCGAAAAGCTCCGCCACACCCGCACTGAGCGATTGAAGTGTTTTTCCTGTTTTGCTGTCTATAATTACAGTAGCAACACCAACGTTTTCGGCTACTGCGTCCTGCGGTAGAAACAGGGTATAGGTCTCCGTCTGGCTGCCGTTCAACAGGGATTTCGGATGCGACCAGAACCGAACAACGTGATCGTGTTCCAGAGTGCGGCCGGTATTCTCTCCTGCACCAATTTTACGGACGATATTGTTTTCGTACAGTGCGACGAAAATCTGTACCCCAAGATCGTGGTGCTGATTGTCAACCGCGACCTCCAGGTTCAGTTTGTCGACCCCGTCCGGCATCATGCGCATAGTGACAAACACATCGGCGGGCTTATTGTTTGCTTTGCGGATGTTATCAAGTATTTCGTGGGCGCCTCGCGACTCCATACCGGCCACTGTAAATTCAGGTGTATACATGGAACGTTGCCGGTTGTTCTTCGCTACTTTGCGTTGCCAGTCGGTGTATTGCTCGCTGGAATACGGGTCTGTCCAGCCCAGGTAGTTCCAGTAGTCCACATGAAACGCCAATGGTACTGCGCGAAATTGCTCGTCGACAGTTTCACCCAGTTTACTCAGCCATTGGTCTGCTGGCGGACAACTGCTGCATCCCTCAGAGGTAAAGAGTTCAACCACCGGGGTCACAGTCTCAGCACTGGTGACGGTTTTGGTCTTTGCAGCATATGCGTTTTGCGCGACTAACAAAGTGACCGCGAAGAAAATGGTTCCAAATCTGTACTTCATACCTCCACCTCCGCAGACTCGAACAGATTCGAAAACTCCGCATATCCCTCTTCGACCAGTCTCTCGAGTGGAACAAACCGCATCGCGGCCGAATTCATGCAGTACCTTAAGCCGGTCGGCGCCGGACCGTCTTTGAAGACATGGCCTAAATGAGAGTCGGCGTGGACGCTTCTAACCTCAGTGCGAGGCCAGACCAGCTTGAAGTCCGTTTTTTCTTTGACGTTTTCGTCAACCAGAGGTCGCGTAAAACTGGGCCATCCGGTTCCGGAGTCAAATTTATCCCGCGAACTAAAAAGGGGTTCGCCACTGACAACATCGACGTAGATACCGTCACATTTATTGTCATTAAACTCGTTTTGAAATGGGCGCTCAGTAGCATCGTTTTGGGTAACATCGTATTGAATCGCCGTCAGGCGTGCTCTCAATTCCAAATCATCTGGTTTTGAATACTTTGAATCATTCATTCTGTACCTCTTGAACTTTTTCGGGAGTCTTGATGGGTATTCGAGGTCGTTACTGCGGTAAGGTTCAACGGTTTTTTGCGCTCACAATATCGGGAATTTCACCGATGTTCTCCAACACAAAGTCGGCGTGTGGCTCGAGCATTTCACGGGAATGGGCGCCAGTCAGAACACCAATAGTCAATCCAACGCCACCGTTTTTTCCCATAAACAGATCTCTCGGACTGTCGCCAACCATAACGACCTGCTCGGCTACCAAACCACAACTCTCGACAAACGCGTTGACCATCCCCGGGTCTGGTTTCTCACCAAGCCCGCTGTCAGCTCCGCACATAAACTCGAAACAACCTTCAAGCCCGAGCGCATCAACCATACGATACGTCGCCGCTTCGTCGTCCATGGTGGCTATTCCCAATACGCAACCCTGCGCCTGCAGTGAACCCATTAATCCTGCCAGATCAGGTACAGCGGGCACGTACGACTCACATGCATCGGCAAATACAGATGATACTGCCCGTTTCTGATCAACATCGAGAGAAGCTCCGACAATTCCCTCCCAGAGTTCAAATATTTCACGGTTACTGGCCGAAGCGAGAGGTGCCTCCTCTCGCCAGCTGCGGCTTTCTGCCACGTAGCCGCCCTGACGGAGGAGCTCATCCGCAGATACGGTTCCGGGAAAAAAATCTTCGATCATCGCTGCCGCTTTGGTATAGGGGGGAATCCAGGTTGCGTTGAAGTCAAGCAATGTACCGTCTTTATCGAAAAGTATGCCGCTTATCATTTTAGTCATGGTTGAAGTGGTCGCGACGGTATCCAGAAGAAGCCGTCAGGATAAAGAAGATAGCACTCGCGCAAACCATGTGGTTTGTCGGTGTAACTTTGTAGATGCTTGCGTCGGTGTTTAGTGCCCGCCGCTCACACTCGTCTGGATCGATATCATAAACCCTGAGCGCCACCCCTGCGCCACGAGCACCGGCTTCCGGCAGCAGGCCGAGCGACGGATTCTCTGCATACGTCGCGTGCTGATAGAACCGGAACAATGTGCCACCACATTCTGCAATCGCATCGCTGTCCAATTCCCGCACAACCTGAAACTGAAGCACCGACTCAAGCCAGCGCAGTGTTACCGAGATATTCCTGACCAGTGAATTGATTCCAAATCTTAGCAACGCACGTCCGACTTCATCGCTCTCCATCGTTGCTGGATCCGATCGATTGTCTGACATAGTGAATTCCGGTGAAAAATGGTAGCTAAGATGTGACTAATGCCCGCAGAAATTGATTGTTTGGGCAATTCTGCACGCCTGTCGGCCAGGTGGATACAATCTGATACTAAATGCCATGGAAAACAACGTTGACACAGAGCCGTGGTTCGGCAAATAATGACTAAAACTATAAATATAACAACACGATAACAACGAAACTTGAGAGTGTAAGGGTGTTCGGATGAGCTATCTCCAAGATCAACTGGCTGCTGATGAGAGAATCCACGAGCTGAAACAGGTCGTGGACAGCATTTATGGCTGGATGGAAAACCACGAATTCCATAGTGAACAGACTCGGCAGCGCTTTGCCCGCGTGCGTCAAAGACTGGACAACAAACAGCGGCGTATTCTTTTCCTTGCAGAATATTCACGTGGAAAATCAGAACTGATTAACGCGACAATCTTCGGAGCCATGGGCAAACGGTATCTGCCGTCTACACCCGGAAGAACCACGCGATGTACAACTGAAATTCACTACGACAACGATCAGCTGCCGTCGATTCGACTGCTGCCAACGATCAGTTCACTGGAAGTGCAGCGTCAGCCGGTGTCACTGCTTGTGCACGATTCTGAACTCTGGGACCAGACGCTTTTTTCTGCGGGTGATCCGGACGGCGTCATCGAATCACTGAAGAAAATAAGCGAAACCGAAATGGTCACCCCGGAAGTGGCGTTCCAGTTGGGATTTATCAAAAAGCTGGACGATGATGTTGTCAGCAAACTCGATATGGTTGACGGCCGCATTGAAATTCCCAAGTGGCGCCACGCTATTATCAATTTTCCACACCCGTTACTGAAACAGGGCCTGTCAATTCTGGACACCCCCGGTTACAACGCGCTCGGCGTCGAGCCGGAACTGACGTTTCAGGCGATGGATACTGCAAACGCGATCGTCTTCGTACTCGCCGCAGATACCGGCGTGACCCGGTCCGATATGGAAATCTGGAATGCTCACGTGAAAGATTCGAATGTCGACAATGTGCTGGTTGTGCTCAACAAAATCGATATGCTCTGGGATGAAATCAAATCGGAAGAGCTGATTCAGAAACAGATAAAGCAGCAGATTCGCGATGTGGCGCGAATACTCGACATCTCCGAGCAACAGGTTTATCCCATAACGGCGCAGAAAGCGCTGCTTGGCCGGAAGAAAAACGATAGCCGCCTGATTGCATCCAGCGGTATTCTCAAATACGAACGCGCTCTGGCTGATGCGATCAATTCCTCGAACCGTCGCGGCGTCGTGTCGCGCGCGGTCACCGAAATTGCCGCACCACTGCAGGCAATCGAGCGGGTCCTGACTCAGCGCGTTGAAGCCACGTTGCATCACGTCGGTGAAATCAATAAATCCAAAACCAGTCAGTCGGATATCACCGAAAACAATATCGAGCAGGTAAAAAAAGAGACCGCGAGACTCCGATCCGTATCGGAGAAAGTCAATCTTTTCCGGGTTGACCTGAAAGTAGATTACGAGAAGTTCCTAAACAAGCTTGATATTTTCTTCCTCGATAAAATGATTGCCCGCTATCGTCTGGAAATCAGCAACCAGCTAACGACACCCGGACTGCAGCGAGAAATGAACGACTTTCAGGAAGTGGCGGTTGATCGTTTCAAGGAAGCACTGTCCCATATTTCCCGGCTGGAACAAAAGCTGCAGAAGGTTTTTGATTCGGTTGAGAACATTCTCGGAGTTAAGGGCCTTAAGCCCAGACGGGTCCGCCCGGAGGTGTACCTAAATGCACTGCAGAACTTTCGGGAGAAACATCAGGAATATACCAGCGGCTTGTCGATGGTTATGACTGAACAAAATGCACTGAGGGATCGATACCATGCGTCTGTAATGGTGAAAATCCGCAGACTCTATGCGCAGACCCGCGACGAAATCGAGCTGTGGTGCCGAACGGTTATGGTTCCTCTCGAGCTGGAGATAAAAGAGCGCGAAAACCAGTTGAAGCGGCGTCTTCTGAGTCTCGAACGGATTCGTCGCAAGGACACAGATCTCGACGAAGAGTTGCATGTATTAAATGCTCGAGTAAACAAGCACCAGCAGCGACTAAACGCACTGAATCATTTCAAGCAGCGCATGGAAGAGCTGGCAAACAAAGACAACATCGACGTTACCAACATCATCGATATGCAGTCTCACCATCTCGCCGGTTGATTCTGACTACTGATCGGAGTTAGGGGACTGTTTCGGGGTTGAATCCAGATTGTCCTGCAGCTGATTTCGCCTGAAAAAGTAAAGCGCCCACACCGCAAGACACGCCACAGCCACCGACAGTGTTGGCGCAATCAGACCGTGACTGACCGCAAAATAGCCAATCAGGTACGTACCCACTCCGGATGCCAGCTGGGCCACCATGAACAGCGTCCCCATCACCCGGCCGCGTTGCTCCTCCGTAACTGAGAGTTGAACCAGCGACATTACAGTCGTTCCATACGTTTCGGCGGCCCAGCCCATGACCACAAAAAACGCAATCGCAACAATCAGGTGTCCTGACACGAACACGGCAAATACCGAACAAACGAATAGCAAATATCCGTTCAGAATTCTGCGTGCTGTGACCAGTTGCTCGCCTCCGTAAGCGAGCCAGATCGCGGCCAGCGTTGCGCCGACACCTTTTGCACCCAGCATCACCGATACCCCTGATATTCCCATCGACAGAATCTGTTCGCTGAATGCCGGAGCCATATAGAAGATGGCTGCCCCCAGCGCATCACCAAACAGCATCAGCACCAGAAGTGATGAGATCACTTTGTGATTGATCAGATAGTGAATGCCATCGACAACATCGGCCATAATCGAGCGCGGCGCCTTCTCCGGCGCAACGAATTCTTTGGGCGTTTTCATCAACGCCCATGAAACCAGATAGATCACGTAACCGATCGCATTCAGCGCAAAGGCGACGGACACGCTGTACACAGCAATCACCCATCCTGCAACGATAGGACCAATAAATACAGCAAGTTGTGCATAGGCCGAGCTTACGGCTATCGCCGGCGTAAGAGCGGATCGATGCACGAATCTGGGCAGTATTCCGTACATCGCCGGCACCATGAAGCTTATGATTACACCGTGCAACAGGACCAATAGCGCAAACGGCACGATAGTCAGCACTCCCTGCCAGGCCATCACGGTTAAAACGATCGCCTGAATCAGTGCCAGAAGACTCACCAGCCCCATCATCCGATATTTATCGAATCTATCAGCCACCGCTCCGGCCAACGGCATCAACACAATATTTGGCAAAATATCGAGAAGGGCGACTATGGCAAGCCAGCGTGTCGACTCGGTGAGCTCCCAGGCATACCATGAGACCGCCAGAAGCTGTGCAAAATAACCAATCCATGTCGCAATCGCGCCAACCGAATACCATCTGAAGTTGACATCACTGAACGCTCTGCCAATACCGCCCAGACCGGACTTTTCAGTGATATGCATAAGAACGTACGCAGGCCATCAAAATCCGATATCCGGACGGTTTATTCTGAGCTTTCGACGGCCCAGGTCTTTTTCAGGTTTTTCAGTGCTGCAAGCCTTTGCCGCCGGATCCCCTCTGCAATTTTTTCACCGACACTCGAGCCGTCGTCATGGTCACGCGTGATCTGCTTCGCAATCGAAGATGCATCCACCGAGTCGAGGCATTGAGCGGCTTGTTTAATGAGACGGGTCTGCGGGACCGGCCTGTTCTGCAACCCTTTGCGTCCGCGCAGATCGGCACGACACGCAATTGCGAAATCTTCAACATGGGTCGGGTTTCGAAAATAGTCGAGCTTTTCAAACATCTTTAGCATGGTCGCGGGTTTCAGCTCTGCGAAGCGATGGTGCAACAGGTGCAGTTCGCATACCCGGAGTGCCAGCCGACGATAGGTTTCAGGAACTTTCAGGCGATCGCAGAGCCGATTCACGGGTTCTATTCCCGCTTGTTCATGGCCTCGGTGTTTGGGCCACTGTTCTTCAGGCGTCAGGGCCTTACCGAGGTCATGAAGCAGCACGGCGAAGACGATGCGTGGGTCGCGGGTTTCCTGCTGGACCGCACGAAGCGCCATTAGTAAATGCGTGCCGGTGTCGACTTCAGGGTGATAGGTTTTGGTCTGCGGAACCCCGAATAGAGCATTGACCTCCGGCAGGATTATTTCGAGCGCTGAACTTTCCCGCAAGACTTCAATAAAGCGGAAGAAACTGTCCGTCTGCAGCGCCTTGCTGATTTCCAGCCAGCAACGCTCAGCGGTCAACGTTTCCAGTTCACCGGAATCTGCGATGCGGCTCATCAGTCTGCAGGTGTCTTGGTGAACGGCGAATCCCAGAGAATTAAAGCGAGCAGCAAAGCGCGCAACACGAAGGACACGGAGGGGGTCTTCCTCGAAAGCATCTGAGACATGACGAATCACTTTGTTCTTCAGATCCACGCTTCCCTTGCAGGGATCGATTAATTCACCGTTTTTGTCTTCGGCAATCGCATTGATGGTCAAATCCCTTCGCAGCAGATCCTGGTCTAATGTGACTGTTGGATCGCTGTGCGTCTCGAAACCCGTATACCCTTTGCTGATTTTTCTTTCCGTTCGTGCGAGCGCGTATTCCTCTCCAGTCTCCGGATGTAAAAACACGGGGAATGATTTGCCAACGGGCCGAAAACCGCGGCGCACCATATCCTCTGTTGTCGAGCCGACCACGACCCAGTCTCGATCCGAAACCTTCAAGCCGAGCAATCGATCTCTTACCGCGCCGCCGACAACATAGCACTGCAGACCGGACTCGGCCCGATTTTCAGACTCGGTATCAGTGCGTTGTATATTCATCACCGGGGTTGGTTTTCAGGTACCTTAGGCGTATGCGCATTGTATTCCTTTTCTGTTGGGTGTTCCTTTCGGGCTGTGCCCAGCTCGGCTATCTGGGTCAGGCCGTAAACGGTCAATTCCGAATACTGACGGCTCGTGAAGATGTCGACGCCTTACTGAAATCCGAAGCAACGGACGAACAGCTAAAGCGGCAGCTTGAACTCTCGCAGTCAATCCGACAATTTGCCGTAGAAGAACTTGGACTTGGCGGCACCAAAAGCTTTACAACCTATGTGGACACGGGTCGACAGTATGTGGTGACGAACGTGATGGCAACTCCTGAGTTTTCACTGCAGCCGGTTACGTGGTGCTTTCCCATTGCGGGATGCGTGCCCTACAAGGGCTTTTTCAAATCCACGATGGCAATTAGTGAATACGACAGGTTGCAGAAAAAGGGCTATGACGTAATCCGATATGGCGTGCCGGCTTATTCCACTCTTGGATGGTTTTCGGATCCTCTGCTCAACACATTTATCCACTATCCCGAGCAGATCCTGGTGGAGCTGATTGTGCATGAGCTTGCTCACAGTCGCATATACGTGCCCAACGACTCGGACTTCAACGAGGCGTTTGCAACAACGGTCGAGCGAATTGGATCGATGCGGTGGAAACAAATGCGGGGGGCTGAGTGGATTCAGCCAGATGTGGTCGATGATGAGATTCTTGAAATGGCACTTTCGTATCGTGAAGAATTCGACACACTGTATAAGGGGGCAGATGGCGAAACGCTGTTGCGAAACAAAAAGTCACAGTTATTCGCGCAAATGAAATCGGAGTATGTTCAGCGGTTTGGTCACGCTGATCAATCGGGATTCTTTCCCTGGTTCTTTGCGCAACCGCTGAACAATGCGCATCTGAACTTGTTAAGTACGTATCACCGACTGGTGCCGGCACTCGAAACACTCTACCGCCAGCACAACACCATTGAGGATTTCTACACCGCAGTCGAAGACCTGGCCAGGCTCGACAAGGATGCACGAACACAGGCGTTGCAGAATTTACTCCCCTAACGGAACAGGTCAGGATTCCTGACGAAGTGCTGCCGTTGCCGCACCCGCAGCAACCAGCATACTACCGCCAATTTTGGTAATCCAGCGTTGCCCGGTCTCACCCCGGAAAAGCTTGCCCGCCTGCGCGGAAAAAACAGCATAACACCCGGCACTTGCTGTAGCGATAACTAAGAAAGTCACCCCAAATACTGTGAGTTGTGGCAACACGGCAGATTCCGGGTTAATGAATTGCGGTATGAAGGCCAGAAAGAAGACCATACCCTTGGGGTTCAGCAGCGTAACCAGAAACGCATCGACAAAATGACGACGCCAGTCATTGTTCTGTGGCTCGTCGACTGATGTCGCCGCCACCGACGGGGATCGCCACATGCGGATGCCAAGATAGATCAGGTACACCGCTCCGGTGTACTTTACGATGGTAAAGACCGCTGCCGATGTGGTCAGGATAAACCCGATCCCTGCCAGTGAGACCGCCATCGCAATCAGGTCTCCCATAGCCACCCCGGCGACCAGAGGCAGAGCTGCTGCATAACCATGACGCATCGCCTGACTTACAATGAGCAAAACGGTCGGACCGGGAATAACGATAATAACGGTGGCCGCAACAGCATAGGCCAACCAGGTTTCAAAAAGCACTAAACACCTCGTCGCAATCAAAGTTCACGCAGAGCACGGAATGTATGTGCTCAGACACCAAAACTCAAATCATCAGCTCGCTGAATCGAAAACAAGTCAATTACATCGACAGCCGATTAATGCCACCCGTGAACTGCAGTTTTAGTTACTATCGGCAGCAGCTCACTAATTTTGTTTGTTTCAGGAACCGTTAAACCACATGCCATATCTGGCCGCTTTTACCACCGTACTTTTGTGGGCTTTTGCGTTCCCCGCGAGCAAAGCAGCACTGCCATTTTTTACTGTCGAGCAGATCGTGCTTCTGCGATACATCATCGCCAGTGCGTTCTATATAGCGCTGTTTGCAATGGGAATGTTTCCGCTGCCAAAAAAGAAAGATCTGCCGGTTATCTCCGCACTCGCAATTCTCGGCGTCACTGTCTATCAACTGCTTTTTGTGTTCGGCCTGGGTCGGGTTACGGCGGCGGCAGCCTCGATGATCATCACAGCGAATCCGGTTGTAGTCAGTCTGCTTGCACGCGCTTTTCTAAAGGAGTCACTGGGATGGCTAAGCTGGGTTGGCATTTTATTGAGTTTCGGTGGTGTAGCAGTCATTTCGCTGGCAAAGGGTGCTGATGGTGCGCTGATCGGTTACGGCGCATTACTGGTCGCGGTAGTGTCCATTGCCATTTTCTTCGTGTTTCAAAAGCCGTATTTCAAACACTACAGCCCGTTGTCAATGACCTCCTACACCAGCATACTGGGGACTATGCCGCTGCTTTACTGGATTCCCGGAATCATTCAACCGGCGATGGACGCGCCCGTATCTGCGTGGATTTCAATCATCGTTATGGGCGTGTTTTCCAGCGGAATTGGATTCTTGCTCTGGTTCTATGCACTTTCGCGACTACCGGCCGGAATCGTGTCCAGCTTTCTCTTTCTGCAGCCTGTATTCGTCACAGTGATGGCATGGTTCTGGCTACAGGAGTGGCCGACGAATGAAACCGTCATTGGTGGTGTCGTGGTGCTCGTTGGTGTCAGCCTGATTCTCTATAACCAGGCGCGGCAAAGTGCTCACACCAAAAACCGATGAAGCCAAACCGGTTACGAATAGGTCTGCATAAATCTTAGGGACCTGGAGGCAAACTCACGTCGATACTGCATGACAGCCACCAGAGTGGTCGACGCGATGAATCCCAGCGGATGGATAAACCAGGGCAAAACGGCCAGAGCAAAAAAATACGACCGCAGACCGCGATTAAAGTGTGCACCGAGCAACCCGGAAATTCTGGCCGGAAGCTCGGCCTGGCTGGACACCTGTTCCATACTGCTGCCGTCGGGCAACGTCGGTGCAGCACCGATCAGTATTGAGCAGTAATTTGAAAGCCGAAAGGACCATGAGAACTTAATGAATGCATAAATAAATATAGCGATCAGCAACAGCACTTTGGCCTCGAACCCCAGTACTGAAGAGTTCGATGCAAACGGAAGATCTTTCAATATGGAAACTGCCTGAGTACCTGATGCCAGAGCTGCACTCAAACCACCCACAATAAGTATCGACGTCGAGGCAAAAAAAGCGATACCGTTGCCGAGATTTCCCATAATCTGCGTATCCACCATGCGCAAATCTCTCAACAGCATTTGCTCCATCCACTGTTTTCTTTTTTTGTTCACGGCAGTAGTGATACTGCGATCCGTAATTTTGCTGTGGTCCGCCAACAGCGAGTATCCAACCCAGATTACAAAAAACCAACCCAGTGCCACCCAGTCAAGCGTAGAAAAAAATGGCTTCATCTTGTCTTCTCTTTATTTTTAATCCGCTGAGCCCCTACATCATATCGACGCCCAAAATGATCTTCTCCACGAATTGATGCCAGTTCCATCTGTTTTTCCCTCTCGGCATAACGCTTACGATCCGCATCACTGCGACGATCCCAGCAGTAGGGGCAGCTTACACCGGCTACGTAATTTTCATGGCGTTTATCGTCATCACTGATCGGTAAACGACAGGCGTGACACTGGTCATATTTACCCGGATCCAGATTGTGGTCCACAGTAACCCGTTGATCGAAAACGAAGCACTCGCCCTGCCAGCGACTGTCCCGCTCATCCGTGTCTTCGAGGTATTTGAGAATACCGCCTTTTAAGTGATACACCTCGTCAAACCCCTGCTGTTTCAGGTACGCCGTCGATTTTTCGCATCGTATTCCACCCGTACAGAACATGGCGATTTTTTTGTCTCGCTCCGGATCCAGATGCTCGTCTGCAAAATCGGGAAACTCACGAAAATTGGTAGTATGAGGATTGATTGCATTGGAGAATGTCCCCACCCGGATTTCATATTCGTTGCGGGTGTCAATCACTTTCACCTCAGGATCATCTATCAGAGCATTCCAATCAGAAGGATTAACATATGTTCCGGCACTTTGTTCCGGATCGATACCGTCGATACCCATTGTCACTATTTCCTTTTTCAGCTTTACCTTGCTTCGTTTGAAGGGCAGGGCGTTCGCATACGATTCCTTGACTTCGATATCCTGCAGTGACGGTTGTCGCCGAATCCAATCGATAAGCTTCCCCACCGGTTCGGGGGATCCGGCTACTGTTCCATTCAGGCCCTCGCTCGCCAGAAGAAGCGTGCCGCGCACCTGATTATCCAGCATCACCGAAAGCAGTTGTGGCTGTAAATTTCGGTAGTCCGGCAAAGCCACAAACTTGTACAGCGCGCAAACCAGCACGTCTTGTGATCGGGTTGGCATTGAAATTGAAAGCGATTGGGGGACCGGATTATAGTAAATTGAAATACCGAATTCTGTTACATTGATGCCGATTTCTTGTCACTCAAGAATATGGACTCGAATAAGAACAATTCAGGACGCAGACTGAGAACCGCCGTGATCGCCGTTCACGGGGTGGCCGATCAACCACAGTTTGCGACACTAAATGCCACTGCAGCATTGTTGTCGTCTGTCGAAAACGGCAGTCGGTACGATGAATTTGAAGAACGCGACATTCAAATTCCACTGCGGGATATTCCTCTGGGCAAACGAATCAAAACCAAGGACTCTGATGCATTCATTGACCGCTTGAACCAGACCAGTGAAATCGATCGCAGCATGGAGTACAGCGAGTCAATCGATTTTGAAAACGGAACCCGAATGCAATCAGGAGAATTCAATCCGGTTGAGTTTGAGCATGAGTCAGTCCGTTCCCAGTTACAGGACTTTGATGCTTCCGCAGACGATCAACTGCACTCCACGCAGGTGGTTTCCTGTCGACGCGTGAATGCGGACGGTCAATGCGATCATGTCGATTTGTTCGAGATGTACTGGGCCGATCTGTCGCGACTCGGCAACGGTTTGTTTACAGCATTCTTCGAGTTCTACCTGTTCATGTTCCTGTTTCCGCGAATTGGTGGTCGCAGCATCGAACGCGCCTCACGTTATTCAAAACACACCGGGGTCTGGTCAACACTTTTGCGTACGCATTTGACCGCTGAGTTTTCTCTGACAATCCTGGTACCGATCAGCTACCTTTGTCTTTTGACGCTGCTGGTCAGCGGAGTACCCGTTTTGGTCGAGGCGCTATCACTTGAGGTCTGGGTGCCGGTTTTTAACGCCGCACTGATCTCGCTGTTTGTTTTTCTGGTGACCTGCTCTGCCGGCCGATCGGTGTCTCCTGTTTTTCGGGCTGCGCTGTTTCCGCTTTCCCTGCTCATTATCTGGGCCGTTTATCGAAACGTGTCTTTTGACTACGGCAGCTATCGGATTCTCGTTTCACTACTCTGGATTGGTGTAGCCGTTGGGGTCATTGCCATCTGTAAGAGCTATGAGCAGCGAAGACCTGGTGCCCTATCTGTATCCTGGTGTCTGGTACCACTGACCGGTGTTATTTTTCTGGCCATGCTGATGTACCCGGATCAGGGTCTGAAACTGATCGGTGTACTTGATCTTTTTTCCGATGACATAATGAATTTGCTTTGGAAAGTCTCAGATGAGGAGGCCGGTGGAATTCTGGTCGCGGGAATCGGTGGGTTTTTGGTTTTCGGCCTTGTCAATGTAGCCGCCTGGCTGATCTTTGTTGTCGGCACACTGCTCAATAGTCTATGCGGTCTGATTCTTTCGTTTACACTAAAAAATCGCGAGGGCACAGAAGCGGGAAATGCAATCTGGACCGGGGTGCTCAGTCTGGTGATTCCGGGGCTTGTCGTCATGCTGGTGTCGTATTCCATGTGGGAAGTTCTGTATTTTGGCGCCACCAAACTAATCCACTCCAATCATGCGGATTTACTGCGGGCTATGCTTGACCTGAATCTGTTTCCGCATCTGCCGGAAATTGTCTTCGGCCTGATTCTGGCACTGGCATTCGCAGTGTGGGTTTTGAGTCCCGGCCCCGTCAGTGACCTGATTCTTCGTCGAGACGGTGACACCCAACGACTCGGAGAGTTGATCGACCACGCATTCAGGGGGCTCCGTGTCAGCGGTGAATTCTACCGATGGTTATTGATCATCGCCGTTCCGCTTGACTGGCTTTATCTCGTTATTTCGCAGCCACCTACAGGCAGCGTGCAGCGCTCGGTCGCACTGGCGATTGGACTCGGTGCATTGGTTTTTTTCTTTGGCAGCAAGGGACCACTTCGCGGACTCTCACTTGGATTCCGAGCAGGACTGGATGTCGGATTGGATGTGACCAACTGGTTGCGCATGCGTCCGGTTAATAAAAACCCGAGAGCCGCAATCTCCCGCCGTTTCTACTCTTTGCTGGACTACATTGGCCGCTGGAGGGACAGTGAAAACGGGCGCGGTTATGATCAGGTTGTGTTTGTCACTCACAGTCAGGGTACAGTGATTACCGCCGACTGCCTGCGCTTTCGATTCAGAGAAAATACACTAAGTGATGAAGATTCGGAAACGTCTCTGTATCAGCACCTGCCACCGCTTAAGCTTCTCACCTTTGGCAGCCCCCTGAGGCAGCTGTATCGAAAGCGGTTTCCGTATCATTACCACTGGGTTCGGGATCAAAATGAGAACGGCCCCGATCCGACAGAGTTTGGTCTGCAACACTGGTGGAATCTGTATTGCAGTGGAGACTACATCGGCCGGTATTTGTGGCGAGACGACTATGACCCGGATCGATGGTCGCGGGACTGGAGCATTGGGCGTGATGACCGAACCCGTGAGATGTGCCTTGGATACGGCGGCCATACCCGCTACTGGAATGGGGACTTCCCGCACGTTAGTAAATCCATCGACGAGCTGCTCGATCGCTGATTCAGGACCCGGGTCAGACCTGACGGAGCCACGTTGCCAGGCCTCAAAATCATGATAGCATTCGCCCAAATTCGACTGTAAACGGCTTTCGACGCATCCGTTTTCCCGGTTTAAACCATCTCATGTGTTCCGTGAAATGTCCGATCAGCTGCAGGTAACCTCACAAGGCCACGTTCTGGAAGTGGTGATGGCACGCCCACCAGTGAATGCGATCAACCTCGCATTAAGTCAGAGCATGTATTCCGCATTCAGTCGCCTGAATGACGACGATAATCTGCGTGTGGGACTGCTCTACAGCGCGGGAAACGACAAGAATATATTTTCCGCTGGATGGGATTTAAAAGAGTTTGCGGCCGGGGGCAGCGATGAGACCGAAAACGGATTTGATCTCGGTCCCGGAGGTCTTGGTGGACTGCCGGAATTCTTCGATCTTTATAAGCCGGTAATCGTTGCGGTAGCAGGCGGCGCCATTGGTGGCGGTTTCGAACTCGCGCTTGGTGGGGACATTATCGTCTGCTCGGACGACGCATACTTTTGGCTCCCGGAAATGCAGCGTGGTTTTCTTCCGGACGGCGGAGCCATCCAGAAACTGCATCATCGAATCCCTTGGGGAGTGGCTATGGATATGATTTTGACCGGGCGTAGGATGTATGCTGACGAGGCCAGACACTATGGTCTCGTTCGCGATGTAGTTCCCTCAGGCGAACTTATTGAGCACGCCCGCGGTATCGCCAACACCATTTCTGACGGGGCACCTCTGGTCGCCACGGCGCTCAAGGAATACATGCGTCATTACGGTCACCGCTCAGTTGAAGACAGTCACCTCGCTGTTCGACGTGCCTGGGTCGGAAAAAGCGAAATGCCCAACTATCACCGTATGATCCAGTCGGACGACTTTACTGAAGGTTCGGTAGCGTTCACTGAAAAACGAGACCCTGAATTCAAAGGCTGAGACTATGCCTCATCGTTTGTCGCCGCTGTTTAATGCGCAGTCAGTCGCCGTGGTCGGGGCGTCGGCAAAGCCGGACTCCTTCGGTGAACGAATGGCAAAGGCTGCGCTTTCCCGGGGATACTCCGGGGATCTCAGTTTTATCAATCCGCGGGGCGGCACCATTCTCGACCGTGAAGTACTGACGTCAGTTCGAGAGCTTGACCATGCCCCCGATATGGCGATTCTTGGAGTTGGGCGTCGTAATCTGGAGGGGGCGCTAATCGATGCTATCGATGCCGGTGCAAAATCTGCGGTTATTTTTGACACCTGTCAGGGGCAGTCTGCCGACGGTGAGACACTGTTATCACGGCTAAAATCGATCGCTCGGGAAGCCAATATTCCGATATGCGGGGGTTCCGGGATGGGGCTTATCAACATGCAGAATGGACTCGTTGGCAGCTTCTATCCGGTCGATCAGATGAAAGCCGGGGGTATCAGTCTGATTGCGCATTCGGGAAGCGTATTCACCGTGTTGGGCATGAACGACCCGCGATTTCGATTTGACCTGCTGTCATCCCCAGGTCAGGAAATTGGTGCAACAGTCGATGAATATATTTCATTCGCGACTGAACGGGAAACTACTCATACCATCGCGGTATTTATGGAAAGCGCGCGCAACCCGGAAGGGCTGATCAAATGTCTGTTGCAGGCACGCGATGCCGGAAAACCGGTTGTCATCTGCAAGGTTGGCCGCACTGAGGAGAGTGCAAGACTGGCACGATCACATACCGGCGCACTGGCAGGCAGCCATGAGGCCTATGCTGCCGTGTTTCGCGAGTGCGGCGCGATATCGGTCAATTCAGTAGATGCACTGATGAACACCGCTTTGCTGTGTTCGATGGGCAGAGTCCCCGATGCCGGCCGGCCGGGGCTAATCACCGACAGCGGGGGATTGCGAGAGATGACACTCGACCTTGCAGAAGAAAACGGCACTCGTCTCGCGGAGCTGTCATCTTCTACCCGGGATTCTCTGCGCGCGGTTCTGCCACCCGAACTTGAGCCATCAAACCCGCTCGATTGTGCCGCGGATTTCACCGACGAGTTCTATGTGCCGTTTGAGCATGGGCTGGATCATTTCGCCCGCGCTGACGAAGTTTCAATGCTGGGTTTTGAAATCGATCTTCGTGACGACTATGTCTACGATGAAAAGCTGTGGTCACTGATGCGCACGCTCACCCAGCGAACCGACAAGCCGGTATTTGCCTACGCCAGTTTTGGTCGTGCACACAACCGCAGATTGGGCGACGAACTGGCGGACCTCGGCGTGCCGTATCTAAACGGCGCAGAAACCATGCTACAAGCCATTCAGCATTTTCAGGACTGGGCTGACGCACGTGGCATGGCTGTACCGGATCGCCCGAAAGTCCCGAAGTTCACGCTGCCGCATGGAGTGCTCGATGAATCCGTAAGCCTCGGAATACTTGAATATTTTGGCCTCGACGTCGCCAAAAATGGTGTATGCAATCTGGATAGTGAAGTAAGGGCAATGGCAGAGGAGCTCGGCTTTCCACTCGTGCTGAAAACGGCCGAACCAGGCGTCGAACACAAGAGTGATGTCGACGGGGTTTTTCTGGACATTAACGACGAAAAGAACCTCTTGCAGCGCTACAAAAATCTGACGACACAGCTCGGACCCCGAGTCACACTCCAGCGACAAATTGAAAGCGGGATTGAACTCGCGTTCGGCTGTGTTGTGGATCCCGAGTTTGGTCCACTGGTGATGGTGTCTCCCGGCGGCAGGCTTGTTGAATTGTTTGACGAACGATGTTTTGCACGCGCACCATTTAGTGACGATGTCGCGTTATCACTGATTCGTAAACTTCGGGTCGCGCAACTTATCGACGGTGTCCGCGGGGAGTCTCCGCGCGACATGACGTCAGCAGCCACTGCCCTTAGTGCTTTTTCGGTAGCCTGCGCGGCGCTTGCAGACCAGATTTCAGAAATGGACGTTAATCCGGTCATGGTGACCCATTCGGGGGCCACAGCCGTCGATGCTTTGATCATTCGAAAACCGGACTAATATCCCCGGCGACGCAACACCGCTTAACGATGGATGACTACATCGTCTCCATCAATTCTTCAGACAACCTGATCTGTCGACCCTCCGTCTCGATCAGTTCTTTTTGTCGCAGCATCTTAATGATCCGGCTGACCGTTTCTCTCGAAGATCCGGTCAGGTTGGCAATATCCTGATGGGTGATGTTTTCAATGGCCCAACCGCCGTCGATCTGTTCAGCTTTTTTCACCAGCACCCGCGCCACCCGACCATACATCTCCAGCAGTGCAATATCAGAGAGATCGATTGACATGGCCTGCACTCGTTCGACCATTATACGAATGAGGGTCAGCGCCACCTGCGGGTTCGATGAAATTAAGTCCACGAAATACTGTGGAGTGATCACCAGCGTGGTGCACTCTTCGAGAGTTTCAATAGTGGCGACTCTGGGCTCATTCGAAATCGCCGCAAGTTCGCCAAAAATCTCTCCAGGATTGATGATATTTAGAGTGATTTGACGGCCTTCTTCACTGTCGCGAAATGCTCTGACCCGTCCTGAAGTCAGCAGGTAGATCGAATCCGTCTGTTCACCTGAACCCATAATGATGGCGCCGCGACTGTAGTTCTGTAAACGAGCGTGCCGCGCCAGTGATGCCAGTTCATCAGGGGTGAGGTCCGTAAACAGGTCGCAGGCTGCGAACGCAGCCTGCTTTTTAGTCTGTTCATCAGACGGAGTACTACTGGACGATCCAGAGGTATCGTTCATGGTTAATTATTTTCTGCCGGTTAACCTCCGGCATTCCCGATCCATTCGATGATCCCGGAGTGCAATTATTTTAGCAAACCGGGATCGATACTGTCAGACCAGTTCCGGATTAAAACGGGTCAATACCGTTGAGTTCGTCACATTCACACCCGGAACGTGAATCTTCAGCTTGTGCGCGACCAGTTCGGGTACAAACGGAGTCTGCATCTGGCCGCGCCGACTGGGAGCCGTTGTTTTAATCGGAAACACCAGCTGACTGCCTGGCGGCAGCATCAATGGACCTTCAGCCGCCAGGATATCCATCTCTATGCTGCCATCCGGAGTGTGGATGACCTTTGGTGTAATGTGCGAGATGTTTACGCTGTCTGTACCCGAATTCGATATGACGACGCGATCGTGATCTCGGGAAAGCCCGTGTTCGACCACCACATTAAGGGGAGACGCTGGCTTGGTCAGTGAAAGACTCGGGATCGCGGCCATGGCACTACCGGCCGCCAGTGTTTTCAGTGTTTTTCTTTTGTCAGGATTCATGAAATCATTTTTTCGTTGAATTGGATTCTTTTACTTAACATAATGTTGTGAATCGATCATGAACACGCTCACTTGCAGACGGCTTGTGTCGTCATAAGTACTTGATATCTATTGTTTTGGGGTCAGAAACAGAATGGCCTGATCCTGATCAAGAACAAAGTCAAACTGACCCAGATAGTCCATACCCAGAAGACCGTCAACCTGATTCTGGCTGTGGTCCAAAGTCGCTATTTTGAGATTGTATAGTGTTTGATTGGCGAGGCTCAGGCTCGACAGAGGCTGTAGTGTGGAGGCAACCCGACCGCCTGCCGTATTCAGGGTGATTGGCTGACCGCCCTGCAGCAGGCCACTGCGTTTGAGGCTGCGTTTATCGATTGTTGTCAGTGATGCGCCGGTGTCGATCAACAGGTTCATTTGTTCGCGACCACCCACCAGCGCCTTCACCACAAAGTGGTTTCCCTTTCTTAGCAGCGGCACTTCAGTGTAATTGGACAAACTCATCCGGTCGATGATGGAATCGTAGAGCGCCTGTGCGCGCTCTCCGAATACATTGTCGTACAGCAGGTAGCCCAGACTGTCTAGAGATTCACTCAGCTTGCCGGCATCATACTGCAGCTGCGCCAGCGCAAATCGCCACGGCGCGTGGTCAGGGACCATAACAATGAGTCGGTCCAGAAGCGGCAACATCAGCAACTTGTCGTCTTCGAGAGAGAGCTGTTTCAAAGCCTGTTGCCCGAGTCGAAACTGCCACTGCTGCACCCGAACCAGATCAGACTCGCCGCTGGTTTGACTCTGAAGTTGATCCAGATAATCCAGTGCCTCAGTGTAGCGGCCACCGTCGATCAGAAGCTGAGCATACTGAATGCCAATACCAATATCGGAGGGATTTTCGGCCAGCCACTGTTGATGCAGATAAATTGCCTGACCCATGTCCAGATCTTCACGACGATTGGACTCCATAATCTGTTGCCGGCAATGGTCCATGGTGCTGTCACTCTGACCCGAGCACAGTGTCATAAAGTCATCGATGTTTGCCGCTGTGAGCTCAATGGCAACCGACCGCTTGGAGTCCACGCCCGGGAATTCATCAATCGGTACAGACTCGATGGCGAAAACCGGGCTCTCCGATATTTCTTCGATAATTTGCGGAGAGACCGCGACATTGTCCGGACCCTTTGTCGTCTCTGGGTTTACGGCAGCTTTTGCAACTGCTGCTTGCGGACGCCCGGCTGTTTCCAGCTCCCCACGCGTCCACCAGCCGAGAACAGCACCCACGGTGATTCCGAAAATCAGCAGCAAAGAGGTACGGAACATCAGATTTCAGCTTCTTGCGGTGGCTTTGTGAATTTGACCTTATCACAGACGATTAATTCGACAGATTGTGCAACCGCGCCAGATCAATAGTGGCGTAGTGAATATCGACAATGTCATCGATGTCGTTGGCATAGCCGCCTGCCATGGTAATCGCGACTGGAAGATGATGTCTGCGTACAAATTCCAGAACACGGTGATCACGTTGCCGCAGACCGTTCTTGCTCAGGGCCAGCTTTCCCAGCCGATCACCTTCAAATGGATCGGCGCCCGCCAGATAAATCACGCAGTCAGGATGGAAGCAGTTTTCAATCAACTCCAGCGATTCATCCAGACGCCGAAGGTACCCCTCATCACCCATACCATCAGGCAGCTCGACATCGAGATCAGAGATCTGTTTTCTGACCGGAAAATTACTTGCGCCGTGCATTGAAAATGTAAACACGGAATCGTCATTTGCAAATATGGTTGCAGTACCGTCACCCTGATGCACATCGAGATCAATAATCAAAGCGCGGTCTATCATGCCTTCCTGCTGCAACATCCGTGCAGTGACGGCGGCATCATTAAATACGCAGAACCCACTGCCAAAACTGTGATGGGCGTGGTGGGTGCCACCTGCAAGATTAACGCTGACCCCGGAGACCATGGCCGTGCGCAGTGCCTGCAAGGTAGCACCAACTGAACGGCGGGAACGCTCCACCATTGCTTCTGACCATGGAAATCCGATTCGACGCTGAGCTTCGGCGGACAAAGAGCCCGTCGTGACTGACTCTATATATTCGCTACTGTGAACCAGAGCGAGTTGCTCATCTGTTGCGCGCGGCGGCGTCTTTATTCGTATGGTCTTGCTTTCTGCAATTCGCTGGTGGAGCCGGGCATACTTCGCCATCGGGAATCGATGTCCTGCGGGCAACGGCAGAACGAAGTGGGCACTGGAAAAGGCCGACAGCATATTAGTGCCGTGCGCGGCGTGTAATGGCGATTCCGATAAGAATCAGCTTGAGCGATACGGCGGTCTGCCAGGAGATGGCCTCGGCGAGGAACAGCCAGCTCCAGATCACACCGAAAAACGGAACCAGATAACCGACCTGAGCCATAAAAACAGCACCATTGGTGCGAATAATGTTAAAGCGAATGACGAAAGCCAAAGCTGTCCCGATTACGCCCAGATACACGACTGACATCACGGGTACCCACTGGTCGATTGCGGACAAGGGCTGCTCAAACAGAAAAGCCAGCGGCACCATGTAAGCGCTGGCGGTAATCATCGTGCTGGCCGAAGTAGAAATCGAAGGCAGATGAGTAATTCGTCTGGCCAGCACGGATGAGGTTGCGTAACTGCAACCGGCCAGAATAACCGCCAGCTGACCCTTGAATCCGCCTATGCCGGTCGAAATCAGCTCGCTCAAAACCAACACCGCGACGCCACTGAAACCTACGGTAACGCCTATACCGCGAGCCCAGGTAATGCGCTCATCCTGACTTGTAAAGTGGGAAATCAGCAGCGCGACGAATGTCGCGGTCGCCAGCAGCAGGGCCGCCTCGGCCGAGCTGATGAACTGCTGACCCCAATTGATCAGAAAAAATGGCACAGCGCTGTTCAGCAGGCCTACCGCCGAAATGATGCTCCACTCACCGGGTGATGCCGAGAAGCTCTGTTTCATCAACACCCCGGCAACCACCAATACCGCCGCCGCTGTCGCGATCCGCCACGCCGCTATGCTGATCGGACCAAAGCCTTTCAGCGCCAGTGCAATAAAAATGAACGAGCCGCCCCAGACCGCTCCGACAAAAAACAGTCGCGCGATATCGTACGGAGTCGGTTGTCGCAGCGGGCTCACGCTTTACACAATTGGAGTCGGAAGGAAATAGTAGCAGTCGGCGTGTGAAAACAGTTCGGCCCGGATCGAACCGTATTACGCGGTGAGTCGAACGCCTTCAAGCGTGATTCGGTGCATGAGCCGTCGCTGGTTGGGATAATCGTTTTGTGCCTGATGCCAGGTGGCACGATTGTCCCAAAAGGCGATCGAGTCAGTGCGCCATTTAAACCGTGCAATGAACTGATCCTGCTGCACATGGTTGTACAGATATTCCAGTAACGGTCGGGATTCCTCCAGCGTCCAGCCGTCAAATTGACGGGTAAAATCCGGATTGACGTACAGAGATTTTCGACCGCTCAGCGGGTGGGTTATGACCACCGGGTGCAGACTGTCCTGCACCGCCTGTCCATGGTTTTGAAATCGATCCTCGTTGGATCGGGTCGCGTCGATGGCTTCCTTGCTGAAGACGTGTCGACTGGAATGCCACGCTTTCAGTCCTGCGAGGGTGTCTTTCAGGCCGTCCGATAAGGCTTCGTAAGCCAGGTACATATTGGCGAACAACGTATCTCCTCCGCTCGACGGTACTTCGCGTGCATAAAGTATAGAGCCGCGGGCAGGTGCCTCATCGTAGGAGTGATCAGTGTGCCAGTCTTCGCCAACCACCCTTTCATGCTGCGGCTCTTTTCGAACCTGCGCAATTTCCTCATAGCCCGGGACTCGCTCAAAGAATCGGTTGATAACAATTTCGCCCCATCGTTTTGCAAACCGAATGTGCTCGTCCGGAGTCAGATTTTGATCGCGAAAAAAAATCACCCCGTGCTTGTTCTGCTCCGTCTGCACTATCGCCATATCCTCATCCGTCATTTCGCGCACATCAAAGTCGGAAAACTCCACACCGAAGGGGGCGTTCAAAGGCGTAATTTTCATGTGGGTTTCTCCTCTTCGAATTCCGACAGATATTGGCTTTCGGTACGAAAATAATCCTATACTACTCACTGCTTAAACAACAGGTGAATTCGTGCCACGCACCTCCCTTAAATGTTTTGTAGTGACCTTATGTGCGCTGCTTTTAACCGCCTGCAGTGGCGGTACTCTGGTCCCCACTAAACCTGAAATTTCCATTAGGAATGTCGAGATCATTGAACTCGGTCTCGATGAGCAGGTATTCCGTTTTAACCTGAATGCGTTTAACCCCAACGCCATCCCACTGCCGATGAGTGGACTTGATTTCGTACTGACATTCAGCGGCATTTCCGTAGGAGAAGGTCGCACAGACCAATCGACCACGCTGGCAGCCAATACCATCACAGAATTACCCATTCAGGTGACAACCAATCTGCTGCAGACAAAAGATGCATTTAAGGACATTCTCTCAGGAGGAGGACTGAACTTTGACTATGAAATGAAAGGCGATATCCGGTTTCTCAGCGCATTAAAAAGCATTCCTTTCTCGGTCAAAGGGAATTTACTGGATCGTTAATCCGGAAGGGTAGGGCGAATGTTTTCTAATAGAGAAATAGATGAATTTAAACAGAACGGATTTATTGTTGCTCGTTCGCTGCTGGACACCGACGGGTGCACCGCGATGCGAAACGCGATCACCGCATCGCTGAATCCACCATTAGCTCCTCTCGAATTTGAGACTGATGTGCAGTACCCCGGCGCACCGGCAGATCGGCTGTCACCCGGCGGCGATACACCGCGCAGACTGCTGCACGCCTACACCCGTGATGCGGTATTCCGGGAATGGTCGACATCCGACGATGTGGTAGGTCGGGTCAAGCAACTTCTTGGCAATGACCATATCGAGCTATCGCAGAATCATCACAACTGCGTCATGACAAAACATCCGGGTTTTAGCAGCGCTACTCTATGGCATCAGGATATTCGCTATTGGCTTTTCGATCGGCCGGATCTGGTCAGCGTGTGGCTTGCGCTGGGTGATGAATATATTGAAAACGGGGGCATGCTGCTGATTCCGGGGACGCACACCACAAAACTGGATCGCGGTCGATACGATGCCGCGTATTTTCTGCGAACCGATATCGAGGAAAATCAGGCTCTTATCGACAGCGCCATCCCGGCGGAAATGAAGGCTGGCGACGTGCTGTTTTTCCATTGCGGTACGCTGCATGCCGCCGGACGCAACAGCGCGGAATCAGTAAAAACCTCTGTTGTGTTTACTTATCATGCGGCTGACAACCAGCCGATTGCAGGCACCCGTTCTGCCGGATATCCGGATATTCCCTGCGGTTGATCGCGCGGTTCGCGTAACATCACTTTGAAAACCGTTACGCCGATAAACACGCATGTTCTTTTGCCCTGGCTGTCACGGCTGATCGCCGTCAAACGCGGCGAAACCCGAGCGTTGTTGTGGTCATTTGCTTACTTTTATCTGCTGCTGTGCTCGTATTACATTATTCGACCGATTCGCGGCGAAATGGTGATTCGAATCGGTGTCGACAATTTGCAATGGCTTTTACTTGCAACCTTCCTGGCCATGCTCGCCGTGGTGCCGCTGTTTGGCTGGCTCACCAATCGTGTTGTGCGGGCAAAACTTTTGCCTGCGACCTATCTGTTTTTTTCAGCCTGTCTGATCACGTTTTATTTCGCTTTCAATCGCTTTAGCGAAACCTGGCAGTTGTCCGGGGTGTTCTTCGTCTGGGTTAATGTATTCAACCTGTTTGTTGTCTCCGTGTTCTGGAGTTTTATGTCGGACATCTTCGACGAGGATCAGTCGAGACGACTGTTCGCGTTTATTGCGGCCGGTGGCACGGCGGGTGCGCTCACCGGCCCTTTGGTTACCGGCTTGCTGGTCGATAAGGTTGGACTGGCCAATCTTATGCTGGTCTCAGCCGGTGTCCTGATATGCGCAATCTTTTGCACGCGATCGCTGTCACAGTGGGCGCGCTCAAAAACTAATGAGCAGTTTGATAAGCAGTCCGTACTTGACGAGACCAAACTTGCAGGCAGCATCTGGGACGGAATTCGCCTGGTTCTTCGCTCAAGATATCTGCTTGGAATTTGCCTGCTCATTCTGATGTACACTCTGTTGTCCACCTTTCTCGCGATCCAGCAGGCCAAGCTGGTGGAAACGTTGCTGACTGACTCTGCCGAACGAACGCAACTTTTTGCCGCAGTGGATTTCGCCGCCAACTTTCTGACTTTGTTGCTTCAGCTGTTTCTCACCAGCAGAATCGTCAACTCGCTCGGTCTTGGAAAAACTCTGGCGATTCTTCCGACTCTGCTGATCTTTGGTTTCCTGGCCATTGCGATTGTTCCATCTCTTGCCGTCATGGTTGTGGTTCAGGTTGTGCGTCGCGCCGGCAACTATGCGTTGGCAAAACCCGCCCGGGAAATGCTGTTTGTGGTGCTCGGACGAGAAGAAAAATATAAGGCCAAAAACTTTGTTGACACCACTATTCACAGATCAGGCGATACCATCAGTGCCTGGATCTTTACGGGCATGAAGACGCTCGGCATGAATGCGCATGCAATTGCCCTGATCTCCGCCGCTCTCGCCGCCGTCTGGATGTTTATCGCACTCTGGCTCGGGCGACAGTACGATGACAAGAACTCGCAGACGTCCGATTCTTTATGAAGTCTCTGAACTGGTATTTCGATTTTATTTCGCCCTTCGCTTACCTGCAGTACGTAACTCTGCGAGAACAGGGGCTTATCAGGGAGATCAATGCTCGACCCGTGCTGTTCGCCGGGCTGCTCAAACACTGGGGGCACAAAGGACCGGTAGAAATCCCCGCCAAGCGCGCGATGACCTATCAGCATTGTCATTGGCTCGCAGAAAAACACGGCATACCGTTCAAAACACCACCCTATCATCCATTCCATCCTTTGATGCCGCTTCGCCTTACGCTCTCGATGGATTGCGACCCTGATTTGATTGATTTTCTGTTCAGGGGAATCTGGGAAATGGGATTAGACCCCGCATCTGACGGCATGAGAACTCTGGTCCGGCAAACATTTGGTGACATAGATATTGAAGACCGCTGCGGTAACCCGGAAGTCAAAGCCGCTCTGGTCGACAGCACCCAGAAAGCGATTGAAGTTGGCGTGTTTGGTGTGCCAACCCTTCAAGTTGGAAATCGGCTGTTCTGGGGATTTGATATGACAGAGATGGCGCTGGAATTTGCGCACGGAAATGTTGATTTTAAGTCAGGAGAGTACGGGAGACTTGAGCAATTACCGGGAATGGATTGATGAGTTCCGACTGGAACACTGGTTATCCACTGCTTGTACGCGAATTTCAATAAAAGGTATTGCTGTGTTTGTCCGGCTATGCGGATGCTGTCGGCAACGCAATCCATTTTTCCATTGCATCGGACTTTCCGGAAATCAATAGACAAGTCTGCCGTATGTCCGCGACTCGCCAGGGCCGTCGCCAATTTGTTTTGTTTGGGCTATAGACTGAACAACGCGGTTTCGATATTGGTTCAGATGGGCTTGTCTGCGGTGTCGCCATATGCAATCCCAGAATTGCCGCGTTTATTCTAAAACCCTTTATAACTGATCCTATTGCTACTTTTGGGTGCTCGTTAGTTTTGTGGTCAGTCGGGGTTTGCGCCGCAAGCGAAATTGTTTTCCCTGACAGTACCACTGGTTCTGAGTTCGGCATTTATCGTTCATAGGATCGTGAGTGGCGCCGCCGGGTGTCAGTTGCATGGCTGAGCCGATGTAAGGAAAATGACACAAAACCTGACCAGATTTGATCACGACAATGAAAGTTACTGTATGTCAGATAGACTCCAGAGCGTCTGAACTTGATCGATATATTTCAGATCTTGCTGAACACGTTAAATCAAATGCAAGCGAACTTGTTCTACTACCCGAAATGCCTTTTTTCGAGTGGCTTGCTGCCGACAAAACTCCCAGCCACAGTCGCTGGCTTGAAGCGGTCGAATCTCATAATAGTCGTATTGACAATCTGAAAGACATCGGAGCCCGGGCTGTCGTTGGCACTCGCCCCATTGTTAAAGCATGCGGAAGTCGTCGCAACCAGGCGTATATCTGGTATCAGGATAGCCTGTCTGCATTCGGGATTCATGAAAAATACTATTTGCCCAACGAAGAGGGCTATTGGGAATCGTCCTGGTATGAAAGGGGTGAAAAAGAGTTTGAAACCACCATTTTTTCAAACGCCATTATCGCCACACAAATCTGCACCGAAATGTGGTTCTTCGAATGGGCCAGGCATTACGCATCATCAGGCGTAGATATTCTGTGCACGCCGCGAGCCACTCCTCACGATTCTACCGAAAAATGGCTTGCAGGCGGTCAGGCGGCTGCCGTCTGCTCCGGTGCGTACAGCCTGTCGTCAAATCTCTGGTGTCCACACGGTTCCAAGGCGGACTGTGGTGGTCTTGCCTGGATTATCGATCCGGAAGGCAATGTTCTTGCAACAACGGATACCGAAGAACCGTTTAAAACTGTAGAAATTGATCTGGAGTTTTCGAAGATGAGCAAACACACTTATCCACGATATGTCCGCGAATAGACTTTTTTTGATGGTACGTGCCCGCAACTCTCGACGATGGGATGCACCCGCAACACGCGACTGCGAGCGAAAAGCACATATTTGTCGCCTCCAGATCTGAGATTGAAACTATTTGTGACGATTTGCCCCAGTATGATGAATATGCGCCGCCCGAAGTGAGCGTAACGGCCCGAAAGGATTAAGGCGCGACTTAACCTATAAACCATTCGTGACTCAGCAATGTGGGGCATATTTTGATCGCTGTTGACCTCCGATTATCGCGTTTTGCGGCACGAACGGCGCTACACTGGATTCATTCAAAAGGTAATCCTATAATGATCCGATGAATATTTGCCTGATTGGCCCTTCCGGTGCTGGCAAAGGGACGCACTCAGCTCGTCTGTTGAAGAAATTTAATTTCATTCAACTCAATACGGGCGAACTCCTGCGTTCAAGTGTTGAAAAACACAACGCCATTGGATTCCTAGCGAACTACTATGTTGAACGTGGTGAGCTGGTTCCCGACAACGTGGTCAACGCGATTGCGGCAGAGTGGCTGCACCACGCACCGGCTGCACAGAATATTCTGGTTGACGGTTATCCAAGGACTCTGGATCAGGCTCGCTTTCTGGACACAGAACTGGGCAAGCACAAACGTACGCTGGACGCGGTTCTCTTTCTCGAACTTTCAGACGCCGTCGTCATGGAGAGGTTGCTTGGTCGTCAGACCTGTCCAAATTGCGGAGCGCGCTATCATGTGGAATTCCATCAACCAAAGCGTTCAATGCTTTGCGACCGCTGCGACACTGCGCTGACGATTCGAAATGACGATATTCGCAGCCTGATCCGGGTTCGCCTGCGTGCATTCAGAAGGGAGCTGCAACCCGTACTTGACTTCTACAAGAGCAGCGGGCGTTTGCTTACCGTCGATGCGAATAAGCCCATTGAATCCATCTCAAGCGAGTTATTAGCGGCTGTGGACAGCATCAACAATGGAAGCTTTCGTTATGAGTCCGGAGAGAACGAAGATATCCGCAACACACCGACAAAAAATGACCTCAGCCGTTCAGATAAAAACACCGTCGCCGAAGACTTTAACCTTGTACTGATTGGCGGCCCTGGATCCGGAAAGGGCACGCAGGCCGAAAATCTGCAGGGTCACCTGCATCTTCCCCATATTTCCACGGGCAGTTTGTTTCGTGAAAACCTGAACAATCATACCGAACTCGGAACGCTCGCCAAGAGCTTCATGGAACGCGGTGAGCTTGTACCAGATGATGTTACTGAAGCCATGGTCGAAGACCGATTGTCTGAAAAAGATGTGACACCTGGATTTATCCTGGATGGATTCCCTAGGAGTCTGCCGCAGACTCTTGCTCTCGGCGAAATAATGAGTTCACTTGGACGCTCCATAAGTGGTGCCATATACATCCGTGTATCTGACGCTGAAATTGTCAAGCGAATTTCCGGGCGACTGATCTGCAGCGATTGCCAGTCACCTTTCCATATTGACTTCAAGCCACCGAAAAAATCAGGCCATTGTGACGCGTGTGGCGGTTCACTATACCAGCGCGATGACGACAATGAGACCACCGTTCAGGCGCGACTAAAAACATTTCATATGCAAACCGCACCGATTATCAATCACTATCACGACATGGGTGTGCTTGAGGAGATCGACGGAGAAGGCGATGTCGACAGTATCGCGAAACGCTGCATCGATGCGGCGGAAAAGCTAGAACAAAACTCCGGACTGAGTCACTCGATTTAATTTCGATACAGAACGAGTATCCAAGCAAAGAGGAACATTAATATGAGTAAAAAGAAAGCTGACACAGGCAAGAAAGCCAAAGATAAGAAGCAGGATATCAAACGGGCCAAAAAAGACGGTCGCATCACCACCAAGTTTTACGAGGCTGAACTGGCTCGATTACAGATCGAACTGATCAAACTTCAGGAATGGATCAAAAACGAAGGTTTAAAAGTAGTGGTGATATTCGAAGGACGGGATGCCGCCGGCAAAGGCGGGGTCATAAAACGCATCACTCAGGTATTGAATCCGCGAGTCTGTCGCGTAGTGGCGTTGCCAGCACCGACCGAACGGGAAAAAACCCAATGGTATTTTCAGCGCTACGCCGAGCATCTGCCGGCTGCCGGAGAAATGGTGATCTTTGATCGAAGCTGGTACAACCGAGCCGGCGTGGAGCGGGTCATGGGGTTTTGCACCAACGAAGAGTATCGTGAGTTTATGCGGTCGTGTCCGGAGTTCGAAAGAATGTTGGTTCGAAGCGGAATACAGCTTATAAAATACTGGTTCTCGGTCAGCGATAAGGAGCAGGAAAAACGTTTTCAGGGCAGGCGCCTTGATCCTACCAAACAGTGGAAACTGAGCCCTATGGACCTCGAATCCCGGGATCGATGGGTTGAATATTCAAAGGCCAAAGACGACAATTTTGCGCATACCGACATCAAACAGGCACCCTGGTATGTGGTTGATGCTGATGTAAAAAAGCACGCCAGGCTCAACTGCATAAGTCACCTTCTAAGCAGCATTCCTTATAAAGAAACAAATGCGAAAGTGCCCAAGCTTAAACCTCGCAAGAATAAAGGTGGCTACGTCCGTCCTCCAATGACCGATCAGACATTTGTACCTGAGGTTTATCCATAGGCATGTGAAAAAGAGAGCTTTACTTCAACTAACGAACTCAAAATTGACTGACAAATTTGTAACGTCAATTATTTTTCATGCTTGGATTTTTCCGAGTTCGAATCCAGCATCGCGGTCACACTGCCAGATTTTATGGCTTTGGAATAGAGTATTTGAGAACTCCATACGCAATCATTACGTTAATCGCATCTAGTACATCTTCTTTAATACTTCCGTCAAAGAAGTAGTCCAGCTGAATGTTATTAATTAGGTCACTAATTCGACAAGGTGTCAAACATCTTTGATATATGTTCATGGAATACTTGTTGAATTTGATAAGCAACCTGGTGCCCGTTTTCAATAATTGAAAATCAGGTTCGGTTTGATGAATTTCGAACTCACTGTTCTGTGCAACGAGTCCAAATTCCGGCGTAAGTGGAAAATCTTTATGAATTGATCCGTGGTCAATAGAGCTACCGCATACAACCAGAACGCCTTTGCGATTTGACTTAAAGTTCGCGCCTTCCCAAATGTCGATTTTTACATTGTGCTGTAGCGCAATGGTGCTCAGTCTTTTGCTATAGCCCTCCTTATCTGCGGTGAATCCTGCGATAGCGATATCGTAATCGCTGTCCTCAGCCCACACTCCGCTAACTCGTGAGCCATGTAGCGCAATTACTCCAAACTCATCGGCGATACTCTGAACTATTCTTGCGGGAGCTGGCTCCAGCTGCGAGACAGCTGTTATTTCAGCGCGCCTGACACGATCCCGTTTTGGGGTTTTTGACGACAATCAGCAGACTAATGGCTACGCGATTTGGATTCGCGCACCAGTTGATGAGTCGTTTCGGTTGCTGGCACCAATCGCGTCAAATACCTGTCCTCCGGTTACTTGAATGACCCATGCGCCGACTGTGCTTGCTTGTGTAAATCCGCCAGCGTGGTTATCAAGACTTTCTACAACGGACAAAACCATCTCCCAATCGGGATTGTAGGTTAGAGACCATGGCGCAGAAAGGACATTGAATGGACTCAAACTATTTGCAGCGTTGACTACACTATTTCTCCAGCCTGCGTCAGGAACATTTATTACAACATTACTGCTCCCGAAATTGTTTCCATCGATGCTTAGTTGGATATTGAACGAAATTCTTCGTGGAGCGCCTGTGGGAATTCCTTCAAATGTCGCGTGCATATCATAGTCAGAGGGTTCTACGCCCTTTTCGCCAACACCATCCAGCCAGCCTGAAGAATTGTAGAGGGATATTGTAGAGGTGGGCGCAGGTACAGATATTGGAGTTGTCGTGGGCTCACCAGTAGTTGAGGGCGTAGGAGTGGACGATGCATGCGCCGGCAAGATTGCAGACTCCACCAGAGGCTTTGACCAATGCTGTAAACCTCCTGTTACGGCCGTACCCGCTGCGATGGTTTTGGAAAAATTGCGTCGAGATACTTTAACTTTTTTTGACATAATATTTTACCTGATCGTAGATTCCGAAAATTTGACAGCTGCTCTTTAAGATTTTGATATTCAGATACAATTATATACCGTGCCAGGGCAGATTATCTCTTTGATCGGAAGAGTAAACAGCTCTGAAAATAATTCCGCGTTTTCAACTTTGATCCATAAGACTCAGTCATAATGTGATTTACCAGATAAGACACTTCATACGTGTTGTCTGGTCTTGATTTAAGTGGAATCTGATGGGTCCTTGTTTTTAAATGTCGTATTCGATCCGGACAAGTTAGTAAAGAATAAATGTCACTCCGTATTGCACATCTGACCGATATACATCTTACGGAGAACCCGGGCCAGGATTTGTACGGGGTAGACACGGGTCTTTCGCTATCAAATGCAATCGGCGAGCTTGGCAAACTGCGCCCAAAACCGGATGCCATTATTGTCACCGGTGATGTTGCGGAAGTTGGTTCGGTCCGCACATACAAACGGTTTAAAAATCTTCTGTCGGATGTTGAAGTGCCGGTGTACACCCTGCCAGGCAATCATGACGATTATTCGAACATGCAGGCTGAACTCAATTCTGATGTATTCCATTGTGTGAGTAGTGCGGTAATTCAGAGATGGGCATTTTTGTTTGTCAACTCACAGGTAGAAGGCCATTCCCACGGCTTTGTAGATCCTGCCGGCTTCACGGAGTTGGAGCGAAATCTGGAAAAATACCGCCAGCACCCCGTTCTCATAGCGCTCCACCATACACCGCTGAAAGTTTGTCCGTCCTCCGGATGCCAACTGTGGAACTCAGACGAATTCACTTCCCTGCTGAATCGCTACACCAACGTGAAAGGAGTTATTGCCGGCCATACTCACACGGATACTGTCTTAAGCGTCGGCTCCCATATTCAGATTACGACACCGTCAGTCTTTGCACATGTAAAGCACGCCCAGACCGGAGAGTCCGCAGACCACGAAGATTTCTGGGCCTCGCACGTGCTGGATGGATCCCTGCAGGGTTTTCGAATACTGGACCTTTCTTCAAACGGTTTCATAAAGAATCAATTGCACTGGTATGGAGACTCGACACCCGAATCAGCACAATGCTTCGGTGCACGATCAGGCGATGTACAGATATGAATAATCAGACGTCCGAACAGGACGGTTATATTCACGGCAATTCTCAACAGGAGCAACACCGTCTATCTCTGATCAATGACCTCCTGAACAAAGCCTGCCTGAGAGAACTTAACATTCAGCCCGGAGATAAAATACTCGATGTCGGCTGTGGACTCGGACAGTTTTCCCGTCTTATGGCGAAAACAGTTGGGGAACAGGGGCATGTGGTCGGCATCGAACGGGACAGAGACCAGATATCGAAAGCAGAAGGACTGGCTAACCATGTCGGAGAATCCGATCTTGTTGAGTTCCGTCAGGGCGATGCACTCAATCTGACAATGGACGAAACCGAATGGGGCTCATTCGAAATCGCGCACAGTCGTTTTCTTTTGGAGCATGTGTCCAGTCCGGAACAGGTTGTTGGTGAAATGGTGCGTTGCGTTCGGCCTGGCGGGAAGGTTTTTATTTCCGATGATGATCATGGCAATTTTCGTCCCTGGCCGCAGCCACGCGAGTTTGGCCCGATCTGGGATGCTTATGTTCGATCATTCATAAGACTTGGAAACGATCCTTTTGTTGGGCGTCGGCTCGTATCCCTGTTATTCGATGCAGGACTTACCTCTGTTCGAAACACCAGCGTGTTTTTTGGAGGATGTGCTGGCGATGAGAGATTTGAAGCCGTCGCAGACAACCTGATCAGGGCACTGGAGGGCGCCAAAGACACTATGCTGATCGATGAAGAGTTTGACGAAGCGTCGTTTAAAGCCGGCATTGATGGACTTCACGACTGGAAATCTCATCCGAACTCTGCGCTTTGGTATACCGTATGTTGCGCTGAAGGCGTCGTACCGAAGGTTGAAGAAGAGTGAGGTTTTTCAGTAGGAGCGCATCTTAAACAGGCGTTATAGAACTATTGTTGATACACCAGCTACTGCGACTTAATAACTTTCATCTAACCGCGGATCCGCATTCGAAACCTGTTAACGGTAGGATCGAAATAGATGCTGATCCAAGATTGCAGTAAATGATATCTCAATAGTGGTGGTCAGCGGCGATTTAAAGTTTATGAACAGTAATCTCAAAAAAATATGGTTTCCATCGAAAAAATTCGGATGGGGGTGGGGACTACCTGTTGCAACAGAGGGATGGATCGTATTGGGGGTTTATTTTGCCTTTGTTTCGCTCGGCTTACTCGGTTTACTGACCCGACACATTTCCGTGACGGTCTACTTTATAGCCTTCTTCCTGATTACGATGGTTTTGGTAGTCATTTGTTATCTCAGAGGTGAATCACCTAAGTGAAGTGAGTTGGCATGCTCACTTCGTGCAGGTCAAACGACGACATCTCAACCCTTATTCCTTCTGACCAAAATGACAACCGTTAAAGAGCGTTAGTCAATATGGTGAAGGCCCTTTTTTCTGATGATATCTGTTTTGCTACGGTGTCTGATCCTCGCATTTACCCGGCAAAACAATGTTGTAAAGACGCTTTATCCAACAGAGCTTTTTTCATTAATCTAAATGTAAATGATTTGCATTTCGATTACTAAGTGATATATTCCAGATTCGTGAAATTCGGCTGTTTAAACCTGCCCCAAGCAGAATTTTCTAAGAGTCTTTTTTACCTGAATCCTTAACTAGTGCCATGTTCGAAGATCGCTCGTTTGCCAAATCAATCGCGTTCGTCAAAGAAATCCTCAGTAGTCGAAATCTGAAGAAACTCACAGCAAGCCTCGGGGTTTCCAGTGTCGTTTGTTCGCTTCTTTTTCCGGTTGCCGTTTCTGCGCAGGAAGATGCAACTAAAGTTCAACTCGATCCTATTGTGGTGACAGCTACACGAACCGAGCGGCCGGTTTCCGATGTGGCAAATACAGTTACCGTTATCGGGTCCGAACAAATAGAACGTCAGGTCGTAAAGAATATAGACGACCTGATTCGATACGAACCGGGCGTATCCGTTTCAGGGGGCGGACGATTCGGTCTGGACGGTTTCAGGATTCGCGGAATAGGGGGCGACAGAGTTCTGATTCTTACAGACGGTATTCCTACTGCAGATGAGTTCTCTTTCGGACCCTTTCTATCCTCCCGTCGGGATTTCGTTGATGTCGATGTAATCAAATCACTGGAAATTTTGCGCGGGCCGAGCTCAAGTGTTTACGGCAGCAATGCAATTGGTGGTGTTGTCAATTTCATTACAAAAGATCCACTGGATTTCCTGGGCGACAAAAACTCGTTCGCTTCGATCAAGCTTGGAGCAGATAGCGTCAATGATCAGGCCAATGCAACGGTTCTCGGTGCATTTGGCAATGACGAGTCTTCCGGCCTTGTTGTCGTGACCGCGAGAGACTATTCGGAAACTCAAACGTTTTTTGATGACGATACGGTCGGTCAGGCGCGCAGATCACAAAACCCGCAATCCGGAAATGATCTGAATTTGTTCGGAAAATTTATCTACAGTCCCGACGATAGTCAGGAGCTGGAATTTGTATTCGAACAATTCAATAGTGACGTCGATACCGACGTAGAATCAGCAAGAAACGAGGTGACTCGTGGTGTGCTGACAACAGACGAAATTGGCGTCGACGAAAAAGACAGGCAAAGGATCAGCGTTCGATACACCCGAGACAGTGAGACCAGCGCCTTTGATTCGTTTAATGTTCTGTTGTATTCCCAAAGCTCAGAATCACAACAAAGAACAGAGAGAAATCGTTTGTCCTTCGATTCAGGGCCGTCCTTCCGAACCCGGGATTCTCTGTTCGAGCAGGATAATCTGGGTGTTCAACTGCAATTTGAAAAAGAAATTGCCGGGGCCAACAGCGATCATTACATAACCTATGGACTGGACTACGACCGTAACGAATCCTCAACCCTACGTGAGGGCCGCACGGTTAGTGTTCCTGGCGGGATGGTGCTGCGAGAGTTCTCCAATTTTCCTACCAGAGATTTTCCTAATTCAGAACACACCAGTCTGGGAGTATTTCTTCAGGACGAGATTGCCTTGAACCAGGGACGTGTTAGATTGATTCCGGCCCTTCGATTCGACAACTTTGAACTCGATCCAACCGCAGATGCAATTTACCTGGCGGGCAACACAGGTACTCCAACGCCTGAAGGTTATGACGAATCCGAGCTATCAGCGAAGCTGGGAATTGTGGTCGATGTGAATGACGAATGGTCCCTGTTTTCCCAATACGCCGAAGGCTTCAGGGCACCACCGATGGATGCAGTTAACACCGGCTTTACCAATTTCGCCGGCGGTTACCGCACGATACCGAACGCGGATCTGGAACCGGAAAGCGTTCAGGGATTTGAGATCGGGGCGAGGCGCAATACAGCCAATATGAGTTTTGAAGCTGCAGCGTACTACAACAGTTACGAAAACTTCATTGAGTCTCTGGTAAGCCAGGGGTTCAATCCCAGAAGCGGATTGCTTGAGTTTCAGGCAGAAAACCTTCCGGAAGCAACGATCAAAGGATTCGAACTCAGAGCCGAAACCGATCTGTCTTCTTACGGTATGAACGGGTTCACTATGAATCTGGCGTATGCTTCATCTTCCGGCGAAAACGACGAAACAAATCTTCCGATTAACTCCGTTGATCCTCAGCAGGTTGTCCTTGGCTTGGCCTATGACGCACCAAGTGGGAAATGGGGAGTGGAAACCATTCTGACACTGTCTGATGGTAAAGATGCATCCGACATTGACACCAGCTCGTTATCAGAGCGTGGCGGCCCACCGGTACCAGCGTTCGAAACGTCGGGTTACGGAGTGGTTGATCTGATCGGATATTACAATTTCTCTGACAGCATGGGACTCAATTTCGGAATCTTCAATATATTTGACAAGGAGTACTTCGAGTGGAGTGAAGAATTCGTTCAGGATCCGACCACCGCGAACTTTGATCGACTGACCCAGCCCGGCATCAACGCCGCTGTGAATTTCAAATACACGTTCAGATAGATCTAATTAAGGGGATCGTCTCCTTTTCTGCCCGGAACAGGAAAGGAAACACCCCGTATAGCCTTCTCTGGTAAGTCGCAACGATTATTAACTTCCGTCGTTCAATTGACGATCGGGGTTAGCACATAGGTAATCCTCTGGTTCTGGACCTGAAGGTCTTATGTGTCGCTTTCGATAGCACGTTGATACTTCAACATATTGGCTAAACGCTCGAAAGGTGGATGAAATTAGACCCCTTCCGTTGACCATTGCGCAGTTGTTTGTTCTCATACATTTGCAAGGTCGGCAATTTATGCTGGATCGAAAGCGTTGTGAACATCAAGAAAGGTTAGACTCTACCGTCGCGTGATGACTCGTATTCAGGTAAAACGGATATACAACCCTCCTTCAAAATCAGATGGATACAGAATACTTGTCGACCGTCTGTGGCCGAGAGGGCTCAGCAAACAAAATGCCCGCCTTGATCAGTGGTTCCCTGAAATTGCCCCATCGGAGGAACTTCGAAAATGGTTCAACCATGATGCAGACCTTTGGTTTGAGTTTAAGAAGCGATATTTTGAAGAGCTGAACAGAAATTCGACGCACACCCAAAAACTGATCGAACTCATGCAGTCTCAGTCAGAAACGATTACGTTGTTATACGCATCAAAAGAAGAAAGTCACAACAATGCGCAAGCATTACTGAGCTTTCTATTGGAAAAAGAAGTTTGGTAATTACACAAGAATCAACGCCTGTGGCGTCGATAGCCCTCTAAGCGCATCCGCGTCGGACTTGCTGATCGAAGACTAGTCGAAAGACGTAATTACAGTGATGCCCGTTTTGTTGAACGTTTCGAAATCAGCAAGTGCGTCAGCCGACTGATCGAGTGAGATTTCTTGACCAATCAGAGCCTCCGGATTTAGCTCTCCGCATTCGATGAGCTGCATCATTTCCGGATATCTATACGCCGCCATGCCGTGGCTGCCAACAATTTCGAGCTCATTTCCCATCACCAGGTCCATCGGAATCGGTGGCGTACTCTGGTTGCCCAGCATCCAGCCGATCTGTATGTGGCGCCCGCGCTTCCTTAGACTGCGGACTGAATTGACGCAGGTGTCTGTAATACCGAGCGCATCGATTGAAACATGGGCGCCGCCTTCAGAAATGTCGTGAACCTCTTTAATCGCATCGACATCTTTGCTGGCATTTATAGTGCACTCTGCACCAAGTTTTTGCGCCAGCGCAAGGCTTCCCTCATCGATATCAACAGCAATCACCCGACCTCCACGGGCTCTGGCAATCATTATCGCAGACAGCCCCACACCACCACATCCAAACACGGCAATCCACTGCCCTGGTTTGAGGTTTGACTGATCCACAACTGCGCGATAGGCCGTTACGAATCGGCAGCCAAGGCTCGCCGCCGTCGCGAACGTCATTGACTCCGCTAGCCGAACAAGATTGACATCGGCATGATGAATGGCAACATACTGGGCAAATGCGCCCCAATGGGTAAAGCCTGGCTGGAACTGCCGGTCGCAAACCTGCTGGTTTCCGGATGCGCATTGTGAACAACGTCCACATGCCACCACAAACGGCACCGTTACCCGGTCACCGAGCCGCCATTTTTGAACATCTCGGCCAACCGATTCCACAATACCTGCCAGTTCATGTCCGGGCACATGGGGCAGCTTAACCACGGGGTCATGACCACCCCATGCATGCCAGTCGCTGCGGCAGACGCCGGAGCCCATGATTTGAATAACGACTCCATCATCCACAAGCTCCGGGTCAGGAACCTCCTGCATCAGAGGACGAGTCGAAAAGGATTCGTAAATGGCTGCCTTCATGCTTAACCCTGGAATAGAGGACGTTTGCTCATGCTAACACGGGCGTGCATTGTCATTTTCCCGACAGTTGCAAAGGTGAATAATGAGAGCACGAGCCGGGTATATAGTTTTGTTCTTTCAGTGCTTTTCTGATCCGATCAATGGTCTCCAGGAACGCAAAAATCACCCTTTTGGGTGACTGCAAGATTCAATTGGAATGATAGCTTCAGTTTGGCTGCGGCCCAGACGGTTCGCCCAATTACCTTTGATTATTCCAAACCACCGTGAAAAACGAAAACAGAAGAAAAGCACTTCTAAGACCAAGCGGAGTGGCCCGTGCGCTGATAGCGTCCAAGGAGACCCTGCCAACACACTGGTCAACGCCGATTGTTGACAGCGTGTTGCTGCCCGCTCACGCTCGCTCAACTCCGACAACGGATAGCAGCCCATCCACAGGCTTTGAACCGTTTATAAACAGCTAGTAAATTGAAATAGCCGAGCCTGGACGCAATGATGGTGACTGCGATGTCGCTTTCATCAGTCTACTGAGCTCAGCTGATTTTATGGTAAACAACAATGGCAGCATTACACTTGAGGTTTTTGGGCAATCACTGTAGACGAACCCGGGCGTAGTCAATGCGTCTGGGTTAATCAATGCTTCAGTAGTTGTTGACGATGTGTCTGCCGGGTCAGATGGTCCCTCTGTTACAACAGTAGTGGTGAGTGGACAGATCGACCAGAACACGTTTTTTGTGCAGGGTATTGTGATGGCATCCATCGCATGTAACAGCGGATGCTCAGCGTCCAGAAGCAGCGCGTTTTCAGGGCGCGCGGCCAGTCGGGGATAGAGTTCTAAGGATCAGCGTACTGTTCTGCCTTTGGCGCCGCCAGTGCTCTGGTCCTTCTTTTTATCGTCTGCAGTAAATAACAGCTCTAAAACTTCCGGCTTACTTTGAACTCCCGATACCTACAGCATCCGACCCTGCACTGAGTCAGATTTGTCTTCACGGTCGATCCAGAACGGTTTGTGCCGAATCCGATGATGCCTGATCCGGGTGAATTGATTACGATTTATGAGTTTTTGTCACCTGTTTTTTTATTCGCGGAGTAACGGTCGTTGAGAACTTTCGAATCCTGAGAGTAATCGTGCCGTACTTTCAAATAATTCTGATCGAAATGAGTCTGATCGTGCAATAGCTCCATATCAGGATCAAAAACAGTGGTGATCTTTCCGCGAGCACGGGTATAGAAATCAGCGTGATCAAGTCGCTTAAGGTTCGGATCCCAACCAACAGATTTTAGTTTGTCAGTTCTGGCAACAAAAAAATTAGCGCATTTTTCAAACACCTTGAGACCGTCAATTTCAGTACCTTTTTCGTAAAGAGGATTCGACTGATAGTTCATTAATTTATGCGTCGTGTAGTCAAAACGTATGTAATAGGGCAAGTAAGTGACTTCTCCTGCGACAAGATCAACGTTATTGTTTCTCTCCAGATACGCCAACGCGTGTATCAGACGGGTCTTTCGTGAGAATATGTAGTCGTCATCCAGGTTGATCACATAGGGCGTAGTCACTCGCTCCAACCCTGCGGCCCTTCCTGCCGACACTCCGCTGTCATACGGAAGGGTTACCCTCTCGATGCCTGTATCTGATAGCGAGATAGGGTTTCTGCTGTCGTCCACAATAATAATTTTCAGCATCGGAAACGTTCGTCGTATGCTGCTGACAAGCCTTTGCAGTTTTTTCGGTCGCTCAAAAGTCTTTATTACAGCAGTAGCATGACTCACGTCGCCCAACTGACCGGGAGTCTTGTGAAGCAAGTCCAAAGTTCTTTCGTAGAACAATTCCAGTGACACAACGCTGTTCAATCCGATTTTGATCAGCGGTCTGAAAAAAACGCTGTTTACCAGCTTCTCTTTTACAAAGGCCCGGATTTTTTTTACGACCATGACTTATCCTCGACACAGATGTCGAGTATACCCGTTTAATGTGCTCCGTTATTTCAGCAGGATCGCGCAGACGCCACTAAGAATCTTATTGCCTGAAGCGCGTTCAGAAAAAACGGAAGACTTGTTTACGATTCAAAAATCTTACTGGCCGAACCATGAACAAAGCTTCTAATCAACGTATCATTTAGTGGCGCCAGTAGCGGAAACTACTCAGGTGCTCCTCGATAAAATTCACCAGCGATGCGAATGCTGCCACTCTCACATCGCTGTCAGTAACGAGTTCAATGGCTCGACCATTTGTTGCAATCGGATTTACATCCGAGCCATCATTGGTATCATCGCCGGAACCGCTATCGACAAAAAATGTCGCCATTGTTTCTCCCTGGGCACATCTGTTGTTGTCTGATTATTTCTTTGTACGAAAATTCGTCGCCCTCGTATTGAAGGCTATCATTTTTTGCGGTGTTGAATAAGTATCGTGAATATTCACGACATTCATTACGCCCGGAGTCTCACTATTGAGATTCCATTCATATCGGAATCCTAAAGTTCGCTAATGAGAACAATCTCAGAGTATCTGCATACCAAAGACAATAATTTTCAGCTGATTCGGTTCGGGGCAGCTACGGGTGTTTTTGTCAGTCATTGTTTTTCTCTGGCTGGATTCGGCGCAACAGGTAAGCCCGCCCTTCTCGGATTCATTTCACTGAACGTTTTTTTCGTTATCAGCGGCTTTCTGGTGACAAAAAGCTATCTCGATCGCAAAAATATCGGAGACTATGTTCGGGCTCGGGTTTTACGCGTCTACCCCGCACTCATAATTGCGGTTTTGTTCAGCACTTATTTTGTCGGCACCGCATTTTCCCAACTTTATCCGATAGATTTTCTGGCCAACCCTTTGGTGCATCTGTATGCGTTGAAAAATGCCATCCTGGTCTGGCCTGATATCCCCGAAGAACTTCCCGGTGTTTTTCTGGATTCGAATCACAGCCCTACTGTAAATGCACCGCTATGGAGTCTGCCGTATGAGATCTGGTGCTACGCGCTCCTTGCTGTGTTCGGCTGTATGTTTCGCGCAAAGATAAGTCCGAGATGGTTTTTCATTTTTATCGGCGCTGCGTTTTTCGTTTTTTTCAGCACCTTCGTGTTCAACTATGCGGGCAGAACCGACGAATACGCAATCATTTTGGGCAAAGACGCTTTCAGACTGGGTGCGATGTTTATGCTGGGCGTATTGATGTATGGTCTGAACCGCCACATCCCGGTTTCAATTTGGGTCGCCGTGATCGTTGTCATCGGTATAGCTGCTGCGGGACTCACTAGCAGATTGTTGTTTACTGCTGCGTTCTACGGGGCGCTGGGTTATCTGGTGCTTTACTTCGCCTACGGCATTCGCGGTCCTGTTCTGGCCTTCAACAAGCTCGGCGACTATTCTTACGGAATCTATATTTTTGGTTACCCAATCCAGCAGGGTCTTGAACAGGTCGTGCCGAACCTGTCGCTGCCAGCCTTCTTCGCGATTTCGTTTTCGATCACAGTGCTGTTGGCCATTGCTTCATGGCACATTGTCGAACGGAAGGCGCTAACACTGAAACGCGGTCCAACCGTCAATCCGGGCTGATTTTTTCGATTCGGCAACCCTTCTAGCGTCGTGTTTTGTAATAATCAAAAGCCTCAAAATTGCGGAAAAGCCAGTCTTCAATTCATATCTGTTGTGCTTTAAAGTGCCCGCAAAAAATAGGGTATCGATCCGGGATAAACCAATCGGTTCTGGATAAACTCAACGATGGCAATTTGTTAAAAACGTCCGGGGCTGGCGTCGGCCCGAATGTTCATTCCTGTTCAAATTAACGACATACTCATATTCAGGAGACACCTATGAAATCACTTGCAGTTCTGATTTTTCCCGGCTTCCAGACTCTTGATCTGTTTGGACCCCTGGAAATGCTGGGCAGTATGCGCAACGATATTGAGATCACTATAGTGGCTGAAACTCTGGATGCCGTGCCCAGTGTGCACGGACAGAGGTTGTGTGTTGATAAAACTCTGAACGATGGCACCGACTATGACCTGCTGTTTATTCCCGGCGGTGACAGCGCTCTGGATGCAGCAAAGAAAAGCAATATTGCACAATGGATTGTGCAGACGACAGATCGCGCAGAGCTTGTAATGACGGTATGCACCGGCAGTATTCTGCTTGCGACCACGGGCGTTCTGGATGGCCACAGAGCAACAACCAACAAGATCGATTTTAGTGACACCATCCATCTCGGCCCAAAAGTAGACTGGGTCAAAAAGGCCCGCTGGGTTGAAGATGGCAAGTTTTTCACCTCATCCGGTGTATCCGCGGGCATCGATATGGCGCTGGCTGTTCTGGCGCATCTGTTTGGACCCGAGGTTGCTGTCGATATGGCGGAGGGAAGTGAATACGAATGGCACGACGATCCCGACTGGGATCCGTTCGCCGCCCGCGCAGGACTGGTAACCGACTGATTCGCTCGCTGAGTTAATCAGATTCCCACCGCTTCCATCCAACAGGCTCTCCTCGCGATCGCTGATTGGGGTCGCAGCATCTCCGGCTATTTTTTGGTTTTGTCTTCATGGTGGTCTGAAGGCGCACATTCGCAAACGATAGACCCTTCCAGGATGCCAGAGATGGTGCCCTCGTGCCGCGATTCACTGTATTCATATTTCATTGAATACTGCACGGCCAAAATGCACTTCTCATTCGATATCGGATCTTCAAGAACACCCCTGAACTCGCCGTCCATGTACGCTGATGAGTCGCACTTTGGGTCATCGTAAATCGGTTGATGGTGGCTCTGAATGTTGGAGTTGCCTGACATGATCCCACGGCCGGTCTGATGCTGATTCAGATCGCGGAAATACACCCGTCCGACCTGCACACCGCGTCTGAACTCATTGCCAAAAACCACTCCGGCTGACACATACGACCCTTCAAGGGTAGATAACAGCCTTTCGCTCAACGGACTGTCACAATTGTATGAAATCAATGCGGCGGACCCAAATCCCCAGTTGTCTTTTACATTCGAACACTGGTCACCCTGACAAATCTGAAATCTGGGCACATCCTGTAGAAGTTCGACTTCAAAGGTTTTAGACACATTGTGCAAACAGACATGCTGTTCAATGAGTCGGGTGACGGGGAAACGATCTATCTGCCGTTCCAGATTTTGGATGATTCGATCAAAAAACACGGTCATGTGGATTCTCCTTTTGTCTGGTGTGAGTTTGTAATTCGATTCGTAGATGAAATCTAATCACAACTTCCGAACTAATTCTGTTAAACAGATCACAAAATTAAATTCCGAGGCAGACCCACGCGTCAGGGTTCAAGAGCTGCTGAATCAGTAAAATAATGAACCCAGGTTAAGCATTAAGTGTCTGATTGTTTGGATTCATAGAGTCGACCAGTCTTGAAAGCATTTGTATTTGCATTGTTTACCGCAATGATCTCTCAGTCAGGGTTTGCCGCTGAACAGAACACCATAGAGAGTCTGTCACTACAGTTGTTTTCAGTTCAGGGTGAAGAAAAAAAGCACATTGTCGATAGTCTTGTTGCACGGGGCGATCGGTCACTCATTCCAACGCTGGTTCTGGCGATGCGTCTTACGGGCGACAATATCCATGTTGCTAAAGCGCTCTCCGCACTAACCGGCGAAACAATTGCGACCTGGCATGATGCCTACGACTGGCAGGAGCAACATCCTGAAGTTGTGCCGGACCCGAGCTTTCGCGATCTGAAGCTTCGGTTCCTGGGAAATACCGATCGTCGCTTTCTCGATTTTTTTGACAATCCCGATGGCTCTGTCAAACCACTTGAGATTCGACTTGAGGAAGTTCACTGGGGCGGAGTTCGTCTGGACGAGATTGTGCCGCTGGACGCGCCGGCGATGTCAACAGCGGCGGAGGCTGATTACCTGCTGGATGACGATCTGGTTTTTGGCGTTGAAATTAACGGCGACCAACGCGCCTATCCGCTCCGGATTCTGGGTTGGCACGAAATGCTGAACGATGTTGTTGGCGGAGTTCCCGTTTCATTGGCTTACTGCACACTCTGCGGCGCGGGCATTTTGTATGAGGGAAAAACGCTGGCCAACGAAGAACCATTCACATTCGGATCGTCGGGTCTGCTGTACCGTTCAAACAAGCTGATGTATGACCGGCAAACGCGAAGTCTGTGGAACCAGTTCACCGGTCATCCGGTATCCGGGGAACTCGCAGGCTCCGGAATCAGGCTTAGCGTCCGTCCTATGACCACAACGACCTGGTATTCGTGGCGACAACAACACCCGAACACCAAAGTACTGTCTTTGAAAACGGGCTTTAACCGTGACTATGGCAGTGGTCAGGCATACAAGGATTACTTCGCAAGCCCGGACCTTATGTTTCCCGTATTTGTTGATGATGAGTCTGTATTGCAGCGCAAAGATCGTGTATTTGGGCTTCTGACAACGGGCGCCGCGCGTGCCTGGCCTCTGTCTGCATTTGCACAGCAAACTGTCATTAACGATCAAATCGGCATTAATTCGATCGTACTGATTGGATCGTATGAATCGAGAACTGTACGCGCGTATCTGAAACCTGCTGATGTCACCTTTCTGGGCACGCCCGATGCCCGCGGTCGTTTCTACTCGACCGACGGCCGGGCATGGCAACTGTCAGAAAATTCACTGGACTCGGTGACTGACGATGATCGTTTACCCCGGCTCCCGGGTCGTTTAGCCTACTGGTTCGCCTGGAACAGTTTTCACGGTGTCCGCAGCACCCTGTTCTCGCTGGACTGACATCAGTATTCATTCTGTCTGTAACCGACCCGGGATTAGTGCCCGGTTTAAACAACATGGAAAGTGGTAAGGTTCGGAAAAACCGAGAACACCTTCAACCGAAACATAAGGGGAAATAGTTATGTCGCCCGACACGCGAATAGCTGAAATGTTTGGAATCGAACACCCGATTGTCCTTGCGCCAATGGCTGGTTCCGCTGGTCCGGAACTTGCCATAGAAGTGTGTAATTCAGGTGGTTTGGGTTCTCTGCCCTGCGCCGGGCTGTCGGTTGAAGCCATCCGCAAACACGCCTCCGACGTGCACAAAAATTCCGGCAAACCGTTCAGCCTCAACTTTTTCTGTCATTCGTTTAAGGAACATGATGTGAAGGTCGAAAAACAGTGGCTGGACGAGTTTGAACCTTACTGCGAGGAGCTCGACATCACTCCGAGTCTCGGCGCGGAGTCGTCAAACAAGGTTCCTTTTGGAGAGGAACACTGCCAGCTGATTGAAGACATTCGCCCTGCAGTCGCCAGCTTTCATTTCGGTCTTCCGGAATCAAAACTGGTCGAACGGGTTAAAGCCGCCGGATGTCGAGTGATCAGCTCAGCCAATACCGTCGAGGAAGCTATCTGGCTGGAACAGCACGGCTGTGATGCAGTAATTGCGCAGGGTACCGAGGCGGGCGGTCATCGCGGGATGTTTTTGTCCAAAACTGTTGCGGAGCAGGCGGGCACAATGGCGCTGGTACCGCAGGTTGTCGATGCCGTCAGTGTTCCGGTGATCGCAGCGGGTGGTATCGGCGATGGCCGCGGTATAGCGGCGGCTTTCGCACTGGGTGCATCCGCTGTGCAGATTGGTACCGCGTATCTTTTCGCTGACGAGTCATGGGCCAACGACTTTCATCGCCAAAAGCTGGCCGCGGCGCCCGACAATGGTACCGTTCTGACCAACGTGTTCTCCGGAAGACCGGCTCGTGGCTTCGCCACCCGACTAACCCGTGAGCTTGGCCCGATTCACGCGCAGCCTATGACCTTTCCCATGGGTTATGGTGTGCTCTCGCAGTTCAAAGTGAAGGCAGAAGCCGATGGCTCGACGGAGTTCTCTTCTTACCTGAGCGGGCAATCTGCCGGGCTGGGACAGTCACAATCGGCTGTGCGCATAACGCAGCGACTGATTGCGGAGGCTGGAGAACGCTTCCTCGAACTGTCTTCCAGATTACAGCAGCCGACGACGGTATGCGAGTAAACAGAACAACAGGTTCTGCTGGCTGCGAACTGCGAGAAATTAAAGCATCCCGCGGGCTGCAGGTTCATTAATGCTAATCAGTATTTAGTCAGTATGAAGAGCAGACTGAAATTTTTCGATCACGCAACCGACAGTCTTTCCAATTGTGGCGAAGTTCTGGAGATTAATTTTTCCAGTGACGGTCTGGACTGGTCGGGAGTTATTCTGGAACAGGGGAGCTCACCACACTTTTATCCAACAGATGTCTACACTCCTTATTTTTATTTTGCTTTGGCGCTCCAACAGGATCTGCACTGGAGTGTCAGAACCGACGTCGGGCTGAGAGCGCTGAAAACCAGTCCGGGAGACATCTGGATTAATCCTCCGAACAGTGCTTTTTCTCATACTATTGATGAGCCGTGTTATTTTGTCATCCTCGCGATAGAAGAAGAAACATTTCTGGAGAACTGCACAACCAGCATAAAAAAACACCAGCTGCGCTTTTTGAACAACTACAACGTTCAGGACCAGACGATAAAGGGCATTATTGAGTTGTTCGTTGTAGAGGCCGAAGCCGCCGGTCGAAATGGATACACCTATCTCAGGAATCTGTTATCGCTGCTAGCGACACATTACATTCAAAACTATTCAAACTACCCGGATCTTCAGAACGCGCAGTCGTCGCTGTCAAAATTCGACCAGATTCAGGTCGATAAGGTCAGTGCTTATATTGATTCCCATGTCAGCGAACCGGTGATGGTAGATGACCTGGCCGATTTACTTGGGTGCAGCAAATATTATTTTTTGCGCGAATTCAAAAAGCTGACAGGTATTACCCCCTATCAGTATCTCTTGCAAAAGCGGCTGGAGAAGTCTGAACTGATGCTGGCAATGCCGCAAAACGATATTGCGTCTGTGGCATTGAACCTCGGCTTTACAGACCAGTCGCATTTCACCAGAGCGTTCAAAAGCCATTTCGGCATAACTCCCGGCCAGTTTCAAAAGCAATTTGCGGGAAAGTCCTGAGCAAGAAAATACAAAACATCAAGCAGTAATCTTCAATCCATTCTAATCAACCATTGGTACATTTTTATTCCTGCTGAAAAACCGGTCGGACCCGGCTTATCAGCCGTTAAATACAGACAGGGGATAAACGATGACTACTTTCAAAATTGTACCGATCCTGCTCTTTTCGACCGCAGTAATGCTGTCTCCGGTGTCATCAAGTGCAGGTTCCAAAGCAAGCGATCAGATCAGACAAAACATTGTTCGAATGATCAACGCGATTGATACCAAACAATGGGATACCGCTCGCGATCAATTCAAAGAGGATGTATTTGTAGACTATTCCAGTCTTTCCGGTCAGCCGGGCGGACTCACCACGGCGTCGGAACTTGTAGATGGATGGAAGCAGTTGTTGCAGAAAGTCGACACTCACCATCTGCTCAGTAATTTTGAAATCCATGTGGAAGGCAACCAGGCTGAGTCATATTCTCACGTCTACGCCAGCCATAATGCAGATGGACTGGAGTACTGGGACGCTTACGGTCGCTATCACCACAAGCTTGTCTTTGAGAGTGGTCAGTGGAAAATCATGAGTAAGACTCTGATCATGCATGGCCAAAAGGGAAATCTGAATTTTTTAAACGAGGTTATTGAGATGAATGAACGAAATGCAGACGCTACGGAAACAGGTGCAGGTCGACAAATTCGGAAGGTAGAGTTTGACAGCGCGGGAGATTCCATCGTGGGAAATCTTTATCTGCCAGCCAACTATGATCCTGAGAAACAATACCCGGCTATCGTGGTTTCCGGAAGCTGGACGACAGTAAAGGAGCAGATGTCCGGTCTGTACGCCGGCAAACTGGCCGGCAGAGACTTTATTACTCTTGCATTTGACCACCGAAATTTTGGTGAAAGCGGCGGAGACACCCGTTTTTACGAAAACCCACAACAGAAAATTGAGGATATTAGAAACGCCGTGACGTTTCTGCAAAGTCTGGCCGATGTTGACGGCAACCGAATTGGCGCATTGGGAATCTGTGCCGGGTCAATGTACACATTAATGGCGGCAGCTGAGGACAATCGGATCAGGTCGGTGGTCACCACGGCTTCATGGCTCCATGATTCTGAAGCGGTAAAACTGTTTTACGGCGGCGAAGAAGGCGTGCAGTCGAAAATTGATGCTGCACGGTCTGCAAAGAAACTTTATGCCAGTACCGGCAATATGCAATACATACCAAGCATTTCAACCACAGATGAAACAGCGGCAATGTTCGGTCCTTATGATTATTATTTGAACCCTGATCGCGGAGCGGTTCCGGAGTGGAATGCCGATAAGTTTGCGGTAATGACGTGGGAAGACTGGCTGACTATCGATCCGATGCCGTCTGCGAAAGCCCTGAAAACACCAACTCTGATGATTCACTCTGACGGCGCGGTGTTGCCGCAATACACACGTAAATACTATGAGAACATTGCAAGCGACGACAAAAAGCTGCACTGGATCGAAACCGAACTGGAATCACCGTTCCACCAATTCAGCTTCTATGATCAGGACGCCGAAGTTAGTGAGTCGATCACACAGGCTCGTCTGTGGTTTCAGGAGAGACTTTAAAGTCTGGTTTTATTACGCCCCGTTGAGACCGTCAGGAATTTACGGGGCTCACTCTAAATCATTGAAGACGACACCGCAAACTTCCAGTTGCCTATCCAATGTATAACCCTATCTTTTTTCCGTTGTTATGCGGATGAACTCAATCGCGTTTTGAGAATTTGCTTGCTGCGAATAACGGATAAATCTGAGTCGCCAGCACCGCAATCAGAATAATCGCACCACCGAGAAAAGTACTGTCTGCAGGAATTTCTGCAAACAGCAACCAACCAAATACAGGTGCTAGCGGAGTTTCCAAAGCACTTATCAGCGCTGTTTCACCGGCAGGCAACCGCTTCATGCCCTCGGCAAGAGAAACAGACGCTATCGCAAATGTCAGACCGAATGCCGCAGTCACCAGAAAATCGGCCGAAGAGACGGCAAACGGATTGCTGAACACAACCGCTATGGGAAGCAGAACCAACGACGACATCGCTGCAGGACCGGCAGCCGGCGTTGACGGATATCGCCGATAGATCACCATCAGCGTTGCCATCACAAAAGTCATCCAAAGCGCCAGCAAGTCACCTCTGAAGTCCACGTGACCCACAGAACCCCGAACAATGATGAGCACCCCGCCAATAGCGCCGATACAACCCAGAAGCACGCGCAGTGATATTCGCTCGCGAATCCAAATCCAGGCCAGTACCGACGCGATAAGTGGGGCGGAGGCGTAAATCAACATCACGTTCGCCATCGTCGTCATCTTGAATGCGGGAATAAACGCCGCAGTGCCTGATGCACCAATTAAGGCGACAGCCCATCCACTCTTGCCCATCATCACATAATCCCGTCGAAACGATCGCTGGCAGATGATGTACGCAGTGGTAAACGCAGCTGCAAACACCCCGCGCCAGAAGATAATTTCCCAGGCACCCGCGTCGACTCCTTTTGTAAACACGCCAGCAGTGCTGAAAACGACTGCTGATACTGTGACCAGAACAACGCCAAGTCCGTATGTGCCTAGTCGCAAAACGCGCTCCAGGCTGGGTCCGAACGTCCAGACTGAATCATATATAGATTAGAATCTCTCATCTGTAATTTGATACGGTATCGGGTGTTCAGTAAATCTCTTGCTGTTTCAATTGATAATAATCGTGAAAATGTGATTTGCACAAACCAGCATTTTTGGTCTAATGCATTAGAAAATTTAGTTTATAGATAGTGAATCGCCGACTTCCTCCTCTGAACGCACTGCGTGCTTTTGAGTCCGCGGCCCGTCATCTGAGTTTTAAAAATGCTGCGGCCGAGCTGAATGTGACGCCGGGTGCAATCAGTCATCATGTAAAGGTGCTCGAAGAACAGCTGGGTGTACCACTATTTCTCAGACTGACACGTTCGCTGCGTTTAACGGAAGCGGGCCAGTCTGCACTGCCACTTCTGGCCCAGGGTTTTGACAAGCTGGCCCAGGGTGTCGACGAAATTCGCAAACACAATAACTTCAGCTCGATTACCGTTAGTGTCAGTCCATCCTTTGGTGCAAAGTGGCTGGTTCCACGTCTGGAACGATTTAGAAGCCTGTATCCTGATATCGAAGTTCGAATTGACGGCACCGACACTCGGGTCAATCTGGCTGCAGGGGAGGCTGATCTTGCGATTCGCTTTGGACCGGGTGGCTACGGTGGAGTCTGCTCAGACCATTTGTTTAGTCCAATCAACACTCCGGTTTGCAGCCCTGAGCTTATGACCGGAGAATACGGTTTGAAAAACCCAAAGAATCTGCGCCACCATACGCTGCTGCACATCGACTGGAAAGATGATGAGGCCAGCTGGCGGATGTGGTTGCTGGCCGCTGGTTATAAGGATGTCGACCCAACCCGCGGGCCGCACTATACGATGGAATCCATGGCGATACTGGCGGCCATTGAAGCACAGGGCATCGCGCTGGTCGGCGATATTCTTGTTGCCGACGATATCGCGACCGGTCGTCTGGTGCATCCTTTTGATTCCGCGCTCAATACATCATTATCTTTTTCTTATTATCTGCTCAGCCCCGTCAGTTTGGCAGAAACAAGTAAGGTGTCCGCATTTCGGCACTGGCTGCTACAGGAAGCCGCCGACTGGCGAAGTTCATCCCGAACCTGCTGAGTGTTCGTCACCTGGGCTTTTGATCCGCAGCAGAAACCGACCCGGGGGATCCGGTCGAAACGTACCAGCGTTTACCCCTCCGGTTTTCGTAAAGCGGTTTAGATTATTATGGGTCCGCCTGCGGACCGCTGCGCAGATCGCGTTGCTTTAGAATGGGCTGAAAATCCGGAATGTGGTCCTTAGCTTCTATGAACAAACTGAATGCGACTGAATCGCTGCGCTCCTATTGGTTGGTTGCTGCTGCAGTAGTTCTGATTGCGCCGGGTGCCTCAATGATATTCAGTGGTTTTCTGGAAGGCATGGATGTCACCAGTCTGACTAAAGCCGTTGCTGACCAGTATGTTGTTAAAAAGGGAAATCTGTTGATAACCAGCGCTCTCGGGCTGTTGCCCCTTTTGCTGTTGACTCTGGTGATGTGGGTAGTCGGAAAATTCGTCCGCTCGGTTCATTACAGGCGATCAATGTTTTTTGGTGGAGTTACTGCAATTGTCCTGATCATTGTTTGGGCTAATACAACGCACTGGCGATCGTATTTGCCGGATAAACAGTTCCTGAGCTGGCCTCACGGAATTGAGCTCGTCATTGGTCCTTTGATTTTTGCCCCCATCGCGATGTTGCTGGGAGTACTTGCAGGCTGGCTGACAAGCCGGTACTTTTGATGGTTTTGATGTCAACAGTCAGCGCACAATTCAGAATGCACTCTCAAATGCGGGTTGTCTGGCCGGTATAAACTGTTTCTTTCGCCGAACCACAGAAGTGCTTGTGAGAAGTTTTGACGATCCTGGTCTGAAATCTGTTCAATTGAAGCGCTGTCTATAGAAACAATAAAGTCCAATGAATGCGTCATCCATCGCACTTGTCGGGGATTATCAGCAATCCGTAACCGCACACCAGGCTATTCCGCTTGCGCTGGACTATGCAGCCAATGCTATGTCCATGGAAATTCACTATCAATGGATTCATTCGCAAGAGGTAAATTTAAGGTCTCTGGAACAGTTTTCTGGCATCTGGTGTGTCCCGGCCAGTCCTTACACGAACACCGAAAATGTACTACTGGCCATTCATTACGCCCGAGTGAACGATCGTCCGTTTTTGGGAACATGTGGTGGGTATCAGCACGCCGCCCTTGAGTTTGCCCGCAATGCTCTGGACTATCCTGAGGCAGACAATGCCGAGATCAATCCGAATTGCAAAATGCCTCTGATATCAGGTTTATCATGCAGACTGTATGATCAAAGTGCAGACATTTTTTTGGCCAAAGGCTCCAGAATCACCGACATTTACCAGTCCGAAAAAATCACAGAGGACTATTTTTGTGGATTTGGTGTTAACAGAGACTATCTCGGAATTTTTGATCACAGTGACCTTTGTTTTTCCGGCTTTGATACAGATGGTGATCCTCGCACGCTGGAAATTCCTCACAATCGATTCTTTATCGGCACCGCCTTCCAGCCTGAGCGCTCCGCGCTGACCGACTGTGTGCATCCATTGATATCCGCCTTTGTCACCGCGGCCGCTGAAGCGACCGAGTCTGAACTCTCCGAAAAACAATGATCACTCTCGAATTTCTCGCTACTTCATTTCTTGTCGTTCTGATGCCGGGCAGCGGCGTTCTTTATACAATTGCTACAGGCCTGATTGCAGGTCGTAGAGCCAGCGTGTTTGCTGCCATTGGCTGTACTTTTGGCATCGTGCCGTCGCTGCTGGCGAGCATCACCGGGCTGGCTATCCTGATCCATACCAGTGCAATCGCATTTCAGACGATCAAGTTTCTGGGAGTCGCTTATCTGTTGTACCTGGCCTGGTCGATGTTGAGGTCAGATGGAGAATTGACTTTCAGCGATTCTCCGAAGCCCGACAAATCCGCCACGATTGCATTGAAAGGCTTTCTGATCAATATTCTCAACCCCAAACTGACAATTTTCTTTCTTGCCTTTCTGCCCCAGTTTATTCCCGTCGACGAAGTTAACCCGGCTGTTTCGATGATCGCTCTGGGTAGCGTCTTCATGTTCATGACCTTTTTGATATTCGTCGTTTACGGTTGCATGGCTGATCGCATTCGACATCACGTTGTCGGCTCTCCGGTTGTGGCGAACTGGATTCAAAAGTCCTTCGCCGGTGCTTTCGCACTCATGGGTGCAAAACTCGCCTTCGCCTCCAGAGACTAGATATGGCAGACCAGCTGTCTTTCTCATTTGTAAGCCGCAGTGTCAACGCAGACCCTGCCAACCTGGCATACCAATTTCAAACACGACCCGGGGGTTGCTGAAAACGATGCTGGATGTCGTTTCATTGCTTTCAACCGGTCTGGCATTTTTTGTGGTCGCCGCGGCCCCGGGTCCAGCCACGCTATCCACTGCGGTGACTGCAATGCATCATGGCCGTAAGTCCGGACTGGTCTATGGTGCTGGTCTTACCTGTGGTCTGGCTGTCTGGGGGGTTTTGGCAGTCAGCGGAATGGGTGCCGTACTGCAAAGTTCAGTCTATGTGTTAGGCCTGCTCAAGATTGCCGGTGGCTTGTACCTGTTGTGGCTGGCGATCAGCTCGTTTCGAGACGGCCGTCGAGGTTCCATAGAAACCCGGAACATAGCGGCAGATCGTCGCTTGTTTTCAAGGGGCTTCCTGTTGAACCTTTCCAACCCAAAGGCTCTGGTGGCATGGATGACTGCGTTATCTATAGGCCTGGATGCAGATGACAATTTAACTGCGGTCAGTATCGCCGCAACACTGTGCATTGTTATCGGGTATTTCGTCTATGTCTTGTACTTGATGCTGTTCTCACTTCACGGCGTAATGAAGGCGTATCGCAGATTTCATCGACATATCCACAACACCATGGCAGTCGTGTTCTCCGCTGCCGCATTTGGATTGATTCGATCTGCTTTCACCCGTTAGTGTCTTGCCACTAAAACCAGCCCGAATATTTTTAAAGTTGGGTCGATTGTGACCATACATATTTTTCGATCTAGAGTGCATTTCCCATTTGACTGCTTTGGAAAAGCCGGTCTGCCTTTAAAGTCCCGACCTTGAAGAAATATTCGGGCTAAACTTTTGCCGGGGTCAGTATGAATTACCGACAATTTAATTCGTTCTGCGAAACCATGTCCGCAACCTCGCACAGTGTGATGTGGGGCGATGCTCACGTCTGGAAAGTGGGTGGTAAAGTGTTCGCTATTGGCGGCTGGGAGAAAACTGACGGCCCGGCATTCACCTTCAAAACGCACGAAATGGACTTCGAAATTCTCAAGACAGAGCGCGGTTATCGCCCGGCACCCTACATGGCCTCAAGGGGTATGAAATGGATTCAGATGTACGATGTTGGCGGCAACGAAGATGACCTCAGATACTACCTCACCGAGTCCTATCGACTGGTCGCCGGCGGTCTGTCAAAGAAAAAGCGCGCTCAACTCGGCATCGAGTTGGACTGAAGGCTGGACTGGTCGAACTCGGCAGTCACTCAATCGTCATCACCGCGCAGCCGTTAAGTCCACCGGCTTCCACCGCCTCGTGTGCCTGCACAGTGTCCGAAAGTGAGACCGTCAGGCCAATTCGATGAACGAGTGTATCGGTAGCCAATCCGTCGTAAATATCTTCTATCGCTAGCTGTTTTGCCTCAGCCGGCATGTTATAGACCAGTACATTTCGAAGCAGGATGTTTTTGAACATCAGTGGATAGAAGGGTATTTTGGGATTGGGATCCTGAGACGAAGAATACGTTGCCACTGAACCGTTGGTCTTTAACATGGCAACACTGTCATCGACGTTCTTTCCAAACTCCACATCGATAATCCGGTCAACACCCTTTCCGTCAGTAAAATCGAGCACACTGTCCGCAACGGACTGGTTTCGATAGTTGATCGCCAGATCCGGAGAAAGATGATCTATCGACGCCAGATTCGCATCTGTCCCCGCCGTTACGACAAGTCTTGCCCCCGCCATTTTTGCCCACTGGGCTGCGTAATAACCCACCCGGCCCGCAGCGCCCGTTACTAAAAGCGTTTGGCCTTCAACTTCACCATCCGCAAACACCGCCCTGTGTGCCGTCATTGCCGGGATTCCCATACAGGCACCAACAGGAAAATCAATATTGTCCGGCAACAGTGGCGCATGAAAACTGTCCACAGCTACGTACTGCGCTGCCGTGCCCAGATGCCTTTGGAATTGTGCCTGATACACCCATACACGCTCCCCGATTCGCGCGCTATCCACACCGTCTCCGACCGCTTCGATGACGCCTGCACCGTCGCTGTGGGGAATCACGTAGCCGTCTTCAAACCCCGGGTCCTGAGCCCCGGCGCGCTTTTTGACATCGGACGGATTTACCGCCGTCGCGGACAGTCGCACCAGAACCTCTCCGGCCCGGGGTGTCGGCGTGGAACGCTCGCCATATTCAAGTACATCACGGGCGTCACCTGTTTTTTCAAACCAGATTGCTTTCATATTTACTCTTTATCAATACGGTAGTTTGGATGAGACGAATCCAGAGCAGGCCCCCAGAAGTAACTGACAGCGATTTTGCAATCACGGATCACACCGTATCGGATTTATCCGCTGAGCTTGCTTTCAGTTCGAGTACCCGGACCAGATAAACTCAATCCGAATGCCACCGGGTTCGTAGACCATCATGTGTTTTCTCGGTCCTTCCCCGACCGGTTCGGGTTCAAACTCGATATCAATATCGTTATGTTTCATTCTAGCGCAGATTTCCAACAGCTCTGTTTCTGTCGCCACGGACAGGGCCAGATGATGCAGACCAATATTACTGCGACGATCAAACCCCTCAACCTGCTGAGAGTGATCGACCTGCCAAAGCGTCAAACGCACAGTACCATCGGTAACCGCCGTTCGGGGATAACCAGGATCAAAGCCTGATTCGCGCCAGCCGAGCACATCGACGAAAAAATCCCGCGTTTTCTGCAGATCGTTCACGGCTAAACCCAAATGATCCAGACCTTGCGTGATTCCGGCACTGCCCCGGCTGTTCATTATTTCAGCTGCATTTTCAGTCAGATTTTGCTACTCAATGTCCCCAATAGCAGGATGCGGATTTACGTTCCTATAGACACGGACCGTCATTATTAAGTTTCTATTAACAATAACGTACTATAATTCAACAAATAAGCAAAGAACGTATGGGCGAAACCAACCGCCAACCATTGGTTTCGACTCAATCACGCGGTCGATGTGGACACTTTTTGACACCCCATCGACACCTCTATTTAACTCGTTTCCAAGATTTCCAAGATGACATTGCCTCATATCCGTTCGCTGTGTCTGGTCCTTTTGCTGGGGATCGCGCCACAAGTCTCCCATGCCCAGTCTGTTCTGTCGGTCGCAGACAAGATAGACATTGTCTTTATTGCCCTGTCGGCAATTCTTGTTTTCTTCATGCAGGCCGGGTTTGCGCTGCTGGAAAGCGGCATGGTCCGGGCTAAAAACACAATCAACGTCATGATGAAGAATTACGTCGATTTATGCGTTGTCATGCTTGTATTCTGGCTTTTCGGATACGGACTGATGTGGGGCGACAATCCCAGCGGTTTGTACGGGACATCCAAGTTTCTGCTCAACCCCGACGATCCGGGCGAGCTTCTTTTCCTTACGTATCAAACTATGTTCGCGGCGACTGCCGCGACCATTGTCAGCGGTGCGTTAGCGGAGCGGATAAATTTTGGATCCTATATATTAATCTCGGTTTTAATGTCCGCAATTATCTATCCGGTCTTCGGAAGCTGGGCCTGGGCCGAGGGTGGCTGGCTCAAAGAAGCGGGGTTCATCGATTTTGCCGGAGCCACGGTTGTGCATTCGACGGGCGGATGGTGTGCATTTGCCGCCGCAATAATTTTGGGCCCGCGGCTGGGCCGCTTTGCCAACGATGGCTCCAAGCGACCGATACTCGGACACAACCTCACTATGGTGGCACTCGCCGGTTTCATCCTCTGGTTTGGCTGGTACGGCTTTAACCTGGGCAGTTCCGGCACTGTTGATGAGTCAACCCCCAGAGTACTTTTTAACACCACAATGGCCGGCGCAGCTGGCGGCGTCGCCGGCGTGGTGACGATGTGGATTGGCCGACAACACATTCTGCTAACCAGCACGGTAGTCGCCAGTATTGGAGGACTGGTAGCCGTAACAGCGGGGGCAGCCACGATGACACCGGCCTTCGCGGCAGTCACCGGCGCTGTTGGTGGAGTTGTATCGGTTGTCGGCATCAATGCACTCGACAAGATGGGTGTCGACGACGCAGTCGGTGCGGTGCCCTGTCACGCCTTTGCCGGATTCTGGGGCACGTTGGCGGCCGGTCTGTTTTTGGAAGGGAACATGTTTGATCCGGAGATCATTATTATCCAGCTGGCCGGCGCGATGTCCTGCATGCTCTGGGCGTTCCTTGGTGCACTGATGATTTTTGGCCTCGTCAACAAGATTATCGCTTTACGCGTGACCTCTTCAACCGAACGACGAGGGCTGGATTTTGCCGAGCACTATGAAATTGGCTATCCTGAATTTCAACTAGCTGCGGTCAATCCGGGCAAACAAGGCCGATGAATGAATTCGGCCATATCGTCGAAAATATTCGCAGGGAGCTGCCTGCCAGGCTGGGCGGTTCTCTGCAAACAGATCAAATGGAGGCCTTCCAAACCGAGTGGCTTGATGAGATCGAGCGTTTGAATGCGCTCAATATGGGCCTCAAGGAATATTTTCGGGAGGTGCTGACCGTCACACAATCCTTGAGTGTCAATTATGAACTGAGTCCGGAGCTGAGACGTGATCTCCGTCATCTAATGCTCGAAAAATTTACCGGCAAGGAAAAAAGCGACAACTTCGAACCATCCGACACCGGCACACCTGAACCCGCAAGTCCGAATGAAACCAGTCGTCTTTCAGACAAACACTTCGTGTTTTATCAGGTGCTGGAGTCGCTGTCGGAGCAATGCAATCAGCGCAGCGGCCACAGCGATGTTCTCAAACGCCACGTATACAGAGCAACAGGCGACCTGAAGCTCCCACTTTTCGTCCGCAATATGGTTCAGTTGTGGTGTACGAACGAGCGCGGTGGCGTCGACTTTGACGGTCTTGGTGAAAATGAAATGAAAGCCGTTATCGACATCGCCTATGAGTTCTGCGCCCTCCAGTTCGGTCCGGCGGATGCTGATTTGATGCTATCCACCGCCGTTCGATCTGTTGAGAATTCGCCACAGGCGGCGAGCTTTTCACCTCGGTTGTTTCTATAGCAATCGATTAAAACGTTAACTATCCACAGTTTGCGCAATCGCTGTAGCCGCCCATTCGCGAACGCGATCGGAAGGCGCGTCACTAACGAGTACAAACTTTAAATCTCCATGCTGCCATGCGGCGTATGAGAGCCCGTGGCTGCTGCCGTACTGCGGGCTGTCGATAACGGTTTCAGCGTGCGAGTCCCGCATAATACAAATCGCCAGAGGGATCCCGGCTTCCGGAAGATACGCCAGTTGCACCAGTGGTTTACTGTTGACCTGCAGCAGCTGACCGCGCTTGAACTCAACACCATTCTGCGAAAGATTGGGCACCGGCACTTGTCGCCCCAGATTGGACTCGATCAGATTCTCTACCTGCTTCCAGTCAACGGTCGGAGCAGACTCTACCGTAGGCCTGATATAAAGACTTTGGTAGTTGGCAATTTGACTGATCCAGTCCGGGGTTTGATTCAATGGTGTACGCCACATCATCGTGGTTACGCCTCCGCCCACAAGCAATCCAACCAACGCCGCGGCCAGAAAGCCCCCCCGGCGTCGACCCGACGGGTTATCGTCGGACTCCAGCGGAGTATCGGCAATAAGATCTGACAACTTTTCCGGTATGGGTGCTGCCAGTAAGGGTTCGAAGGCCTCTTTAAAAGGCGGATTGAGTCGCACCAGTTTCTCGTAAGCGTCCTTGACGTCGGCTCGGTTTGCAATCATTTCCTCAACTTCGGCGGCCTCGCCGACAGGAAGCTCTCCGTCAAGATATGCGACCAGTTTCTCGTTCATCCACTCTCTGTTGTCGATTGAGGTCATGCCAGTGACTCCTGCTCATCAATGTTGCCGCCAGATTTCAGACTTTTGCTGAGCGTCTGGCGCGCGCGCGTTAACCGACTCATAACGGTGCCTATTGGAATTGCCATTACATCCGCAGCCTGCTGGTAGGTAAAACCTTCCACGTAGACGAGCAATACCGTTTCCCGTTGCGTTTCGGGAAGCTGTGATACCCGTTCTAACACCTGCCTGAGATAAATATTCCGTTGAATTGACTCGTCATCCTCGGATTCAAGCAACTCCGGCGCCACAAACCCCTGCCCCTGACGTATAGCCCGCGACCGCAATTCGTTTTTCCAGACCGAACTCATTATGGTGAACGCCCATCGATCCATCGGTCCGTCCAGATTGAGCTGATGCCATCGGGATAATGCGCGCTCACAGGTCATCTGCAACAGGTCGTCCGCGTCGAATCTTGTCGGTGTCAGCACGCGCGCGTATCGATAGAGCCGTGGAAGCAGTTCGGTCAGTCGTTGCTTGAATTGCTGGTTGGGTTTCAAAACACTAAAAATTAATGGAATAAAAGCGGAGTCTCACGTGTAGTGCGTATATGTTAAACCTAAACCTGGAGACGTTCCATGATTCGACAATTTGTTCTCTCGCTTGTTCTCGGGCCTCTGGCTCTGTTCGTATCCGCTTCTCATGCTCTCGAGAAATCACCTATCTCCGAAGAAGCCAGTGCATACATAATCTCACCGGCCGATGGCGAAGTGGTCACCAATCCCATTAAAGTCATTTTTGGCCTGACCGGCGCAGGTGTCGCACCCGCAGGCTCAAATCTTGAGAATACCGGGCACCATCATCTGATTATTGATGCACCGCTGCCGTCGCTTGACCTGCCAATTCCATCGGATGGCAATCATGTTCATTTCGGAAAAGGCCAGACTGAAACCACGATTGAACTTGAACCCGGCGAGCACACGCTGCAAATGCTACTGGGTGACTGGAAACATGTGGCCCATGACAAAGCTGTGACCTCCAGGCAGATTACGATTACCGTCAAGTAAGTCGGTATCGATCAACATCTTCGGTTTTGTGGTCCTGTATTTTGACGCTTCTGTGTTCGCGCAGGGACCGCAAAACCGCCGGCTGCGATCACTCAGGCGCTAAGCGGGCTTTCGGCAAACCGCCTGAAGTTTGTTGCCAAAGGGATCCAGTACGTAGCAGGCGTAGTAGTTAGCCGAATAGTGCGGCCGCAGACCCGGCGCGCCGTCGTCCGTTCCACCGTTAGCGAGCGCGGCCGTATGGAAAGCCTGTACCGCGACTCTAGTCGGGGCATGGAACGCCGTATGTGTGCCATTTCCCCAGGAAGCTGGCCTGCCGTCAAAAGGCTGCTGTATATAAACCACCGGCAATTCCTCATCGGGATACGCAAAACCGCACGACGTGTCGTCGCCTTCTTCCGGTTTATCGACATAACCAAGTATATCGAAAACGGCTCCGTAGAATTTTCTTGCTTTTAACAAATCAGTATGTCCCAGGGTGATATGGGATATGTCGATACCCGTATACCCTGACGAACGACCCTGCTGGTAACACACGACCTGCAGCTTGTTTCCATCGGGGTCGCGAATGTACGCGCCGTAATAGTCTTCGGCATACTGAAACCGGAGTCCAGGCCCGCCCTCGTCAAAACCCCCATGCGCCAGTGCAGTGGAGTGAAATCGGTCTACAGTCTCTGAATCTGCGCTATTAAAAGCAATATGAAAACCATTTGACCATGTCGCGGGCAATCCGTCGAAGGGTCTGGAAATGAAAATGTGCGGAAACTCTTCGTCTTTTCGACCGTACATCAGATACGCATCATCTTCACTGTATAGCAATGAATATCCGAGGGTTTGAAACAACGGGTCATAAAACCGTCGCGATCGATTCAAATCGTTGCTGCCCAAGGTGAAATGACTGAACACGACGGCTACTCCGGAAGCGGGATGATTTCTGTCTCACCAGGCACACGCCCGAAACGATTGGCTTTCCAGTCGGACTTGGCCTGTTCAATGCGATCCCAATCACGGGCAACGAAATTCCACCAGAGTTTTCGATCGCCCGGGTCCGATCCGCCAATCACCACAACGCGACTGTCATTTACCGCACTTACCGTGGCCTCTGAGGTTTCGACCACGCCCATCTCGCAGGCAGCTACCGGCACCCCATCCAGCTCTATCCCGCCAGTCACAACGTAAACGGCCTGCTCCTGATAGCCTTCCGGCAGATTGATACTGCAACCTGCGGGTACCACAATTTCCAGGTACAGAGTCGGCAGATAACAGATCACTGGCGATGTGTGGTCATATGCCGAACCCATGATGACGGTCACCTGAGTTTCTCCGAGCATAAAGCGAGGTAGCTGATCCGCCGGATAGTGAACGAATTCCGGATCACGCTCGGCGTCACTATCAGGAAGCGCCATCCATGACTGTATTCCGTGTAGACTGGCGTGGCTTTGAAGGTCGTCTCCGGCTCTTTCCGAGTGCACAATGCCGCGTCCTGCCGTCATCAGGTTTACCGCACCCGGGCGAATGGATTGCACGTACCCCAGGCTGTCTCGATGCATAATTTCACCAGCAAACAAGTATGTAATTGTCGACAGTCCGATATGGGGGTGCGGCCTTACCTGTATACCCTGCCCCGGCGGGAGTTCCGCGGGCCCCATATGATCAAAGAAAACAAACGGCCCGACCTTACGGTGCGCCCTGGCCGGCAGCACGCGCCTGACACTAAATCCACCCAGATCTTTTTCTTGCGGTTGAATGAGGCGCATTCGAACTCGGTCAACCGACCTAAACCCAGGGCAAGGAAAATGTTTTTACATTGGTATAGCTCTTCATGGCCTCAATGACACCCTCCTTATACCCAAGTCCCGAGTCTTTGATACCACCAAACGGCGACATTTCTATTCGGTATCCGGGTACTTCCCAGATGTTGACCGTTCCGGTATGCAGTTCATTTATAAAACGGGTCGCGTAGTCCAGTCGATTCGTGCAAACCCCGGAAGACAATCCAAATGCCGTTGAGTTTGAGACTTCTATCGCATGGTCGATGTCTCTCACCCGAATAATCGGTATTGGTGGACCAAAGGTTTCCTCCCGGACCAGTTCACAGTCAAAGGGAACGTGATCAAGTACCGTGGGTGAATATACTGCGCCGTGTCGATCATTGCCGTAAAGAAGCTTGGCGCCCTGATCAATGGCATCATTGACCCTGCGCTCAAACATCATCGCGGCGTCCTCTGTAATTACGGTGCCGACGTCAGTATCCGGATCCATTGGGTCACCGTATTTCAACCTGGCGGCTTTTTCAGCGACTCGCGCCGAAAACTCATCAGCGATACTGTCAATTGCCAATACGCGCTTGACTGCTGTGCAGCGCTGACCGGAGTTTTTGGTTCCACCCTGTACAGCCATTTCAGCGGCCTTGTCCAGATCAGCGTCTTCCATCACGATCAGCGGAGAATTGCCTCCGAGTTCGAGCACCGTCCGCCGGTATCCGGCTGTCTCGGCAATATATTTACCGACCGGTACGCCGCCGGTAAACGTGATCAGATCAATATGTTCATTCGTGATCATTTCATCACCGATATCCTCCGGCATGCCGGTCACAACGGACAGCATTTCCGGTGGTAGCCCGGCTTCATAGAGCACATCGGCCAACAGCAGCGCTGTAAGTGGTGTTAATTCGGTTGGCTTGCCGACCATACAGTTATTGGTGGCGATGGCGGGCGCAATTTTGTGCGAAATCATATTCAGCGGATGATTGAACGGCGTAATCGCTGAAATCGCCGACAGCGGCTCCCGCTGGGTAAAGATTTTTCTCTTTTTTCCGTGAGGTGTGAGATCGCACGAAAACACTTCGCCATCATCCAGAATGCACAGCTGACCGGCCAGTGAAAAAACGTCAAACGCTCTGCCAACCTCATACAAGCTGTCTTTTTTACTCAATCCGCATTCAGCGGTGATCAGGTCAGAAATAGCCTCCTTGCGTTCAACCAGAATGAGCGCGGTTTTAGTCAGGATCTGCTGGCGTTCGTATCGGCTCAGGGTCGGCTTGTAATCCGCGGCTATTTTGAAGGCAGCAGCAATTTGCTGACAGCTGGCGCGGGGGACCGTTCCAACCACTTCATTACTGTATGGATTCATGACCTCGATGACTTTGCCGGTGTCGCCATCTACCAGCTCACCGGCTATGCGCATTTTCTGATGGTTAACATCGCTTTCATTGGCGGTATTCATAATCAATCCAATCGGTTTTTTCTTGCACTCAGGACACGGCGATGTGATTCAGTGCCAGGTCAAAGACGTCAAAGTTTCGCAACGTGCGTTCATCGTTGTAATCTACTTTGCGATTAAAAATTAGCGGAACCACCTGTTCGCTGATTCCACCGTGTGAACGCAGCGGCACATCAAGACCGCTGAGATCGTGCTGGCTCTCACTGGTTCCAATCACCATGGGTTTTTCTGATACCAGAATCAAATCACCCATGCGGTCCGGTGCCAGACCAAATTTCTGGCAGCCGTCCTCATTCGTCAGCACACATTCCATACCGGGTATCTCCGACAGCTGCTGCTTCAACTCCGCCTGATCGACGCCGTCGTCCAGATAGACCGTCGCATACGAACCCAGCGCTCCGTGATGCACAACATAAGGGTCGGTGATAGGCAGTATGACACGACTCTTGCCCTCACCAATCAGTTTATCAATGTGATCCTGCAGATAAATGACTCTCGGCTGACCGTTTTCATCGTGTTTCGCATTCATACCATGATCCGCGGTTAATGCGAGAATGGCGCCCATCGCGTCCAGCTTTTCCCAGTAGCTGTCCAGCATAGCGTAGAAACTGTTTGCGCCTTCGCTCCCGGGTGCAAACTTGTGCTGAATGTAATCGGTTGTTGACAGATACATAATGTCTGGCCGCATTGAGGCCATCAACTCCACACCGGCTTTGAAAATAAACTCTGATAGCTCTGCGCTGTAAACCGGTGGTACGTCCATGCCGACTCGCTCATTGACCCGGTCAATACCATTTTCTTCCAGCGTAGCCTGATCGGACTTTTCTGACGAAAAGCAGACCGCTTCGCCGGGCTTCATAACCAGTTCATTGCCCAATAGTCTGCGCAACTTGTCTTTGGCTGTGACCACCGCCACCTTGGCGCCAGCGTCCTGAAACGCCTTGAATATCGTTGGCGTACGCAACAGCGAGGGCTCGTTCATCATGACCTCGACATCGTTTTCCCGGTCGTAATAAAAATTTCCACAAATACCGTGCACCGCTGGCGGTGCCCCGGTAACGATTGACAGATTATTGGGGTTGGTGAAACTCGGCACGACGCAGTGACCGCGCAGATCGCTTCCACCTGCTGCCAGGTTTTTTTTCAACCACGGCATATGGCCTTCAGCCATAGCGATTTCCATATAGTCGGGTTCTGATCCATCGACACATACCACGACCACCGGTTGGTTCGGCCATCGGTAGTGCCGACCATTGGCTTCTATCATTTTGCCTGACGTCATCTTATTGCCTGAAATTCGTTTAGTAATTGCGGTAGCCGATTGTATGATCTGCCAAAGTAGAGGTGAAATCGATATCTCATATGTTTTTTATAGTCTTCGTCAATGCTAGGGCTCGGCCAGCGTGGTCACCGCCTGCTCCAGAAAAGCCGCCATAATTTTCTCTTTTCGCCTGGACGCCAGACAAATCATATATTCCGAATGTGACAGTTCGGCATCATTGACTTCAAGCGCGACAAATCGATTGCCTACGCCCATCTCCGTCTCGGCAATGACTCCGACACCAATGCCACTGGCGACCGTTTCCCGAACGCCCTCTCGGCTGCCAACTTCAATGATACTTTTCAGAGAAATAGACTGCTTTTGCAGCGCGCGTTCAAGTATTGAACGGGTTTCGGATCCTTTTTCACGAAGCACGACCCTCTGATCGGCGAGGTCATGAATACTGATCGATCGACGGTCGGACCAGACGTGTTCCCGTGAAACAAACGCTATCAGCTGGTCAGGGCGAAGCGCCAGCGACCACAGGTTCTCTGCATCCTGAGGCACGTTCGGGACAATAGCGATGTCGGACTGGTTGCTGTCGATCCACTGTCGAATCTCGCTGGAGTTACCATACTGTACCTGTATCTGCACATCAGGATAACGTCTCTGGAATGCAGCGAGGCACTGTGTAATGATGTAGGGCGAGTCGGCAGCCACCCGCAGTACTCCCGTAGTCAGTGCCGTAGCGGAACGAAACAGCTGCTCGGCCCCATACTCGTAGTGGAACAGGTTTCTTGTTATTGCGAGCGCGCGCTGGCCAAACTCTGTCAGCTCTACGCGTCGTCCAAACCGGGTAAACAACCTGACGTGATATCGTTCCTCAAGTGCCTTGACCTGTCCTGAAAGTGTCGGTTGAGTCACATGCAGGGCTTCTGCCGCCCGGGTAAAGCTGCCGTGGGTGGCTACCGCGTGAAACGCCCGAAGGTAGGTGTGAGTGATCGACATATTCTATCTAAATCATTCATGATATCGATTGGATTTATACCATGCCTCCCCGGTATAAATCCCGTTGTTATTCAATCAACCTGATAATTATTGTTATGCCCCAGAACCATCAACCCGGCGGTCGAGCGGATAAAAGTGACCCGCTGTTGTTAACACCCGGTCCTTTGACTACATCTTTGTCGGTGAAGGAAGCAATGCTGCACGATTTCGGCTCTCGGGACACCGGGTTTATCGAGCTGAACAGACGAATGTTGCAAAGACTGGTGGACATTATTCATGGGCAGGACAGTCACGTCGCTGTGCCGCTTCAGGGCAGCGGTACATTTGTCGTAGAAGCCATGATCGGAAATTTCGTGCCACCTGACGGAAAGGTGCTGATCTGTATCAACGGCGCCTACGGTCAGCGCATCGCCAAAATTGCACGATACTACGGTCGCGACAGCGTTCTTCTGGAGAACCAGGAAAATGAACCCACGGATACCAACGAACTGGAAAGGTTGTTGCGTAACGACACCGACATAACCCATGTCGCGGTGGTATTTACGGAAACCACGTCTGGGATCATTAATCCACTGGATAAGATCGCCGATATTGTTGCGACTGCTGGCAAGGGACTCCTTATCGATGCGATGAGCTGCTTTGGTGCCCTGCCCATAGACGCTCGGGTTCTGAAATTCGATGCGGTATGTGCGTCCAGCAATAAATGCCTTGAGGGCGCTCCCGGAATGGGTTTTTGTCTGGCCCGAAAAGCGGCTTTGTTGGAAACCGAGGGTAACTCACCGTCGCTGAGTCTCGATCTGTATGATCAGTGGCAGTCGATGGAGAAAAACCATCAATGGCGATTTACACCACCGACTCATGTCATTCTGGCGTTCAGTCAGGCCCTCAATGAATTCGAGGCCGAAGGCGGTGTGGTCGGCCGCGGCGATCGATACCGGAACAATTGTCGTCTTTTGATCGACGGTATGAGGAAAATGGGCTTCAGTCCGCTCTTATCCGACGAGCTGCAGGCACCAATCATCGTCACATTTCGAATGCCGGAAGACAGCCAGTTTGACTTTGAAAAATTCTACGACGCTTTGCGCGACAGAGGGTACGTTATCTATCCGGGGAAACTCACCGTTGCTGACAGCTTTCGTGTCGGCTGCATCGGTCACGTATTTGAAAACGATATCCGCCTGGCACTTGATGCAATCCATGATGTTTTGCGGGAAATGGAAGTCTCCCTGCCAGTGACCTAGCCTGAGTTTCGGTTCTTGGGTCACAGTGCGCCTCTCGGCACATACAGTTGGGCGTGTTGCCAACTGTATTCAGTCAGACAGTGGTTGTGGTCCAACTCCTGGTTCAGGGGTTTGAGAAAAGCAAAGGCAGTGAGTTTATTGTTGTCAGGCTGCTGCACCACTTCTATAGCGCTTCGGTGGTATCCGTCCTGTTGGTTCACCCGCTCAAGCAAATCAAGCTTCGCAAGACCCTCATCATCAACAATATAAACCTCACCGAAAACCCGCTGACCCTGACCACACGCGTCCAGCATGGCGGGCGATTTTCTGGCGCCCAGAATCACCAGAGGATAGGGGTCCACAGTCTGAAACCTACCCGGTTGTCGCTTACCGGGATTTTTATGCGCGTTCGGAAAGTTCGCTTTTAGCGTGCCATAAACAAACACCGGATAATTTGATCGCGCCATCTTTTTTACTGAATTAAGCAAACTAATCGATGTATCCACTGTGGATAAAGTAACGCCAACTCATATACACTCGTTCGGCTCTGCGAAACACGACTGTAAAGTAAATCCACCTGTGAATGCTTCCGACCTTTGGCAAGATTGTTTAACCGAACTACGGTCGGTGCTTGCGGACGACACAATCAATGTATGGCTACAGCCGCTACAGCCGATTGTGCAGGAATCCACGCTCAGGCTGCTTGCCCCGAATCGTTATGTAGTGGACTATGTTCGCAAGAATCTGATCGAAGACGTCATTGCTGCGACCAGGCAGGTGGACAGCAGTATAACGTTAGTGCTCTGCGAAATTGGCAGCTCCAGTCTGGAAACGGGTGATACCAGCGAACCCGCTGCTTTAAGCGGTCCGTATACCGGCGGTCGACTCAACAGTGGTTACACTTTCGACAAGCACGTCGAGGGCGATTCAAACCAGCTTGCGCGCGCAGCCGCTCAGCAAGTGGGCATGCATCCCGGTACATCCTATAACCCGCTGTTTATCTATGGTGGCGTCGGACTCGGCAAAACCCACCTGATGCAGGCCGCCGGAAATCTGATCCTGACCAATAATCCGCGTGCCAATGTGCTCTATGTGCGTTCCGAAATATTCGTCAACGACATGGTTAAAGCACTAAAAAACAACACAATGAATGAGTTCAAAGCGCACTACCGGTCTCTGGATGCTTTGCTGATCGATGACATTCAGTTTTTTGCTCGCAAAACCCAGTCTCAGGAAGAGTTTTTTCATACATTTAATACCCTACTGGAAGGACAGCGCCAGATTATTATCACCAGTGATCGGATACCGAAAGCAATCGATCATGTAGAAGAACGGCTGATTTCGCGATTTGGCAGTGGGCTGACGGTTGCTGTTGAGCCCCCCGGACTTGAGACCAGAGTAGCGATTCTGGAGAAAAAAGCTCTTGACCTTGGTTTTGAGCTACCGGAGAAAGTCGCTTTTTTCGTCGCCAACGCTGTAAAGTCAAACGTTCGAGAGCTTGAAGGCGCTCTGCATAGAATCGCGGCCAGCGCTGGTTTTACGGGAAGATCTATCGACACAGATCTGGCCAGAGAAGCGCTTCGGGACCTGCTGGTTTATCAGGAACATAAAATCAGCATTTCCAATATTCAGGAAGCGGTTGCTGAGTACTACAAGATTCGGGTAGCAGATTTGTTGTCCAAAAAACGCACTCGGGAAATTGCCCGACCGCGACAGCTGGCGATGTATCTTTCAAAGGAGTTTACAAATCTGAGCCTGCCCCAGATCGGCGACAAATTTGGCGGTCGTGATCACACGACGGTTCTGCATGCCTGCCGCAAGATAGACGATCTGTTGATTGAAGACGAAAAAATAGTAGAAGACCATCGCAATTTATTGCGAATACTGGGGCTTTAATCTGAGTCTTCGCTGTGGTTAATTATTGTATAAGCTGTAGATAAGTGCAGTGTGCGAGTGGATAACTGTGTGCAAAACTTTTTATCACAGGTTACCAATTCGTTTTACAATACTTTCCCACAGCTTTATCCACATCTATTTATATCTTAAGATATTGATTTTATAGGGGTTTTTCGGAATAACCACATATTCACACGACTCTATAATCACTACTACTAATTTACATATGAAAATTAAAGTAAACCGATCTGACATACTGCCTTCTCTCAATCTGGTTAGTAGTGTTGTTGAAAAAAGACAAACCCTTCCAATTCTGGCAAATCTGTTTTTTAGTGTAGAAGCCGGGGTTCTAAAAATGGTCGGGACAGATCTGGAAGTTGAAATAACGGAATCGGTGAATAAGGTTGCCGGCGATGACGGTGTCTTCACCGTATCTTCCCGTAAAATTCAGGATATTGTCCGCATGTTGCCTGAAAATGCAGACATCTCCCTCAAACTGGATAAAGAAAACGTTGTAGTAACGTCCGGGCGAAGCCGATACACATTGAAAACACTGCCTGCAGATGACTTTCCCAGAATCGAAATTGGAAACTGGGAAGAGCGATTCAAAATAGATCAGAGCGTACTAAAACGGTTGCTTGATAAAACAGCATTCGCGATGGCGGTTCAGGATGTTCGTTACTACCTTAACGGCGTTTTATTTGAACTCAGTCAGAACAATCTGAGGGCGATCGCGACCGACGGACATCGGCTGGCTCAAAGTGATGTGGATATCGATCTATCGATAAACGATACGCGGCAACTTATTGTGCCCCGAAAAGCAATAGCAGAGATTAATCGATTTGTCGGCGGAGACGATGATTCAGAGGTCACTGTGGAGATCAATAAAAACCACCTCAAGCTGAGTAAAGGCGATACCGTTTTGATTACAAAGCTTATCGATGGGAAATTCCCTGAATTTAAAGGTGTTCTCGAAACGACCATGGAGACGACTGTATCGCTGGACCGGACGACGTTTATCGACACTATGAACAGAGCTGCAGTATTGACGACGGACCGGTTTAGAGGTGTCAAGCTGACCCTGGAAGACAATACGTTACGGATCACTGCCAATAACCCAGAACAGGAAGAAGCTGTTGAGGAAATGGAAATAAACCACGAAGGGGGCAAGATCGAGACGGGATATAATGTAGGTTATCTTATTGATGCTGCAAAAGTCGCGGGGGGAGAGAGTATCGACCTCCATCTACAGGGAAATGATGGTATTTCTATTATTCGACAAAATGACGATCCGAGGTCAGTCTGGCTCATCATGCCGATGAGAATCTGATAGACGGAGAGATGCTACGTAAAGAGCCGGCGCAGCCGGCTTTTTTGTTTCACGTGAAACACTTTATAGCACTGATCAATCGAATATAAAAATCGCGAAACTTACCAGAACAAACAGGACGAATGTTTCACGTGAAACAGTGGATCGGCGGGGCGAAATCTAGATTGATGGAGACTTTCAGCTGTCAAATTGAGAGGAAGGCTTAATAGACTCGGGCAGTACATGCAACTAGTTGATTTTAATTGGTTTTTTAAGATTCAGAGAGCATGGAACTAGACCGGTTTGTGATACAATTACGCACTAAATTCACACTTCTCTGAAAATGTCAGAAGAATACGATTCCAGCAGTATCAAGGTCCTCAAAGGACTGGACGCAGTGCGAAAACGGCCCGGGATGTATATCGGTGATACCGACGACGGAACCGGTTTGCATCACATGGTGTTTGAGGTGGTGGACAACGCAATAGACGAGGCTCTGGCCGGGTATTGCAAGGCGATCAAGGTCACCATCCATGCGGATGAATCTATAACCGTAAAGGACGATGGGCGCGGAATACCGACAGGTGTGCTGGAAGACGAAGGTGGAAAAAGCGCAGCAGAGGTCATAATGACGGTTTTGCACGCTGGCGGTAAATTCGACCAGAATTCCTACAAGGTTTCCGGTGGTCTCCATGGAGTCGGGGTATCTGTTGTCAACGCTCTGTCCGAAAAACTGACGCTGACTATCCACAGGGATGGGAAAATCCATCAACAGGAATATGTCATGGGTGATCCGGTCGGTCCGCTGCAAGTGATTGCAGACACCGACGCAACCGGTACAGCCGTTACTTTCATGGCCAGTCACCAGACATTCAGCCAGGTAAAGTATCACTATGAAATACTGGCCAAACGTTTGCGAGAGCTGTCTTTTCTCAATTCCGGAATCCGAATTGAATTAAGTGACGAGCGTCAGGATCAGACCGATGTCTTCGAGTATGAGGGCGGTATCGCAGCGTTTGTCCGTCATCTCAATCAGAAAAAGAATGCGCTCCACCCAACAGTCTTCAGTATGCTCGGGGAAAGGGACGGTGTTCAGATCGAATTGGCGATGCAGTGGAACGACTCCTATCAGGAGAACACGTACTGTTACACCAACAATATCCCTCAGAGCGATGGTGGAACACATCTGGCCGGGCTCAGGGGGGCCATGACGCGGACTTTGAACGGTTATGTCAACGAACTCGGATTGGCCAAAAAAGAGAAGGTTACGTTGAGTGGTGACGACTGCAGGGAAGGGGTAACAGCAGTATTGTCGGTAAAGGTGGCCGATCCCAAGTTTTCATCTCAGACCAAAGACAAACTGGTGTCCTCTGAGGTCAAGGGCGTTGTCGAGCAGCTGGTAGCGGAGTCGCTGGGTAACTTCCTTATGGAGAACCCGAGTGAGGCAAAAACCATTGCCAGTCGGATTGTAGATTCGGCCAGGGCGCGGGAAGCCGCGCGAAAGGCTCGCGAAATGACACGGCGGAAAAATGCTCTGGATCTGGGAGGTTTGCCCGGCAAGCTCGCGGATTGTCAGGAGAAAGATCCGGCACTGTGCGAAATCTATCTGGTAGAGGGCGATTCTGCAGGCGGTAGTGCCAAGCAGGCCAGAGATCGAAAGTTTCAGGCCATACTGCCGTTAAAGGGAAAAATACTGAATGTTGAAAAAGCCCGCTTCGACAAGATGCTGACTTCGGATGAGGTTACTGTGTTGATAACGGCGCTTGGCACCGGTATCGGCAAAGATGATTTCGATGTCAGTAAGCTTCGTTATCATCGCATCATAATCATGACCGACGCAGATGTGGACGGATCGCATATTCGCACACTTCTGCTGACGTTTTTTTATCGACAGATGCCCGAGCTACTTGAGAGAGGATACATTTATATCGCTCAGCCACCGCTGTATAAACTTACAGCAAAAAAGAAAGAAACTTACATCAAAGACGACCAGGAAATGGCATCGTATTTGCTCGACAGTGCGGCACAGAAGGGTCTTTTGTCGATAGGAGATGGACGAGAGATTACCGGAACCGAACTGAAGTCATTGATCGCAGATCAGCAATCGACTGACAAAACCATTGCGCGTCTGTCGCGACGATACAGCAAAGATGTATTGCAGGCGTTGTTAACTATAAATCCGGTAGTAGCGGAAGATCTGGCGACAGAAGATCGTTTGTCAGCGCTCGTGGAATCCTTGCAGGAATCGCTCAACGCAGATCAGGATGAAATCGTACGGTATTCTGTCGAGTCCACTATTGATGCCGGCGAGCTTACCGTTACCAAGCACCAATACGGCCTTCAGGACAACACGACCGTGCCGTTCAGTTTGTTCGAGAGTGCTGAGTATCGAACCATGATTGCCTTCGCCAGCCGAATTCAGCAGTTGGAATCAGAGGGTATTACCGCACGCTGGGGTGAATCTGAACAAAAAACCGAACGTTTCCATGAGGCGGTAGAGTGGACACTGGCCCGCGCCAGAAAGGGTTTTAGCATGCAGCGTTATAAAGGACTGGGCGAGATGAATCCGGAACAGTTGTGGGAAACCACAATGGACCCGGATGTGCGGCGTTTGCTTAAGGTGACCATCGAAGATGCAATTGGTGCAGACGAAACGTTTACCACGTTAATGGGTGATCAGGTAGAACCGCGACGGGAATTTATTGAGAAAAATGCGTTTGCTGTTTCTAATCTTGATGTCTGATAAGGACCACTCAATACCGACAGGCCCGGACATTTTCCAAGTAACTGAAGAGACAAAAGTCAGAGAATTTCCAGCACCGATTCCGGTGGACGGCCGATAGCTGCCCGAGCGCCATTTACAACGATAGGTCGCTGCATCAGGATCGGATTGTCGCTGATGATCTGGCAAAGGCTCGTTTCAGAGTGCTCAGAGTTTTCCAGTGACAACTCCTTATAGGCGGACTCACTGCTGCGGATTATCTCTCGTACACTAAGACCCAGTCTGGTGCACAGTTCGGATATCTCAACCGCCGTCGGGGGCGTATCCAGATACCTGATTACAGTAATTTCGAGACCGGTGTCCTGCAACAAGGACAGCGTCGACCGTGATTTGGAACAGCGGGGATTGTGATAGATCGTTACCATGGTGACGAGTGATCAAATCGATTCTAAGGATCTGAGTGCCTTGCTATACTGCCATGGTAATGGCTACCAACACCTCAGACAACATTATCGGCAAGGATTTATTCGAGCGGTTTGACCGTGGCCTGGATTTCCTCCGGCAACTGGGTAAGCGCTTTCGTCAGGACAGAATATTCAGGGTGGCCTCTGCGCTTTCCTTCACTACCGTGCTGGCATTGGTGCCGCTAATTACGGTTATTTTCTCTATGTTGTCGTTGTTTCCCGTATTCGAGACCTGGTCCGGATCGCTGGAAAAGTTTGTGTTTCGTAACTTTGTACCGGCGGCAGGAGACGCGGTAGAGCGGTATTTGCTGGAGTTTTCCAGCAAAGCCGGCAAGCTGACAGCACTGGGCCTGGTTCTGCTGCTGTTGAGCAGTCTGTTTTTGTTGTCGACTATAGAAGACGCTTTCAACGACATCTGGCGGGTGACTCGGGGCAGACCGTGGATTCAACGCCTGATGGTCTACTGGTCTGTGATCTCGCTTGGACCGCTGTTGATTGTGATCAGTCTGTCTATGAGCTCGGCACTGCTGTCGATGACGGTCTTCTCGGATACGGCCATTCTGGCGGGAATTACACGGTTCCTGCTTCGCTATCTGCCGGTTTTGCTTGAACTGGTCGCCTTTATGCTGTTCTACCTCGCAATACCGAACCGGGAAATAGAGGTTAGACATGCCTTTATTGCCGGTCTGTTAGCCACAGTACTTTTTGAACTCGCCAAACTCGGTTTCGGGTATTACATATTGAATTTCAACTCGTATCAGCTGATCTATGGCGCTTTGTCCACGGTGCCGATATTTTTAGTTTGGGTGTATTTATCCTGGCTTGTGTTGCTTGTCGGTGCAGAGGTGTGTGCAACGCTGACAGACCGAACAGCAGCAGTAGAGTACTAGTTGTTTCGGCTCTCGACGGATTGAGATGTGGGCGCCGACAGCTCAACTGAATCTATTGTTCTGATATTGAACCAGTTCTGCACCTGTCCGATCAGACCAGCGCATGGCGCCGACTGGGTGGGTTGGTAACCGTTCACAAACGGTATATTCGCTGGTGCTTCGCATGCGCCCCCGGCCCGAAGCCCGGTTTGAGAGTCTACGGAAAGAAACCGGATGCGTTCGGAGTCAATCCAATGATTGGGCTCAAGGTTTATCGTTTTCATGATTTCTGTCCATACCCGCAGAGCACCGCTGGATCCGGTGAGGCCTGTCGGTTTGTTGTCATCACGACCGACCCAGACTACGGTGAGAATATTGCCGCTGTATCCTGCAAACCAGCTGTCGCGATAATTATCGGTGGTGCCGGTTTTACCGGCCAGCTGCAGTTTCGTCGAAAAAGCGGCACCCGCTCGGGCAGCGGTGCCGCGGCTAACCACCTGTTGCATGGCATAGTTGAGAAGAAAGGCGCTGTCTTCTTTGATGACTCGACGGGCGTTTACCGGAAAGCGAGCGATAGGCTTGTTACGTGCGGTGGTGATCTGACGGATAGATCGCAGTGGAACGCGCACGCCGTGATTGGCCACTGGCTGGTATATCTGTGCCATTTCGAGGGGTGAATGCTCGCTGGCGCCCAGCAGTGTGGACGGGTATTCATCGATGCTACGTTCCGAGCCCAGTCGCTGCAGGGTATCAACAACTGAATCGACGCCCAGTTGAAGCCCCAGGCGAACTGTAGGCACATTATAGGAGTGCACAAGAGCATCGATCGCCATCGTGGACCCGCGATAGTCCTTGTCGTAGTTCTGAGGTGACCAGGGCTTGCCGTTTCGAGGCTCGACGGTTAGTGGAGTATCCTCAAGTACAGTGGCCAAAGAGTAGTGACGGGGCTGTTCCAGCGCGGTTAGATAAACAAAGGGCTTTATCAGTGAACCCACGGGCCGGTGGGCATCGACAGCCCGATTGAAACCGGAGTAGCCTGCAGTTCGGTCACCAACAATCGACAGGATTTCGCCGTTAGCGATGTCGACAACAACCGCGGCCCCCTGAAGTGTGCCTTTCTTCAAACCGCGGGACGCGTCCAGTTCAGCGAGCGATGTCGACAGAGACTGTTGTGCAGCTTGTTGAATGCGCAGGTCGAGTGATGTGAACAGTTTTAAGCCATCTGAGCGCAGCACATCATCAGAAAAATATTGCCGAAGCTGTCGGTGCAAATAGTCGACATAGGCGGGAAATCGAGTGCTTTCCGTGTTTCGGGTTTTGATAACCCCGAGCGGCTTTTCTGAGAGATTTGCCGCCGTAAGCGCATTGATAGCGTCAAACTCCGACAAGGTTTTCAGAACAAGGTTTCTCCGACCCAAGGCGCGTTCAGGATGTCGCCGAGGGTTGTAATAAGACGGTGCCGGAATCATGCCAACCAGCATCGCTGTCTCGTGCAACTGCAAGCTGGAAAGAGGACGGCCGAAGTAAAACTCGCTAGCGAGTGCAAATCCGTGGACAGCCCGGTTACCGGACTGACCGAGAAATATTTCGTTCACATACAAAGTCAGAATTTCGGACTTGCTGTAGCGCAACTCCATGACGACCGCCATCACCGCTTCAAGAGCTTTACGTGACAGCGTTCGTTGAGGCGTTAAAAACAGGTTCTTGACCAACTGTTGCGTCAGTGTTGAGCCGCCCTGCAGCGCTTCGCCACTTCGCAGGTTGTTCCACAATGCACGGATAATTGCGCTAAAGTCCAGACCGATATGGGTCTCGAAGTTGCGGTCTTCCATTATCAAAAGCGCGCGAACAAGAAGCTCCGGCATCTCGTGCAGTTTCAGTGAGATACGGTCTTCATAAGAGCCAAGCTGCAGCGTGCCGATACGTTCAGCATCCAAGAACACCGAGTCCAGTGCAGCACCATCGCGATGAGAAATAATCTTTTGAAGGCTGTTCTCGGAAAATTCGAGTCGGACCGGTGTGGCCGGTAACGTTTCAGTGTCGAGTACGGTCGAACGCAGGTAGACATCCATCAAATTGCCTTTGCGCACAACCTGTCCGGGTGCCGAAATCTGATTGACGGATCGATATCCGCGCGACACCAGACTGTTGGACAGGCTGCGGGCGTTCAGCGGTAATCCGGCATAAAGCTCTGTAGGTCGAGCGAATACGGTTGCTGGCTGAGCGTGAATATTGGAATCAAATCGCGAACGTATCTCACGATCGATATAGGCACCAAAACCGGCAACAATGAGCACGCAGGCAAGCAGTAAACGCGGAAGCAGAAAGCGAAAAAAACCGGGCCCGCTGTACGGGCGGGTTCGGCGAGCTTTTCGTTTTTTACGAGCCATGACCCTTGAGATTCGTCAGATCAGCCGGGCTGAATCCAGCAATTGGTTGCACTGCCAGCAGATCTCAAACGTCGAGGGGTTTGGTTCTCCGCAGGTTGTGCATACTACCGGTTCACCCTCAGTCTGGCGTTCAAAGCGCTCGACGATCTGACGTGCCCTTGACTCGTCACCGTCTCGCAGCACCCACACCTCTGGATAAGTCACGGGAAGTTCGCCTAGGCCACCAATCTGGTTCTCGTTTTGCAATTCGGCTTCAATACCGCATGATGTCAGCTGATCCAGCAACAATCTTGCGTCAACCAGAGAGCCCGCACTGTAGACGAATTTAATGACAGAACCCCCGGGAAGTTTTAACAGAGTGGGTTATCAACCGATATAAAGCCAAATGTTTCAATTTCCGCGCTACAGTTGTGAAGGAGGTTACTGCTAAAAAAGAGATCCGAAACAAGGATCGGTGAAAGTGTATCACCCAACAGGAATTGGTCAGATTCGGACTGTCGGTTGTTCTGAAAATGTCGCCGTCAGACGACGCAAGGGGATAGTGGTGGTGAAGTCAGCCTGGCGCAGATTCACCGTCTGCAGAGGTCGATTTGGGCCAGGCAATAATAACCGCCTGTACCAAAGTCGCCAGAGGTATGGCGAAAAAGATACCCCAGGTGCCCCAGATGCCGCCGAAAAAAAGCACAGCTACTATGATTGCTACGGGATGAATATTGACAACTTCAGAGAACAGAATCGGTACCAGCAAATTTCCATCGAGGGCCTGGATTACTAGATAGGCTGCAACCAGAGTGAAGAAATCACCGCTCCATCCCCATTGAAACCACGCAATGATCACCACGGGCACGGTAACCACTGCGGCGCCAACATAGGGAATCAGAACCGACAGTCCAACAAGCACAGCGAGCAGCATTGCAAACTGCAGGTCCAGATAGCTGAACGTGAGAAAAGTCGCCAGCCATACAATCAGAATTTCCCAGAACTTGCCGCGTATGTAATTACCGATCTGAAGATCGACATCCTTCCAAACACGAAGTGCAAGCTGATTGTCCGCCGGCATCAGGCTTTTGAACCAGTTAATGATTCTGGCTTTATCCTTGAGAAAGAAAAACACTAGGATGGGCATCAGGATCACGTATATGATGACCGTGATAATGCTGGCGGCGCTGGCTAACGAAGTCGTTACGATTCGTTGGCCGAAATCGGTAAGTTCAGTGCGCATACTGCCGATTAATTCCTGTACCTGGTCCTGTGAGAACAAATCCGGATATCGTTCCCAACCACGCGCATGCAGTGCTGCCCTTCGTCGATAAGCACCCGCGTGATCTCAGCGGGAGCCAAGGCGTTGCAGACAAAACGAGCCTCATCT